>DEPS01000037.1 GCA_002358875.1 Lachnospiraceae bacterium UBA3386 | reverse complement strand
CAAAGATTTGTTAGTACACCCTCTGCAGTGCAGGTCCAGGGGGCAGGTAAATGGGTATTCGTTGATGCCGGGGACAAAATCCACGTGTGTCCGGTTATACTGGAGAATTTGGAGGACTTCCTCTTTCACAAAGTCCTCGTGAAGGACAGATTCGATCCCGGCGTCTATGTCCGCAAAGCCCATCTTTCCGGGATTTTTTTTATAAAAAGTGTAGTACAACATGTTCCGCATCAGGACTTCGGACTCCGAACGGGGCCTGTGGTCGCCCTTTATATAGCGGATCCAGTAATCCAGAAGACGCACTGAATCGACATGGAAAAGCCCTGTCAGCATGCTGTAGATCTTATCCTCAACGTCACCTTTATTTTCAATCAGTCCCGCCCATTTCTTTAAACGGTAAAGGGAACGCCCGCCGGTGTTCTGGTAAAAATCGTAAAGAGAAAGGTTGTACTCTGTCAGGAAATTCTCCAGATTCAGAGGCAGACCTGTGTCCTCCTCAAAGGTGCGCACAAGATTGATCAGAGCATTCTTTGAGTTATCTGTCTGTTTCAGGTTCTCGAGAATGTATTCCCTGGCGTATTTTTCCAGTTCAATGTAGCAGCCTCTGGGAAGATTGGAAAAACCATCCTCAATCTGTTTGCGAAGAGATTTGCGGCCCTTTCCGACCATGGCCTCAAATTTCATCCCGAAATTGTATTTTTTATTAGCCTGCCCGATAAAATCAAGGACGGTCAGGCAGTCTTTTCCGGGACTCAGGCGAAGGCCTCGCCCAAGCTGCTGCAGAAAAACAGTAGCGCTTTCTGTGGGACGCAGAAAGAGAACCGTATTAACCTGGGGAATATCAACGCCTTCGTTGTACAAATCTACAACAAAAATGAACTTAATCTTCCCGCTGACCAGATCGTTCTTTGCATCCTCGCGAATATCATCTATGCTCTTTGCGGAGAGGGAAATGGATGGTACTCCATGGGCGTTAAAAAACTGCGCCATATAGTCGGCATGAGCAATGCTGACGCAGAAGCCAAGCCCCTTCACATCCGCCATGTCCGCGACATACCTCTTTACACTCTCAAGGACGAGAGAACATCTCTTCACATCTGCCGTATAGATCTTTTCCAGCTCACTCGTGTCATACCTGCCGCGGATCCATTTGCATTTGCTGTAATCTACATCGTCTGTCACCCCGAAGTACTGAAAAGTGCTGAGCAGGTTCCGGTCAATGGCCTCTCCAAGAAGCATCTTTGAGGCGGTCCTGCCATCAAAGTATTTCAGGATATCCTTGCCGTCCATGCGGTCCGGCGTCGCCGTCAGTCCCAGCAGGATCTTCGGACGGTAGTAGGCAAGAAGCTCCTGATAGGAAGCGGCAGCTGCATGGTGGAATTCATCCACACAGATATAATCGTAGAAATCCGGCGTCGTCCACTGCGCCAGATGGGCAGAGTTAAAGGACTGGATGCTGATAAACAGATGATCGATCTTCGTCGGCTTTCTTCCATCCACAAAGAGCTCGCCAAAGTTGAAATCGTTCAAAATTTCCTGGAATGTCTGAATACTCTGTTCCAGAATCTCTTTTCTGTGCGCGACGAACAAAAGCCTGGCTCTCTGATTAGCCTCTTTAAATCTCTTATAGTCAAATGCCGAAATGACTGTTTTCCCAACGCCCGCAAATGTCAAGGGACTGACGAGTTATGTAGCTTTAATTTAGTTTTTGACCACATTCTGTACAATACTTGACCTTATCTGAAGAAAGTTTTGTTCCACAGAATGGACAAAATTTATAAGAATTTGTTCTTTCCTGAGCAACAATAGATGATCGTAAAAGGATCTCTTTCCTTGCTTTTTTTACAGTTTCATTAAAGGCATCATGGATTTGTTGTTCACGTTCCATTTTATGTGTCATTTTAGGCTTAAGTCCAAATTCCTCACGTAACTCATTGCCCATTTCTGTAAATTCGTCCTCCAAATCAGTCAACCCCAACTCATCCTTAATCTTTTCACCAATTCCTTTAGTAGCGTTTCTTCGAATCTGTTTTTTAGTCGCCTTGCTAACTCCCTTAACTATTCCAACCGGGGTAATGTTACCAGACATAAGCACAGATTTTGCAACATCTCCAACAAATCTGCTATCTAACTGCAACCCTTTTTTGCTGTTTATCTCCTCATCTGTATCATCATCAAAATCATCATTAAGAATACGTTGATAATAATTATAATCATACTGAGCCTGCTCGGAGAGATATTTCCAGAATTCCGGCTTCACAGTAGAGTAAATGGCATAGAGATGCTCCTGGCGTTTGGGATTGCTGATATAGTCGACACGTCCCCGGACATCCGGAAGCTTTGTCATCTGAATAAACGAATGTCTCGGCATGATACCACCTCCTCCCTTGACATTCATATTTTTCTTATCTTCTTTGAATCTTCATTGAAACAAATTCTTCTGTTTACGAAGCAGTGCAGGAAGAACATTTTTCTTTAAGCTGCGCAGCATCGTGCGTTTACAGCGCGGCGTGGCACGTCGCGATCATCTTCAAGACTGAAATTGCCAGATTATTCTCATCCTACAAGGCGAAGGAAGGAGCCGTAGCGGGCTACAGTGACTGACGACAACGCAGCAGGGGAGGACAAGATGGTGATTTCAGATTGAAATATGATTGCAACGGGACACGAAAGCCCCCGGCAGGGCGAAATACCCTTTGTCATAAATTCTCTGATTTGTGCAAAGGGAGTATTTCGCTCTCAAACGCCGAGGGCTCCTAAAAATAGTCTTGTCTCCACGGACTGAAAAACCGTTTACAGGTTTTGTCCTCTACCACTGACTTCCTACCACCCGCTTCAAAATAGTTTTCAAATTGAGTAGGTAGATCGTAGAAGCCTTGAAATCAGGCCTTTCCAGACTTCTCACCGTTTTGTAATGTTTTTTCCTCCGGTGGTAGCTGCCCGGTGGTAATTTGATCCGTTACATGTTGCCGGGGAATTCTTTTTCAATTCGTTTCATCTTTTTTCTGATCAAAGGGATTCGTTTCGTTCTCAGCAATTTTCACGAACCCATCTCCCGCGTCCATAGAAGGATCCACGATCTTTACCCAGGCTTTCTGACTTCCATACATGGCAAACTTTCTGCTGTCGATGCATTTCCATCCAAGTTCACGGAGCATGTCTGCAATTCGTTTGGATTCCCATGCAGGAATGCTGTCACTGAAAATGTGATTGAATACCATACAGTAGATTTCCTTCACGCAGGTATACTCGTCTCCCTTTTTCTCAAGGAATGCTTCTACCATTCCGAGGTCACTGTCCTCCGGCATGAATTCTTTCTGCAGGCTGGTGGCGTATCCCTCCATATTTTTACTGAAAGTCAGCTTGAGATTATTTCCTTCTTCCTTGTAGTAGTACATTGCTTCCGCCCACATCTGCTCGATATATGCGCGGGAATTCTGTTCATCCTCAAGAATGTGATGCTCTGCTTTGGCAGGATCAATCAGAACCGGGGCAAATCTGCGGTTGCCGCTTCTGTCAAAGGGCAGAAACTGCAGATCATTGGAAGTTCCGCAGAACACGCACTGGCGCAGGTGATCCTGCGGATATTTGTCATAAGGAGTCTTATAGGTTTCTTTCTGCCGGGTCAGGAATGCTTTGAATTCTTCGATACTCTGTGCCTTTGTCTTTGCATTTAGTTCACCGAATTCAATAAACCAGTGTCCCTGCAGCTTTCGGTAGACATTATCATCGTCCACCTTCTTCAAGTCGTCACAGAACCATTCGTCCTTTAATGCCAGAAAACGGAAGAATGTAGACTTCCCGCATCCCTGCGGCCCGACAAGACAGAAGCAGATGTCATATTTGCAGCCGGGTTTATAAACACGATGGATTGCTGCCAGCATATGAAGTGTCATGACTTCTCCCACGTAGTTGTTACTGTCAGCTCCCAGGAAATACGACAGTGCATAGCGGATCCGTTCCTTTCCGTCCCAGGTCAGGCTTTCCAGCATTTTCCTGATTGGATGGAATCCATTTTCATTGGCAACGATATTGACAGCTGAACGGATTTTCTTTTCGCTTGTCAGCGCATATTTTTCTTCCAGATAGAGCTTCAGGTTATCCTCGTCGACATCCGTGTAGTTTTCCCCTTCTCTGTGCCAGGCCATTTTTTTCGTGACGACAGTTCTCCCTGTCATGAGATTTTTCCGGAAGGCGCCTCCAAAAATCGGGTCATGCCGCAGTACATAGAGGCAGTTATAAATCGTCTGACGAGGTGTTCCGTTCTTGGTCTGTTTCAGATTTAACCGGATATCCTCCACAGTGACTGCCTCTTCAGCCACCTGCTCCTCCAGCTGATTCAGCTCTGTTTCGCTCATATTCTTTAATTCTTCTCTCAATTTTCTTCACCTCCTCTCTTTCCTTCTTGAAAAATCCAGCCTGTCTCCGTCCGTTCCGTACAGCAATGTGTCCAGTTGGTACCGGACGATGCTTTTCCTAGACAGTGCTTCACAGAACAAGGGATGCAGATCATCCTCCGGTCCTGCAGGGCGGTATTCCTTTTCCCACTCCTCAAGATAAATCAGATACTGAATCAAGGTGATTTCCGCTCGTTCGATCCAGGACAGGATCTGTCTTTCCAGCCGGCGAATACGCTGTTCCTTTTTCTGTTCTTCTGTTTCCTCAGGTTTCTTTTTCTTCTGTTCCTTTTTCTCGCCTTCTTTACGAGTTCTCAGCTCACAATTCTGTACTTGATTTTCCTGCTCCTTCTTCTGCCTTTTCTCCCGGTCATATTCAGAAGGATAATCTGCAGTGTTCATTTCTGTATTACTTCCCTCTGTTTTGCACCTGACGGCACATGCATTCTGATCCGGAACACAGATTCCGAAATCCACTGCCAGCTTCGTAGCCGCTTCATAGGGTGTCAGCCCAAACATTTTCCCGGCGAAATCAATCACATCCCCATCTGCCTGACAGCCGAAGCAGTGATAGCGTCTGTCCAGCTTCATGCTTGGATTGCGGTCATCATGAAAAATGCACCTTGCCATTCCGTTCCTTTTCACCGGAATCCCATAGTATTCCGCCGCCTCTCTCGTTGTTACCTGTTCTTTGACTGCTTGAAAGATACTCATTTTCTTTTCCCCCTTTCTGTTGATGCCTAATAGGGTGGAGCGGATTTGTTACCGCCCTTACCCCCGACCGGCCCACATCCGTCGTAAGTCGATATATACAGTACGTGCGCCGTGTCATAAAAAAGAGCACCCGGCGTCTTTTAGCCCGATGCTCACAGTTACCTTTTCAGTATGCTTTTTTTCTTTCTCTATTTCATCCTGTCCCTCTCTGCGCAGGGGTTTCCTAGCCGACGGATTTTTTCTCTCCGGCGAATATACCGCCGGTATTCTGTACAGTCATTCCTCGCAAAAGTTCCACAACACATCGATATGTCTGTCTGCATAAACCGTGATCTGACGGATGAAGAGATCCGCGAAGTTTCTGTCCAAAATGAGATGTTTCTTCAGCTCAGGAACTGTCATTTCCGTTCCCTCCGCTTCCTGTGGTGCTTCCATTTTGGAAATTGCTTTTTCCTGCCTGCTAATATTTTCGGAAAGCTTGTCCATCATCTCCTCATATGCGGTTTTCTGCTGTAGATAGGTTTCCTTTCCGGTCAATCCTTCCTTGAAACTTTCATAAGCCTGGAAGAGATCTCTGTTTATCTTCTCTCTGGATCTCTGCATCTGCAAAAGCCGCTCTCCTGCATCGTGAATTCGTTTCTTCATCTGCTCGTTTTTCTCTCTCCGCATGGATTCAATATCCGGTAGAGATCGGATTTTCCCATAAATCAGCCTTTTAAGTATCTTCTCCAGGTCCTTGTCCAGGATAGATTTGACACACCGGTCTCTGTCCGTAAGATAGAATCTATGCCTGCAGGAATAAAAAGGCAATTGATACTGGTATCCGTTGGAATGACTCATGGCATGCCCGCATCCCCCGCAGATCACTTTTCCTGTTAGAAAATGTCTGGCGGCAGGATCTTTATCCGGCCATTCTCTGCGTGCGCTTTCAAGTTTGGATGCAGCATTTTCAAATTCCTCCTCTGTAATAATAGCGGGAAAGACTCTCTCCACGCGTTCCCATTCCTCAATGGGATTGGCAACCGTGCGGTGAGATCCGACTTCCTGCGAATGCGCTTTGTTATACACAGCTGTCCCGACATAGACTTCATTTCTCAGGATCCTGCCGACTGTGTTTCCGGTCCACTTACTCCCTTTTTTCTGATCCCGGAATACATATTGTTTCCCGTCCCTTTTCTGAACATAAGCTGCAGGAGTATCCACTTTCTCCTCATTGAGTTCTTTCGCAATCTGATACTTGCTTTTCCCGTCAATGAATTCGCGGAAGATCCGGCGGATAATTTCAGCTCCTTCCAGTTCAATCAAAAGCCTGTGGTGGTCATCAGGATCCTTCCGGTAACCATAGGGAGCATAGACATTCATGAAATAGCCCTGTTCCTTTCCGGCACGGAGAGATGTCTTGACCTTCTGAGACAAATCTTCACTGTAAAAATCATAAAGCATGGCTTTGAATGCCACGTCGATCTCACCGATGCCGCCCTCACACTGTGAACTGTCATAGCTGTCATTGATGGCTATGAAGCGGATCCCCATGAAGGGCAGAATCTGTTCGGTGTACTTCCCCAGGACCAGATAATCACGCGAGAATCGGGATAGATCTTTGACAATCAGGGTGTTTATCAACCGGTTCCGGATCAGATCAAGCAGCTTTTCCATACCCGGACGGTTCATGTTTTTTCCCGAATATCCGTCGTCGATGCATTCGATGATCTCCTGATTGCGGAGTTTTCTGTCTCTGCGGATATAGCGCATGATGAGATCCCTCTGATTGGAGATACTGTTGCTCTCATCACCAACAAGATCGTCCTCCTTTGACAGCCGCAGATAGATTGCAATTCTCTCTGTCATTTCCCACCTTCTTTCTTCCTGTCCGGGAAAACTTCCGTTTCAGAGAACGGGTATGTGATCTCCAATCTATGGCTGGGATAAATTTCGATTCTTGTAATCAGCAGTTGCAGAAGATCCCGATCCGGAGTGCCGTCGGATGCTCCGGAGAGGGCAAGCAGCCATTCTGTCTTTCTTCTGATCTCTGCGGCGAATTGATCGCGCCTGTTCTCCAGTATCCGGATCCTTTCCACCTGTCTTCCCTGCTCCAACTCAACCTCATGCCTTCTCTTTTGATAGTCTTCCCTGGACAGCTCTCCCAGGACATAGGACTCATAGTCCGTACGGGATTCTGCTTCCTGATTTTCGAATTGTTTTTTTAATTTGCGGATTTCGCGATCTTTCTTTTTCAGGGCTGTCTGAAGCTGACTCTCACTGATTTTGACCACTTGTCCTGTTTCTCCCGAAAAACTCCGCAGAAGGTCTCCCAACAATTGTTTGACCAGACTGTCCAGCATGGTTTCACTGATTGATGTTCTGCAGTTTCCTTCTTTTCCAAAAGTATAGTTATCCCGGCAATGATAGTAGTAGATCCTTTTCTGCTGGACGGGCCCTTTCACAACGGACCAGTAGGACATTCGTTTCCCGCAGATACCGCAGTACAAAAGTCCTGCGTACTTATCCGGTTTGATTGGAAACTCTGCCGTTTTATCACGCGTGAAGTCGCTGTTTTCAACTTTCTTCTCCAGCATTTTCCTTACTTCAAAATAGGTTTCCCGGCTGACGATCGGCTCGTGAGTGTTCTCTGTGATGATCCACTCCTCTTTCGATGTGAAATGCTCTTTTTCTCCCTTGTACAGACGAGTCTTCCTCTTGCCCTGGACCAGATTGCCGATATACATCTGGCTGGAAAGGATATTGGAAATGGTGCCGATATTCCATTTCTGTGTTTCTTCTTCCGCCCTGAGAAAAAGCTCGCCGGTCTTCAAATAGCTTCCCGGGATACGGAGCCGACGTTCCTGCAGCTTCCGGGAAATCTCCCGCAGCGGAATTCCTTCCAGAGCCATTTCATAGATGGACCGCACAACCTCTGCCGCCGGTTCGTCCACGATCAGCTGGCGGAGCGGATGGTTAAAGTCTATCTTGTATCCATAAGGAGCATTGGATCCGGAAAATCTGCCGCGAAGCCGTTCCTGCTTTTTGGCCACAGAGAGCCGCTTTGATATATCCCGCGCATACATGTCGTTGACAAGATTTTTAAGGGCGACCTCCATCTCCTTATTCCCGTTACGCTCCTCGTTTGTGTCAAAATGGTCATTGACGGAAATATAGCGGACGCCAAGGAAAGGGAAAATAGTCTCTACGTAGTTGCTTGTCTCCAGATAATCCCTTCCCAGACGCGATAAGTCCTTTGTCGCAAGGCAGTTCACCTTCCCGGCACGTATGTCCTCCATCATCTGTTCGAAGGCAGGCCTGTGGAAATTGGTACCGGAGAAGCCCTTATCTACATATTCCTGCACAATCTGAAAATCCGGTTTGTCCTGAAAATAACCTCGCAGGATGTGCAACTGGTTCTCAATGGAATCTTTCCTGCCGCTTGCATCCTCGACAGAAAGCCTCGCATAAAGCCCTGTCCTCCATACTCCGATAGAAGTGGTTTCCCTGGCTGTTTCTGTTTTTCTATCTTCGACGGCGTTGAACCGCCTTTTCGTCCTGGCCATTATTCCTCCTTTCTCTTCACTGTCATGTCTTCACTGTTTCACGATGCATTATTCAGAATGGAGGCACATTTCTGCATTTCGTCCGTGTAACGATAAACAATATCCACAGTCTTATCCTCATAGATCAAGATTCGGTCAATCAGGCTGACAAGCAGACGGTGATTCAGTTCCTCAATCTGCGGGTGCTCTCTGAATCGATTCAAGAAATCCCCTGCAACAATACCGTTTTCATAGATTCTCCGGATCAGATCTTTTTGCCGAAGGATGGCTTCTTGATACCTGCGCTCACGTTCTGAATACTGTTCCCGATAGCTGTAAAACTGCTGTCCACTGATCAACCCTTCTTTCAGATCCTGATATAGAGAAGATTTCAATACCCTGCATTTCTCCAGATCCTGCTGTAACCGTTGTATTTCCTGATCCCTGGCGAATGCGTCCTCCATACTGATCTGCATGTCTTCCAGTCTTTTTGCCAGTTCATCGAACCTGCACATCTTCCGAATCATTCGGTTCAGACTCTCCCTGACAATCTGGATCAGATCCGATTCACGAATACTGTGGCGTGTGCATCCCGGACTGCCACGGCTTTTGTTGTTATAGGTTGAACAGATATAGTAGACCGTTTGCTTTTCTTTCCATGTGCTGGTTCTGCGGTTCATCGCACTCCCGCAGTCTCCACAGAAGAGAAGCCCGGAGAACAGGTAGCTTTCTGTTTTATTTGGACTGCTGATGGTGTCTCTGTTTAACAGGGACTGAACAATCAGAAAATCGCTCCTGCTGATAATTGCCTCATGGGTTCCCTCCACGATATCCCAATCCTCTTTTGGCTTGTGGATGATACGGTTTACCTTGTAGCTGACTTTTGAAGTCTTTCCCTGAACCATGTTGCCGATATAGATTTCACTTCGCAGGATGTGCAGAACCTGAGAAGCGTTCCACCTGCTTCCTCTCGTTTTTCCGAAACCTCCGCATTTCTGGCCGTTCCTGCGCTTATAGGCCGCCGGCGGCAGGATTCCTTCCTCTGTCAACTCCCCGGCAATGGCGTTGGCGCTGACTCCCTCAATCTTTCTGGCAAAGATCCTGCGGACTGTCTGTGCCGCCGGCTCGTCAACAATCAAATGGTTTTTATTCTCCGGATCTTTTTTATATCCATACGGTGCGAACGGGGCGATATATTCTCCTTTTTCCCTTTTCACACTCTGGCTGGATCGCACCTTCATGGAAATATCCCTGCTGAAGGTATCGTTTGTCAGAGCCTTGATTGGCATGATCAGATGGTCGTCACTGCCTGTTGCTGTCAGAGAATCATAGTGGTCGTTGATCGCGACAAACCGCACTCCCTTTTCCTTGAATATTCTGGAAAGATAGGTTCCGGTCTCAATCCTCTCCCTGCCCCAGCGGGACAGATCCTTACAGACAATACAGTCGATCCTGCCCTCGTCCACGTCATACATCAGCCGCTTCAACTCCGGTCTTTTGAAGTTGGTGCCGGTATAGCCGTCGTCAATATAAGTATCCACA
>DEPS01000048.1:43029-47244 GCA_002358875.1 Lachnospiraceae bacterium UBA3386 | reverse complement strand
GACAACGCCGCGACCAGGGGACAGATCAGACTGATCAGCCACATGGTAAAGGTCGAAGAACTGGCCTGATAGAGTATTCAAGGAGGTAGAAAATGGATTTACATAATCTGAGGCCTGCTGAAGGCTCTAAGCACAACAATTACAGGAAGGGCCGCGGCCATGCATCAGGCAACGGCAAGACTGCAGGCTATGGCCACAAGGGTCAGAAAGCACGGAGCGGAGCTCCCAGACCCGGTTTCGAAGGCGGCCAGATGCCCCTTTACAGAAGACTTCCCAAGAGAGGCTTCACCTGCTATAACACGAAGGACATCGTATCTGTCGACATCAGCGCTCTCGAGCGTTTTGAGGACGGTGCGGTCGTCGACGAGCAGATGCTTCTCGACAGCAGGGCCGTCAGCAAGATCGGTGACGGCATCAAAATCATCGGCAATGCGGATCTGAGCAAGAAGCTTACAGTGAAGGTTACTGCCTTCAGCGCCGCAGCCAAGGAAAAGATCGAGGCAGCCGGCGGCACGGCAGAGGTGGCAGGCCGCTGATCGGAAAGGAATGAAAGGCCTTTATAAAGTATGTTAGACTCGGTCAAAAATGTTTTTAGAGTTAAAGAGATCAGGATGAAGCTCCTGTTCACATTTCTGATGATGATCGTCATCCGCTTCGGCTGTCAGCTTCCTGTTCCGGGTGTTGACAGAAATTACTTCGCGGACTGGTTTGCACAGCAGACCGGCGATGCATTCAGCTTTGTGGACGCATTTACGGGCGGCTCCTTCCTGAATATGTCGATCCTTGCGCTCAACATTACGCCGTATATCACGTCTTCGATCATCATTCAGCTGCTCACCATTGCCATCCCCAAGCTCGAAGAGCTTCAGAGAGAGGGTGAGGAAGGCAGGAAGATGATGACGGCGATCACGCGTTATGTGACTGTCGCGCTCGCGCTTCTTGAGTCTTCAGCCATGGCAATCGGTTTCGGACGCCAGGGACTTCTCGATGAGTTTAACGCGCTTAATGTGATCATGGTCATCGCAACGCTCACGGCAGGCAGCGCTTTCCTTATGTGGATCGGCGAGCAGATCACCGTGAAGGGAATCGGAAACGGTATCTCTATCGTCCTGTGCATCAACATTATTTCAAGGATGCCTCAGGACATCGCGGCTCTCTTTACGCAGTTCGTTATCGGCAAAAACGTCGCTTTCGGCGCTCTCGCGGCAGGGATCATCGTCGCGATCATCCTTGTGATGGTCATCATGGTCATCCTGCTCAATGACGCGGAACGCAAGATCCCTGTATCTTATGCCCAGAAAGTGGGCGGCAGGCGCTTTATGGCCGGCCAGAACTCCGTAATTCCGCTCAAGGTAAATACGGCGGGCGTCATGCCCATTATCTTTGCATCCTCCCTGATGGAATTCCCCGGCATTATTTCAACGCTGGCGGGTTACAAGGGGACCGGGATCTGGTCGGAGGTCCTCCGCTATCTGAGCTCCTCCTACTGGTGCAACCCTTCCTATTTCAGGTACACGGCAGGCCTTCTGCTTTATATCCTGCTTCTGATCTTCTTCGCGTATTTCTATACCTCGATCACCTTCAACCCGATCGAGATCGCGGACAACCTCAAGAAGCGCGGCGGCTTCATCCCGGGCATCCGTCCCGGAAGGCCGACCAGCGATTACCTGAACAGGATCCTCAACTACGTCATTTTCATCGGCGCGATCGGCCTTACCATGGTCGGCATCCTTCCTTTCATTTTCCGGGGCCTCTTCAATGCCTCGATCTCGTTTGGCGGGACCAGCCTGATCATCGTCGTCAGCGTCGTGCTTGAGACCATCAAGCAGGTCGAATCCATGATGCTGGTGAGGAACTACAGGGGATTTTTAAACGATTGATTTTGAACTGCAGGGCTGGTGAAGCGAAAGCAGAGCAGTCCTGCAGGCAGCACTTTCCGGAGGCGGTGATGGCTGTAAGAGACCATCGTCCGTCTTCGGAAATTGTGCTATAATGAATCTGTGTGCTGTACAGAGCCGCTCCGGCTCAGGAACGCAGCGGGGGCTGTAACAAAACCGGCACAGTAAGGCAGTGAAAAACTGTCACAGAACACAGATGGTGAAAGGTAAATCGGTTTCAAATTTAAAAAGGAGGTAGACCATGAAGATCGTTATGCTTGGAGCGCCCGGCGCCGGCAAAGGAACACAGGCCCAGATGATTGCGGAAAAATTTGGTATTCCGCATATCTCCACAGGAGATATCTTCCGCGCCAATATCAAAAACGGGACGGAGCTCGGGAAAAAGGCCAAGGCATTCATGGATGCCGGACAGCTGGTTCCCGATGAACTGACTGTTGAGCTCCTCCTTGACAGGGTCAAGGCGGATGACTGCGCAAAGGGATACATCCTGGACGGCTTCCCCCGCACGATCCCGCAGGCACAGGTCCTCACCGATACCCTCGCCAGGACAGGCGAAAAGATCGACTATGCGATCAATGTCGATGTGCCTGATGAAAACATTGTCTCGCGCATGAGCGGCAGGCGTTCCTGCCCTAAATGCGGCGCCTCCTACCATGTGAGCTTCATCCCTCCCAGGAAGGAAGGAATCTGCGATGTCTGCGGCAGCGACCTCATCCAGCGCGCCGACGACAAGCCCGAGACGGTCCAGAACCGCCTGACTGTTTACCACGATCAGACACAGCCCCTCATCGACTTCTATGAGAAGAAAGGTGTCCTGCGCACCGTTGACGGCACAAAGGATATGAAGGAAGTGTTTGACGCGATCAGCGCGATTCTCGCATGAAAGTAATAATCGAGCACGAAAATCGCCGGAACGAAATTGTGATAACGAAATCGTATTAACGAAATCGCCGGAACGAAAATCGTAATAACGATCGGAGAAAGCAAATGTCAAAAGCAGACGTCATCGAACTTGAAGGAATCGTAACCGAAAAGCTCCCCAACACTATGTTTAAGGTTAAGCTGGAAAACGGAGCCATCATCCTCGCCCACATCAGCGGAAAGCTCCGTCAGAACTTCATCCGGATTCTGCCCGGAGACAAGGTCACCCTGGAGATGTCCACCTACGACCTCACAAAGGGAAGGATCATCTGGAGAGACAAATAATCGGAAGCCGCCTCCTGGCCGGGACAGCCGGGGGGCGGAATTTTTTTATAAATTTAAATTAAAAAATTCTTGCATTTGTAAATGCAATGTGCTATCATGCTTTGGTCTGTAAAAAAGAGCAGGGGAATACTCTGCTCAAATTCCTGTCTATAACCGTTTGTACGCATTTCAGGGACAGGAGGTTTGCGGACGGATTCGGCAACCGGCCGTGCACACAGGAATCTGCCTGCGCGGCGTCCATGAAAGGAGCTAAAGATGAAGGTTAGAGCTTCCGTGAAGCCTATGTGCGACAAGTGCAAAGTCATCAAGCGCAAAGGCATTATCAGGATCATCTGCGAGAATCCGAAGCACAAACAGAGGCAGGGCTGAGCTGTTTGCTCTTATCATAGATATTGGCGCCCCGTTAACCCAAAGCTCATTATGCCGGGTGCGCACATTACTCTTTGATACCATGCCGATGTAAATCGCAGTGGAAAGGCCGGGAATTTGTTTTTATGAAAATGTTTTCATGAAAGAAAGTGACCGGTTGGGCGGCTGGACAGGATAAGGGTCCGGACAGGATCTCGAATCAGGAGCTGCCTCAGTCAATCAGTATGTAATTATTAAAAGAAGGAGAGTTTTCAAATGGCTCGTATCGCAGGTGTTGATTTACCCAGAGAAAAGCGCGTCGAGATCGGCCTGACCAGCATCTATGGCATCGGCCGCACCTCCGCAACAAAGATCGTCGAGAAGGCCGGCGTCAACCCCGACACCAGGTGCCGTGACCTCACCGATGAGGAAGTCAAGAAGCTCAGCGAAGTCATCGCTGAGGAGTACATGGTCGAAGGTGACCTCCGCAGAGAAGTTGCTATGAACATCAAGCGTCTCTCGGAGATCGGCTGCTACAGAGGCATCCGTCACAGAAGAGGCCTTCCCGTCCGCGGTCAGAAGACCAAGACCAATGCAAGGACCAGGAAGGGTCCCAAGAAGACCATCGCGAACAAGAAGAAATAATTAATTTTCGTCTTTGGACGACAGTAAATTCGGGAAAGAAAGTAGGTTAGTTTTATGGCAAAACAGACGAATGCTTCCAGAAGGAAGCAGGTAAGGCGTGTCAAGAAAAACGTTGAAC
>DEPS01000048.1:28000-42995 GCA_002358875.1 Lachnospiraceae bacterium UBA3386 | reverse complement strand
CGCGGACAGGCGCACATCCAGTCCTCCTTTAATAATACGATCGTTACCCTGACTGATACCCAGGGCAACGCTCTGAGCTGGGCAAGTGCGGGCGGTCTTGGATTTAAAGGTTCAAGGAAATCTACTCCCTATGCAGCACAGATGGCTGCAGAGACGGCTACCAAGGCAGCGCTCATTCACGGGCTGAAGGCTGTTGACGTCTTCGTAAAGGGACCTGGTTCAGGCAGAGAGGCTGCGATCCGCGCTCTCAATGCCAACGGCCTTGAGATCATCAGCATCACGGACGTCACTCCCGTCCCCCACAACGGCTGCCGCCCTCCCAAGAGGAGACGCGTATAATCGCTTCCGTTATGCTGAAGATGCCGCCATCCGGCACGGCACATGTTGCCTGACTGCAGGAAAACAGGACTGATGCAGGTCTTTTTCCCGCAGCGCCGAACATATTCGCTGCGGCAGGCACCGCGTAAACCGGTGCCAGACGATTGGATGAAGACGCGAAAGCACCGCAGGAAGCGGGCTTTCGCGCTGTAAACAACATGCGTTGCGAAAAATCATTTTTCGTAACACAGTGATTGCAGTAACGATCGATCCTCCCACAGTGATTAAACGCTGTTGGAGCCTTGTCGAATTGCTGCAAAGAAATCATGAAAGGATAAAAAAATGGCAGTAAACAGAACACCGGTACTGAAAAGATGCAGATCCCTCGAGCTTGATCCCGTTTTCCTGGGATATGACAAGAAGTCCAAGAGGACCCTTACCCGCAGGAGCCGCAAGCTCAGTGAGTACGGCATGCAGCTGCGTGAGAAGCAGAAAGCAAAATTCATCTACGGCGTCCTTGAGAAGCCCTTCCGCAATTATTATGAGAAGGCCGACAGGATGAAGGGCATGACCGGTGAAAACCTCATGACCATGCTTGAGAGCAGGCTTGACAATGTTGTCTTCCGCATGGGCTTTGCCCGTACCCGCCGCGAGGCGCGTCAGGTTGTCGGCCACAAGCATGTGACTGTTAACGGCAAGTGCGTCAGCATTCCTTCCTACCGCGTTAAGGCCGGCGATGTGGTCGAGATCTGCGAGAAGTCCAGAGGAATCCAGAGATTCAAGGACATTATGGAAGTGACAGCCGGAAGGCTGACCCCCGAGTGGGTCGACGTCGACAAGGAAGCACTCAAGGGCACAGTCAGCCAGCTGCCCAAGAGAGAGCAGATCGATGTCCCTGTTAACGAAATGCTTATCGTCGAGTTGTACTCCAAGTAATATAACCAGGCGCAGAGCGCAAAGGAGGATTTACGAGTGTTTGATTTTGAGAGACCGAGCATCGAGGTCGTTGAGATCTCCGATGATAAGAAATACGGCAGATTTGTGGTCGAGCCTCTGGAGAGGGGTTACGGCATCACACTGGGAAATTCCCTCCGCCGGATCATGCTCTCTTCACTTCCCGGCGCTGCGGTGAGCCAGGTTAAAATAGACGGGGTTCAGCATGAATTCAGTACCATCCCGGGCGTTAAGGAAGACGTTACCGAGATCATCATGAATATCAAGAGCCTCGCGATCAAAAATGACAGCGAATCCAATGAACCCAAGACGGCCTTTATCGATTACGAGGGTGAAGGAGTCGTGCGCGCATCCGATATCCAGATCGATTCTGATATTGAAATCATGAATCCTGACCTCGTGATCGCGACACTGAGCGGAAAAGACACCCGTCTTTTCGTGGAGCTCACGATCACAAAGGGAAGAGGATATGTCAGCTCAGACCGCAACAAGACGCCTGATACAAAAATCGGCGTGATTCCGATCGATTCCATCTACACTCCTGTCGACAGGGTCAATGTCACGGTGGAAAATACACGTGTCGGGCAGCAGACGGACTATGACAAGCTTACTCTGGATGTAACGACAGACGGAACAGTTGCACCTGACGAGGCGGTCAGCCTCGCCGCAAAGGTTCTCAGCGAGCACCTGAGCGTTTTCATCAACCTGTCCGAGAAGGCCAGGACTGCCAAGGTCATTTCCGAAGAGAAGGAAAATCCCAAGGAGAAGGCCCTGGAGATGAGCATCGACGAGCTGGAGCTTTCCGTCCGTTCCTACAACTGCTTAAAGCGCGCGGGTATCAATACAGTGGAAGAGCTCTGCAACAAGACTCCCGAAGAGATGATGAAGGTCCGAAACCTTGGCCGCAAGTCTCTTGAGGAAGTTCTTGAAAAGCTCAAAGAGCTGGGCCTCAAGCTCAATTCGAGCGAAGAGACCACCTGAGAAAGAAGTGTCCGTTAATATTAATATGCGGACTGCGATATACGATTCATCCGGCTGCGGTAAATCCATGAGGTGCGCAGCAGGAGATGGCGGAGCAGAGAGTTACCTGAGGGTTTCACTTCTGCATTCCGCACCGGCTGCAGGTAAGACGAAAACGCACTGCAGTCCGGCACCATCATAACGATAAGGAGAATAAGAACATGGCAATGTACAGAAAATTAGGCAAAAAGACCAAACTCAGAAAGGCCCTGCTCCGCAACCAGGTCACGGCCCTTATCTATCACGGCAGGATCACCACCACGGAAGCCCGTGCAAAGGAAATCCGCAAAATCGTCGAGCCCATGATCACCATGGCTGTCAAAGAGCGCGACAATTTTGAGACTGTCACTGTCAAGGCCAAGGTCGCCCGCAAGGATAAGGACGGCAAGCGCGTCAAGGAAGTGGTCGGCGAAAAGAAGGTCACTGTATATGACGAAGTTGAGAAGCAGGTCACCAAGGATGCTCCCAGCCGCCTGCACGCAAGGCGTCAGATCCTCCGCTACCTCTACCCTGTCGTTGAGGTTCCCCAGGAAGGCAAGGGACGCAAGCAGAACACAAAGAAGGTCGATCTCGTAGCCAAGATGTTCAACGAGTACGGCCCCAAGTATGCCGGCCGTAACGGCGGTTATACCAGGATCATCAAGATCGGCCAGCGCCGCGGCGATGGTGCGATGGAAGTTGTCCTTGAGTTTGTCTGATCGTCTGAAAATGCAGAGGCAGGATTTGACTGACTTTGTATATTAAGCTTTCTAACATAGTTGTAAGACGCTTAAAAAGCCTCCAGGGCATAGCCCGGAGGCTTTTTTGAAAAAACTCTTTTTCTTCCGCACGGGGGATAACATGATCAAGATCAGCCGACTGATTCACGACTATATCCAGAGAGACGAGGAGGGTAATCCCGCCGGGACGGTCCGCGCCATCGATGATGTGACGCTGGATGTCAAACCCGGCCAGTTTATTGCCGTTCTGGGCCACAACGGATCCGGAAAATCCACACTGGCCAAGCACCTCAACGCCCTTTTGTTTCCTACAGAAGGTACAGTATGGGTAAACGGGCTTGACACAAAAGACCAGGAGAAGATCTGGGACATCCGCCAGACTGCGGGTATGGTCTTCCAGAATCCCGACAACCAGATCATCGGCCAGGTCGTGGAAGAGGATGTCGGTTTCGGGCCGGAAAATATCGGCGTGCCCACAAAGGAGATATGGGAGCGCGTCGAGGAGAGCCTCAAGGCCGTCGGCATGTACGAGCACCGGAAGAAATCGCCGAACCGCCTTTCGGGCGGACAGAAGCAGCGGGTGTCCATTGCAGGCGTGATCGCCATGCGCCCCAGATGTATTGTCATGGACGAGCCGACCGCCATGCTGGACCCGTCAGGCAGGTCGGACGTCATTTCCGCCGCCCGTGCCCTCAATGAAAAAGAAGGGATCACGATCATCCTGATCACCCACTATATGGAGGAAGCAATCCGGGCAGACCACGTCTTTGTCATGGAAAAGGGGAGGATCGCCATGCAGGGCACGCCCCGCGAGATCTTTTCCAGGGTAGAGGAGATGAAAAAGCTCCATCTGGACGTTCCCCAGGTGACTCTTCTCGCTCATGAGCTGCGGAAAAAAGGTGTTGATATCCCGGAAGGGATCCTGACAAAAGAAGAACTGGCAGAAGCCCTGTTAAGTGCAGCCCAAAAGAGCTCGAAGAAGACAGGCGGAAAAAACACTTCCCGGAAATAAAGAGCGGAAAAAGTGTGAGTCAGCACTGATCTCACCGCATATGATATCGTCCGCAGATATATGTATGGGAATCATTACAGGAAAAGAAAAGGACAAATGGGAATCACACTGGAGAATGTAAGCTACGTCTATGAACGGGGAACAGCCATGCAGACGGCGGCCCTTCAGGATGTCAGCCTTGAAATACCGGACAATCAGTTTATCGGGCTGATCGGCCACACAGGATCGGGGAAATCCACCCTGGTCCAGCTTTTGAACGGTCTTCTTGTCCCGACATCCGGGCGGGTCCTTTTCAATGGTGAGGACATTCACGCGCCGGGTTATGACAAAAAGGCACTCCGGGCCTGGGTAGGTCTGGTCTTTCAATATCCGGAGCACCAGCTTTTTGAGGTGGACGTCCTGACGGACGTCATGTTCGGGCCGAAAAATCTCGGCCTGGATGAAAAGACCTGTGAGAAGCTTGCCAGAAAGGCTCTGGAGAATGTCGGCATGCCTGAGGAATATTACAGGACCTCTCCTTTTGATCTGTCGGGAGGCCAGAAGCGCCGCGCGGCGATCGCGGGAGTGCTTGCAATGCAGCCCTCGATTCTGATTCTTGATGAACCCACGGCAGGCCTCGATCCCCGCGGGAGGGATGAGATCCTGGGACTCATTTCCGACATGAAGGAAAAGCTGGAGATGACCATCATTCTCGTCTCTCACAGCATGGATGATGTGGCCCGCTTCGTTGAGCGTATCATAGTGATGGGTCACGGAAAAAAGATATTTGATGACACCCCCAGGGGAGTTTTCAGGCATTACAAAGAGCTCGAGGAGCTGGGCCTTGCCGCCCCGCAGATCACCTATATCATGAACTACCTCCGCGAGCAGGGGCTGGATCTGACGACAGATGCACTGACCGTTGAAGAGGCGGCTGCAGAGATCCTGAGAAAGCTGTGAGAAAGGTCATGGCATCACAATTAATCGTAAGGAAATCTTATGTTTAAGGACATTACACTAGGACAATATTATCAGACGGATTCGCTGCTGCACCGGCTTGACCCCAGGGTCAAGATGGTCGCGACGCTCATCTATATTATCTCGCTCTTTGTCGTCGACAGCTTTACGGGATATCTTGCGGCCGCCGTTTTCCTGATCGTCATGATTAAGCTCTCAAACGTGCCCGTAAGCTATATTGTGCGCGGCATGAAGGGGATCCTGATCCTGCTGCTGGTAACGATGGCTTTTAACCTGTTCCTGACGCCGGGAGAGGTGATATTCCGTCTCGGATTTTTGAAGATCACGAGGGAGGGCCTTCTTTTTGCAGTAAAAATGGCGGTCAGACTCTCCCTGCTCGTGATCGGTTCGTCCCTCATGACCCTCACGACCACGCCCAACCAGCTGACCGACGCCATTGAGAACCTGCTGGGGCCTCTCAAGCGCTTCCGCGTCCCGGTCCACGAGATCGCCATGATGATGTCGATCGCCCTTCGTTTCATCCCCATCCTCATGGAGGAAACGGATAAGATCATGAAGGCGCAGATCGCCCGCGGCGCCGATTTCGAGAGCAGAAATCTGATCAAAAAAATGAAGAGTCTCGTTCCGCTTCTGGTTCCGCTTTTTATCTCTGCCTTCCGCCGCGCCAACGACCTTTCCATGGCTATGGAGGCGCGCTGCTATCACGGCGGAGAAGGCCGTACCAGGATGAAGCCCCTCATCTACAGGGGGAGAGACCGGGCGGCCTACGCCGTGCTCGCGGCTTATTTTGCCCTCTGTATTGCTCTGCGCGTCTTCAGTAAAATGGTATTTTGATATATTTGGAAATATGCAGTTTTGGAATCGAAGCTGTAAAATAATCCCCCCTGCCCCGGTTCATGTATGCCGTGCAGGGGGTAGATGCTTTTTCGCCTGTCCGGTTTGTACGGTTTGTACGCTTTGGAGATTCAGGCGGAACAGGGAGCTGTTTCCGGGGGATTTGACTTGAAAAAAAGGATCCTACTCAGTGTCGCTTATGACGGCACAGGCTATTCGGGCTTTCAGGCGCAGAAGACCGGTGTGCCCACGATCGAGGGCGAGCTGAACCGGGCGCTGACCGACCTTACGCGCGAGGATGTGGAGGTCGACGGCGCGAGCCGGACGGATGCCGGTGTGCATGCCAGGTGCAATCTTGCTGTTTTCGACACGCAGAGCCCCATCCCGCCGGAAAAGTTCGCGCGTGCCATCAACGTCAGGCTTCCTGCCCAGATCCGCGTAAAGGAGTCCATGGAGGTGCCTGAGGATTTCCATCCGAGGCGCTGCAGTACAGTCAAGACCTATGAGTACCGCATCTACAATGCCAGGATTCCGGATCCCATGCGCCGGCTCTATACATGCCATTCGGGATACCGCTTTGACATAAAAGCCATGCAGGAGGCCGGGGCCTTCCTTGTCGGAGAACATGATTTCAGGAGCTTTTGCAGCGTGGGTACCAGCGCCATGACGACCGTGCGCGAGATTTTGTCCGTCCGGGTGGATGAGGAGACCGAATCCCGGATGCCGGGAGATATTGAGGCTGTGCCCCGGGAGATCGTGATCCGCGTCAGCGGCCGGGGCTTTCTCTACAACATGGTCCGGATCATTGCCGGGACGCTCATGGAGGTCGGAAGGGGGGCTCTTTCCTCAGAGGAGATCCCGCGTATACTTACTGCCTGCGACCGCAGCGCCGCCGGGCCTACAGCACCGGCCTGCGGGCTGACGCTGGTCCGGTATGAGATCGTTGAGCCCGGGATGGAGAGGGTATTCTGCTGAAGGCCTGTTTTACGGGCGGGTTCATTTCTCAGGATTTGAGACAGATTCTGTTGAAGCCGAACAGTAAAAAAAAGGAAAATAAGAGTTAAAAAAACCAGAGAAAATAAGTTAAAAAACCAGAGAAAATAAGTTGACATGCTTTATTATGTAGGATAAAATGGTCAAGTGCGACGGCAAAGGTTCGCTTTTTTTGTATGTCCCTGACTCCCCGGTTTTGGGACCCGTGAACTGCTGCCACTGCGACCCGCACACAGATTTACAGGATTGTGGAAGCAATTTCATATTGAAACAAGTTTCACTTTGAAAGTATTTTTCACATGACCTTAATGAAAAGACGAAAACCAGGAGGATACATATAAGATGAAAACCTATGTGCCAGGCGCAGCTGATATTGAAAAGAAATGGTATGTAGTGGACGCGACCGATATGACCCTCGGACGCCTTGCGAGCGCAGTTGCCAACGTTCTGCGCGGCAAGAATAAGCCCATTTTCACACCTTTTATGGATACAGGCGATTATGTGATTATTGTAAACGCGGAGAAGATCAAGGTCACCGGCAAGAAGATGGACCAGAAGATCTATTTCCGTCACTCCGAGTATGTCGGAAGCGCGAAGTACACGACGCTCCGCGAGATGCTCCGCACAAAGCCCGTCAGGGTCGTCGAGCACGCCGTCCGCGGCATGCTTCCCAAGGGAAGGCTTGGCGATGACATGTACCGCAAGCTCCACGTCTATGAGGGACCCGAGCACAAGCATGCGGCACAGAAGCCCGAAGAGCTGAAGTTCTGAGAATTCGAATCCAGTCGGAGTTTGAAAGGAGATTTTTACAATGGCTAAAGAAGCGACTTACTACGGAACCGGCAGAAGGAAATCCTCTGTTGCCCGCGTTTTCATTACCCCCGGCACCGGCAATATGACCATCAACGGCAGGACCATCGACGACTATTTCGGTCTCGAGACCCTCAAGGTCATCGTCAACCAGCCCATCGCCCTGACCGGCACCACCGGCCAGTACGACTATAAGATCACCGTCAAGGGCGGCGGCACCACCGGCCAGGCCGGCGCGATCCGCCACGGCATTTCCCGCGCCCTTATCGAGGCGGATCCGGAATTCCGTCCGATCCTCAAGAAGGCAGGCTTCCTGACCCGTGACCCTCGTATGAAAGAGAGAAAGAAATACGGTCTCAAAGGCGCAAGGCGTGCTCCTCAGTTCTCCAAGCGTTAATCCGTTTACTTTTTTAAATGTCAGTATAAAACAGATTGTGACCGGAAATGTGGATCTTCCACCGAATATTATTGTGAAGCGCTATATGAAACAGTGCGCTTCCAGGATTTTAGAAGGCTTATGCATCCTGTTTTATGACATCGAAGAATCTGTGAATAAAGGAGATTTTCTCTCAGGGAGAAAGTCTCCTTTTTGTTGTTTAAAATGTCTAACCGTTTTCTGTTATCTATTTAAAAAATGTTAAGAGCCTGAAGGGCGCTTAACAGCCGCGCTTTTAAGATTCTTTCAGAATTTTTACCTGTATTTATTTAGTTTCTCCTATTACTATGGCTTCTAATAACCATGGATCTGACAGCCATGGCTGTTAACTGTCATACCTGTTATCCGCAATGGATATAAATCTATTGTGGTCAGCTGCCGCGAATGTTGCCGGGAGAGTGGGGAAACTGCAATTCAGGAGGTGATGCTGCTGTGAACAGACTGAGTACGAACATTGACATGACGGAGACTGGCGGACAGACAAAGCTGTCTTTCAAACCGATCCAGGACAGCCGGGGAAAAAGGCAGATGGTCATTCGCGTTATTTCGCTTTTTCTGATTGTACTGGTTTTATCTTTTCTCTCTGTTCTGGTAAAAGCTTTTTTCGACGGAAAATTTGACTCCGTTGAGGAGCTGCAGAAATACATCGCCAGATACGGGGCATTCGGCCCCCTGTTTCTGACGGCATTTCAGGCCGCACAGGTCGTGATCCCGGTTCTGCCCGGGTTTTTCGGGTGCGCAGTGGGATCAGTTATGTTTGGCCCGGCAGTAGGTTTCTGGTGCAATTATATAGGAATCGCGGGCGGTTCCATCATAGCCTTCCTGATCGCCAGGAAATACGGTATGCCTCTTCTGGAAGACATGTTTCCGTCGGGCAAATACAGTAAATGGTCGGGATGGGCGTCAAAAAGCAGGTCCTATACAGCCTTTCTCTTTATGGCAATGCTGCTTCCCCTTTTCCCGGATGATTATCTGTGTTATCTGACCGGTGTCTCTAAAATGACTGCCAGGAGATTCGCGTGGATCATTATTCTGGGAAAGCCCTGGTGCATTCTTGCTTACTGTCTCGGATTCTCGCTGATTAAGTGATACGGAGGAATTTTTTATGAATAATCGGCTGAAGCTTCTGGGCTTTTATAATTACACTGTTATTCTGACATATATAGGAATGCTGATCGGATTTACCGGGATCGTCTATCTTTTTGAAGGCAGCGTCATCAGGGCAGTCATCTGCCTGATGGCAGCCGGTTTCTGTGATATGTTTGATGGTGCTATCGCGTCTACAATGGAGCGGACACAGCAGGAAAAATGCTTTGGCATTCAGATCGATTCGTTCAGTGACCTGATCTGCTTCGGCGTGCTGCCTGCCCTGATCGTCTACAGTCAGAACATGCACAATCAGATCGTCCTGGCCATCTGTTCACTGTATGTTCTCTGCGCCCTGATCAGGCTTGCCTATTTCAACGTAGATGAACAGGAGAGGCAGCAGAGCAGCAGCGGATGCAGGGAGGTCTACTATGGCCTGCCCGTCACTCTTTCCGCCCTCTTTCTCCCCCTTGTCCACGGGGCAATGGTACGTTATTCATGGAGGCCTTCCATCGTTCCCACTGCGGCTTTACTGACCATGGCTGTCATGTTTCTGCTTCCTTTCCGGCTCAGAAAGCCAAAGCTGCTCGGGAAGATCTGTGTGGTCCTGTGCGGGCTGCTGGAGATAGGGCTTGTAGTGCTGGCCTGCGACGGCGTTTAACGGTGTGAGATGAAAGCGGATATCTTTTATTCTACATTGGCGGGGCGTGCCCTGTTTAAAACTCTGCAGAAAACCGGCTTTTTCCGGCTGGCATCATGGTTCCTTCATACGCGGGCATCAAGATTTATGATCCCCGGGTATATTAAGAAGAACAGGATAGACATGAGACCCTTCGAAGGACAGACTTATAGATCCTTTGCGGATTTTTTTGTCAGGAAACGGGACGATATACACATTGTGTCCGATCCGGATGTGCTGATCAGTCCCTGTGACGGTCTGCTGTCAGTCTATCCCGTGACCGCGGATCTGTCGATCCCCATGAAGGGCTCCGTCTACAATGTGGCTGATCTTGTACCGGATAAGGAGACTGCGGATCTGTTTCAGGACGGTCTTTGTCTTGTATTTCGGCTGGAGGCATCCGATTATCACCATTTTTGCTGTTTTGATGACGGACTGCTTGTTCAGACAGATTTTATACAGGGGCAGCTGCACAGCGTGCAGCCCATCGCGCACAGATCTGTTCCCGTTTACCGGCTGAACCGGAGATGGTGGAGCGTTCTGGAAACGAAGCATTTTGGCACTGCGGTGCAGATCGAGGTGGGAGCAGTACTGGTCGGGGGCGTCACATTTTCCATTGGAAAAGACCGCTTTTGCCGCGGCGACGAGATGGGCTGCTTTGAACTTGCCGGTTCAACGATCATACTTCTTTTGAATTCTTCTGTCAGACAAAGGCTTGTTTTTTCGAGCGCGTTAAGTCAGGCTGCCGCCGGTAAGAGCGAGGCCCGCGTCCGGATCGGTTCTGCAATCGGGACGATGACAAATGATGCAATCGGGACGATGACAAATGATGCAATCGGGACGATGACCAATGAAAAATTACAACACGAGGCAAAAAGTCCTGCTGCTGATCAGTGCAGCGCTGTTTAACTTTCTGGTATATTACGGGGGCAGGAGGATAGGAGGGGGATTACCCCATATCTGCCTTGCCATGCCGATTGATCATATTATTCCGCTTATACCGTGGACTATCGTGATCTATTGCGGAGCCTATCTGTTCTGGATCGTCAATTACAGTCTGTCCGCCGTATTTGACAAGAGCGGCGGAATCCGTTTCATCCTTTCTCATTTTATCGGCGAGTTCTTCTGTTTTCTGTTCTTTGTTCTGATGCCGACGACGATCGCGCGCCCTGAAGCTGCGGGCAGTTCCGTTTTCGATCAGCTGCTCATGTTTGTCTACCGGCTGGACAGCGCGGATAATCTCATGCCGTCCATTCACTGTTTTGCAAGCTGGCTGAGCTGGATCGGAGTGAGAAACAATGCGCGTATTCCCCGCTGGTATCAGAATGCTTCCCTGCTGACAGCGATCGCCATATGTGTGTCCACATTGACCGTGAAGCAGCATGCGATCGCGGATGTCGTCGTCGGGATCATCCTGGCTGAGCTCAGCTATTTCCTTGCCGGATGTGAGGAGCGCATAAGCATTCCGCCGCTGCCCGGGCGGTATTCCCGAACATTAATAAAAAAAGGATAAATGGTCTGAAAAATGGCCTGAAAAACCCCCACCCTGAAGATGAAGATCGTCTTCGGGATGGGGGATTTTTTATTGCGGCAGTGTTGAAAGCAGCTCTACGGGAAGCGCGCCGGACACGGACGTCGTTCAGAGGCTTTACTGATTCATTGAGGCCGATATAAGTCAGGCCGACTCTTCTTCTATAGCGCAGCTGCTTTTCATAAATATCTCCGCGGACGAAGTATTCCGCATCGCTTCCAAGGTCCTCCAGATCAAGGATATCCAGCTTTCCTTCCTCAAACATGAGTCTTTTGGCTTCGGTGTCCATCACGAACTGCATGATGATTCCGTCGCAGCCGGGAGCGCCGGACCAGCAGCCGGGATTGGCAGTCAGGACGATCTCTTTACCGGCATCCCATTTGTCAAAGACAAAAGGACCGGTTCCGACTGTGACCTCAGGGTCCTTTCCAAAGCGGTCTCCCGCAGCAGACGTGGTCTCCTGATCGAGAATGGAATACTCCGGGACGGAGAGCATGGCCACGAGCGCGGCATAGGGATAGGAAAGCGTAATGGTAAAATCGAGGTCGCTGAGGGCTTTGAAACCTTCCAGCTTGTCAGTGCTGCCTTCTTTGAGCGCATCAGCTCCCAGGATAAACTCGCCGATGTCCTCGGCGCGGGAGCCGGGGCAGGTGAGGGCCCTGATCAGAGTATATTCCACGTCCGAGGATGTGAGAGGAGAGCCGTTTGAAAATTTTACGCCCTCATGCAGATGGAAGGTGTAGACAAGGCCGTCGTCGGAGATCTCCCAGGATTTTGCCAGAGAAGGCACGAGGCTGTTGCTCCCGTCTTCCTCCGCCCGGACCTCGACGAGCCGGTCAAACACGTTCAGAGGAACGTTATAATAATCTCCGGTACATTGAGGGTCTGTTGTGTCCGGCTCATAATTGGTGATCCTCAGGTAGCGGGATGTGTCCCTGGCCGCTGATTTTTGGGCGTCCTGATCCGCCCCTCCCGTGCCGGCCGCGGAAGAACATCCTGACAGGCAGAGCAGGACGGCAAGAAAACACAGGAGAAAGGAGTTTTTTCTCATTTTTACAGACGTTATAGCAGATATTTTAGCAGACGCGGATTTACTTTTTTCATTTAAATACACCCTTTCTTTACATAGCAGAGCTCCACATCATAGCCGAGCTGATCCATCATTGCGATAAAGGTTTTGTTGACGATCTGCTCCTTGCTTTTCACAATACGGCTCACATAGGAAGGAGACGTACCGACCCCTTCCGCAAGCTGCGTCTGAGTTGTTTTTCCTTCAATGCATTTTGTCTTAATGTCCAACTCTATATTGTTGAGCAGCATGTTTTTACCTCACTTCAAAATTGAACTTATTACTTAAAAGATGATAGCAGATATTTTCTGTTTTTTCCAGTCACTGAAAGGGAAAAGGATAGCAGGTTGAAAGTCAGAGCAGCTGTACACGCCCCCGTCGGGATGTGAAAAATGTGAAACCCTGTTACACAGAGCGGAGCTTTCTTATCGCTGCTAACTGTTTTTGTTATAGCAGGATGCGGTTGACACAAATGTCTGTATTAATATAATGAGTTTGGGACAGTTTTTTCAGGCCTGGAAGGTCTGGTTCCTCTGACAGGCGAAAAAGCCACTCCGGCATATCGCTTTTACAGTAATTGAAGGGAGCGGATTTATGAGAAAAGATATCAGCAACCGTATTCAGACCGTGACAAACCGTATTCTTAAGGATTATCAGGGCGGGCGTGACATTGATAACATGAATGTCTTCAACCAGCCTGACAGCGCGGCAGTCATTGACATCGTCAATAAGCTGCTGAGCATCCTTT
This sequence comes from Lachnospiraceae bacterium UBA3386, assembly GCA_002358875.1. Lineage (GTDB taxonomy): Bacteria > Bacillota > Clostridia > Lachnospirales > Lachnospiraceae > CAG-791. The sequence continues at coordinate 29,829 of DEPS01000048.1, read as the reverse complement.
TTCCGGGATATTACAGGCAGAAAAATTTCAGAAGTTATAATTATGACAGGCGGATCGCTGTGGTGATCGAGGACGTGATCTACAACCTGCAGAAACAGATCTCGATCGCGCTCCGGTTCAAGGAGGAATACGCGGCGGAGACGGAGTTCGAGCTGCGCATGTCGGCGGAGGAGCTGGCGATCGATTTTCTGGAAAGGATCCCGCACATCCGGGCCCTGGTGAACACGGACATGCAGGCCTCCTACGAGGGAGATCCGGCCGCCTTCAGCATCGATGAGATCGTTCTGTGCTACCCCGGCCTTCTGGCCAGCACCGTAAACCGCCTGGCCCACGAGCTGTTTCTGCTGGGTGTCCCCCTGATCCCGCGCATGATGACGGAGTATGCCCATTCGAAGACGGGCATTGACATCCATCCCGGCGCGACGATCGGCGAATACTTCTTCATGGATCACGGCACGGGCATCGTCGTCGGTGAGACATCTGTCATCGGAAAGCACGTGAAGGTCTATCAGGGTGTCACCATCGGTGCGCTCTCGACCCGCGGCGGCCAGCGCCTCAAGGGAGCCAAGCGCCACCCCACGATCGAGGACAATGTCACCATCTATGCCGGAGCTTCCATCCTGGGCGGCGAGACCGTAATCGGAGAGGGCTCCGTCATCGGCTCCAACGTCTTTATCACCAGCTCTGTAAAGCCCGGCACCCGCATCAGCGTCAAGACCCAGGAGCTCATCATACGCAATAAGGAGGACGACTTCGAAAAGCACGGAGGGGAGGACACCTTTGAGGATCCCCGCGAATCAAAGGCGGACGAGACCTGGTATTACATTATCTGAGGCTTTTCCGGGCGGACCCGCCGGAAAGTGGAAAATGCCTGATATTATAAAATGCCTGATATTATAAAAATGCCTGACGGTAGAAATTCTTTTAGGCAGAAATTCCTTTAGATAGGAATGCGGGATATCAGAAATGCCTGTCACTGTGAACGGCTGCTCACAGCGGCAGGCATTTTGTTTTGAAATATTTTCTACAAAAACAAAAACTTTATACAAAAACAAAAATTTCCACAACAGTGCTTTCAGGATGCTATAATAATACAGAAACGTACTGGAAGACATTCACCAGCAGACTGTTCTAATGAGGGAGAACCGAAAAAGCGCATTGTTTATGGCAGGGCGGCCGGAAGCCGCTCTGCAGGATGCGGTTGCGGCGATTGCGGATTTTCCCCACATGACGCAGTTTGTCGCTTACAGAATGTGGCAGCAGGCAGAAAACGGACAGGAACTCGGCTTAGATGCTGCCCATAGAGGGATTGCTGCTGCACAAAAGGACTTTTCCAATGAAGACAATAAAGCTGTTTGAAGAAAACTATACATGGACTCCGCGCGATTCCCAGACTGACCAGCCCTTTCATTTTTGTGTTCCGGAAACGATCGGGCAGATACGGATCCTCTTTGAATTTTCTCCCGGAAAGGAAGTAAACCCTGACATCTGCCTGTCTCCCGTCCATGAGGCTATGCTGCGATATTACGGAAAATATCCAAGAAAAGCGCAGCCGATGAAGGAGGAAAAATTTCTTCCGGTCAAGAACCTGATCACCTTATCTCTTGACAAGGACGGCGTGTACCTTGGAAACGCCCACCGGTGGGCGACCCGGCAGGAGCATGTGGTTTCCACCAGGGAAGCGTCCCTGGGTTTTGTCCCGCCCCGCAGCATGGAGGGAGAATGGCAGGGCATGCTGCATCTGCATGAGGTCTTGTCCGAACGCTGCACCGGGCATGTGGTCGTGGAAGGGGAGGAGCTTCTTATCGATCCACAAGCCGGGCAGCCTC
>DEPS01000048.1:0-27890 GCA_002358875.1 Lachnospiraceae bacterium UBA3386 | reverse complement strand
CCTCAGGGGAAGCTCCGGAGGAGATTCTTTCCGATCCACAGACCGGGAAACCGTCCTCGAAATGGCATCCCGTCGAACTGCACACACATACGCAGCACAGCGATGGGGGCTTCACGGTTGAGGGGCTTGTCCACGCCGCGAAAAGCCGCGGTTTTCATGCCATCTGCCTCTCGGACCACAACACGATGTCCGGGCTTCCGGAATTATACGAAGCGGCAGCACGCGAAGGGATCGTCCCCCTTCCTGCGATCGAATGGACGACCTACTGGGGCCACATGCTGGTCCTCGATGAACATGGCTATACCGACTGGAGGGGCGTGCGCCCGGATGAGATCGACGCGGCCATCGCTTCCATCCACAAGAACAAGGGCCTGGCGGGCATCGCCCACCCCTTTGCCCTGGATAATCCCATCAACACCGGCTACCACTGGCGCTTCCAGATTTCCGACTGGGAAGCCCTCGATTTTCTGGAGGTCTGGTCCCGGGACAACGCCCCCTGCAAAATTCAAAGCTACCGCGCCCTAAAGCTCTGGGAGACCCTCTTAAACCACGGCTTCCACATCACGGCGACGAGCGGCAGAGACTGGCACCGGGAGGATAGCTTTCATTACGCCCATACCTATGTTATGGAAGAGGAGCCTGCGGCGGCAGGATTTTCTGCAGAGGAACCTGTGTCTGACGGATTTAAAGCAGAGGAATCTCCGATGGATGGACGCACAGCAGCCAGACCTGCGGCAGGAAAGCCCGCAGCGGACGGTTTCACGGCAGGAGGTTTTACAAAAGAGACCATCCTGCAGGCCATCCGGCGGGGACGCGTCTGCCTGGCAGCGGGACCCCTCCTGACCATGCGCGGACTTTGCGCAGACGGCAGGGAGGTCCAAATCGGCGACACCATCGCCCCCGGGAAGCTTGAACTGACACTGGATCTGGACTTCGATACGATGACCCATGACTGGGACAGGGATGCCGTGAAGGCGAAAAACATACTGATCGTCCAGAATGGCAATGTTTTGAGCCACCTTCCGCCGGGAACACACCAGACGCTGTCCATAGAGGCAGCCGTCGGCTGGATCCGCGCGGATCTGGTCGGGGATTTCTATGGGAAAAAAGACGAGAAGATTGCCCTGACGAACCCGATCTATATCAGATAAGTCGGGTGGTCCCAGAGGCTGTTGGTTGATATCATTTATGAGCCGGCCCTGCGCCGGCTCTTTTTTTGTGCGTGGGTGGAACAGGGGGTGGAACAGGGGACGGTTCCTCGGTTCATTTTGGTGAATGCCATTCTGAACCGTTTTCCAGGCCTTCAAGGATCGATGTATGTGAAACAGGGAACCGTCCCCTGGTTCACCAATAAAAAGCAATATAATGCGCGTTAAATGCGTATAACGCAATTAATATGCAAAATTATGCTTGTTAAAAACAGGAAAAATGATAAAATATTTTTAACTTGCCCGACTGCAGACGCAGAGAGCTGCAGCCATGCAGGCAGTCTTTTATCAAGTTATTTTGAGCGGGTTTAGCGGGGGAAAGATGAAGATTACGTTTAGTTCTTCAAATGCGGAAGTGATGAAAGAAACAGGAAGGCGTATTAAATCTGAACGTATAGCCAAATCAATGACGCAGGGGGAGATGGCGGAGGCGACGGGATTGTCATTGAGGACGATCAGCAATCTGGAAGGTGGAAAAGATGTAAGTTTTTCTACACTGATAGAGGTGCTCAGGGCGCTGGGCAGGGTGCAGGGACTGGATGTCCTGCTCCCGGAACAGACCATCAGGCCAAGCCAGATCGCGGAATTGGGTAAAGCGCGCGAGAGGGCATCACGCAGAAGGAATAAGGGTCCTGAGGAAACAGGATGGAAATGGGGGGATGAGGAGTGACAGCTGCAGAGGTTTTTTTGTGGGGAATAAAGATCGCGACAGTAGTTTTTGATGGCGAAACAGGCCTTGGATCTTTCGAATATGACAGCGGATTTTTGAGATCCGGAATTCAGGTTTCTCCGATCGCTATGCCGCTGTCGCCGCAGATCTATGTTTTTCCTGAGCTTTCAGGCAGGAGTTTTCATGGGCTGCCCGGCCTCCTGGCAGACAGCCTTCCGGATAAATTCGGCAACGCCATTATTGATGCCTGGCTGCGCAGACAGGGGAGAACCCCTGATTCCTTTGATCCGGTTGAGCGCTTATGCTACACAGGAAACAGAGGAATGGGAGCCCTGGAATTTGTGCCGGCAAGGGGGCCGGAAGCAGGGGAAGAGGATATGGTGCAGATCGACAGGCTCGTGGCGCTGGCTTCCGACATCCTTCGCGCAAGGGAGGACATGCATGTCTGCGTGAAGGCGGATGACGATGCCATGCGTGAGATCATTCGCGTCGGGACATCTGCCGGAGGCGCGAGAGCAAAGGCGATCATTGCGTGGAATGAAGAGACGGGTGATGTGCGTTCCGGGCAGATTGCTGCCGGCAGCGGATACGGGTACTGGATCATCAAGTTTGACGGTGTCGGTAGTAACGGGGACAAGGAAGGCGAGGACGGTCCGCAGTATACAGGCATCGAATATGCCTATTCCCTGATGGCGAAAGCTGCGGGGCTTGAAATGAGTGAGTGCAGGCTTTATGAGGAACATGGCCGCAGGCATTTTATGACCCGCCGTTTTGACAGAGATCCTGAGACGGGGAAAAAGATACACATGCAGTCTCTGGGAGGACTCGCGCATTTTGATTTCAATCTTCCGGGAGCTTACAGCTATGAGCAGGCTGCGGAAGTGATGCGCAGGATCGGCCTTTCCAGAACCGAAATACGACAGTTTTACAGAAGAATGGTCTTTAACGTCCTGGCAAGGAATCAGGACGACCATGTCAAAAACATTTCCTTCCTGATGGACAGACGGGGAAAATGGAGGCTGGCGCCTGCTTATGACGTGACATATGCGTTTAATCCTGACGGTTTCTGGACAGGCTCCCACCAAATGACAGTACATGGAAAACGTGACCAAATTTACAGAGAGGATTTGATGCTTTGCGCGCAAGACATGGGCGTGAGGCAGGCTGAGGCGGAAAAAATCATTCAGGAGGTAGAGACAGGGATTGCGGGCTGGATGGGATTTGCACAGAGCACCGGACTGAGGGAGGAGACAGCGGAAGCGATTCGAAATACACTCATCAGGCTGTGAAGGACGGTCCCCTGGTCCATAGAATCTGGTTCCTGAGGTGATTTAAGATTTATACAGGGCATACGATACTGAATTGCGAACCGGGCAGGGGTTTTCCCCTGCCCGGTTCTTGGCGTAAATGCGGGTTGCTGTGTATATGCGGTTTGTGTCGTATATGGACATTGAAAGCCTTTACCACACCTCCAGCCTGTATTCGGGAGCCAGGTACATGCCGTCGCCCTCCTGTGTGCCGTAGGTTTTGTGGAACTGTTCGAACTGTACGACAACGGCGTTGGTGCGCAGGTAGGCGCAGGGGTGGTTGTCCTGCTCGATAGAATAGGCTTCCGTTTCTGCCGTGGTCAGGCAGCGCCAGATGGAGGCGAAGGAGCGGAAGAAGATGTCGTAGTCAAAGTCTTTGTCCTGTGCGGCAATCTGCAGCATGCATTTTACGCCGGTGAGGTCTGCGATGGCTTCGGTGTCTATGGCACTGCCATTGGCGGGGTAGCCTGGGATGGGTTCGAAGCCGCTGTAGTAGTCGACCAGTTTCTGGGCCCGGGCATGGAACTGCCGGTAGTCCTCTTCCGTCCACCAGTTGCGGAGATTGCCGTGTTCGTCATACTGGCGGCCCGTGGTGTCAAAGGCATGGGAGATCTCGTGGGCGGCGATGACGCCGACGCGGGCAAGCTTTTCCTCGTAGGACATTTCGTCGTTATAGAAGGTGCCTCCCAGTATCCCGGCGGGGATGTTGATGGAGTTGTCAAGCGAATAGTAGTAGGCGTTGACGTTCTGGGGAGAGGCGATCCATTCTGTCCTGTCCACAGATTTGTTCACTTTCTCCGCAATCTTTTTGCAGGTGTGCTCGGAAATAGCGATTCGGGCTGCAACCAGGTTTCCGCCGGCCTGAGGACCGGCAAAATCGAGAACATGGCTGCCGGAGCTTTCGGAATATTCGGAGGCCGGACCGGACCGGTCTGACGTTGCCGCTTCAGACGATGCTTCGGCATCATCTTCTTTGCTGGCGACACGGACCGTGATGCTGTCCAGTTTTTTGACCGCCGCCGCTTTGGTGGCATCGGACAGGAAATCCTCACTCTTGAGCATGATGCGGTAGTACTGGATGATGTCTGTTATCAGCGCGGTTACATCTTTACGTGTTTTGTCAGAAACATAGATCTTGGCATATACTTCGCCCAGTTCCTCAGGCAGAACACTGTTTACAGCATCTGCGGCGGCTTTTTTGTCGTCCACCTGTCCGGAGGAGCCTGAGAGGACGTTGCGGACCAGGGTCATCCGGTCGTAGCAGTCGCGGTCGAGAAGTTCGATAAACTGAAGGACATCCTGGACCAGCAGGTAGGATTTTATTTTGCTCAAATGCGCTTCGTCATATATAGAGGCCATGCAGGCAAGCCAGTCGGGCTGTTCCAGGATAAAGACCTCTGAATGGGCGACACCGGCAGCTTCCAGCATGCTGGTAAGGGGGAAGTAACCCTGTTCCTTTTCAAGCTCCGCAAGGGTCCTGGGGTTGTTGCAGCGGGTGAGGTAGTCCTCTGAGTGCTGTTCCGCAGTCGTCATCATATGGTCTGCCATTTCACATTCAAAGGCATAGCTATCCTGCAGGATCCGGTCACGTTCGTCGTCGGAATAGCCCAGTCGTTCCAGCATGTAGCCTGCGGCATACATGTAGCGGGGCTGTGTTTTCCAGCTGCTGCTGTCAAGCGTCTTGTAATAACTCGGATCAGAAAAAACGAGGGAGGGAGGGCTGATGTAAACAGCATAGTTGTCCGCGTCGTTGAGGTTGGCGGATGTGTAGGAGGAGCAGAGGGAAAGAGCCTCGATCGTCGTGAGCGGATCGGACAGGTAAGCGGTCATCTCCTCCAGGCTATTTACGGCGTCGAGGGGCGCGAGGACGTCCTGCAGGGGTTTCATGCCCAGAGCATCCCTGGTATCCCAGTCGAGCCACATGCTGTAATAGTCTTTCACGAGCCTGTGGCTTTTCTGAATGTCAGGATCAGAAATGGCAACGTCCCCCTCCATGATCTGCCGGAGTTCTTTATCAACCTCCAGCTGTCTCTCCGTGAAGGTATCGTAGGAGACGTAGCCGGAAGGGATCTCGTTTGAGGAGAGCCAGTCCCTGTTGACCGCGGCGTGAAAATCATCCGCGAGGGACAGGCTGTTTAGTGCCCCGACATTGCTGACCAGATCCGAGCAGATCCAGGGGTATGCGCTCGCGGCTTCTGCCGGGTCGGGATCTTCATAAGGAAGAGTGATGGGAGCGGTATTCTGACTCTGCGCAGAGCCGGAAGAGGCACGGCTGTCTTCCCGGGTGTTGTCCTGATCCTGAGCGGCACCGGAGCCTGCCTGTAAATTGTCCTGATCCTGAGTGGCACCGGAGCCTGCCTGTAAATAGTCCTGATCCTGTGCGTCCCCTGAAGCATCCTGTGCGGTCTGCGCCGGGCCTGATCCTGAAGCAGAGGGAGCGGGATAACCGCAGCCGGAAAGGCTGCAGATCGTTATGCAGACCAAAACAAGCAGGGCGCATGCCCGCATCAGAGGTCTGCGGGAAAGGACGAAGATGGGTGAGCAGTGATTTTTTTTCATAAGGGTTTCCTCTATTTTATTTAAAGGCGGTCAGAACAGAGAAATGCACTGTGATTATTGCAGGAGACGGAAACGTTCCGCGTCCTCCTTGCGGCAGCGGAACCGGACGCGGATCCCTTCCGCCAGATATTCTTCTGAAAAAATGACGCCGCAGTTTCGGATCTTCTGCAGGAGGCCGCCTTTTGTGTAAGGAATCAGTATGTCGCCGGTAAAGCGGTCCTCGTCAAGGGCGTCATCGATGAGCGTGAGGATCTCCGGGATCCCGATCCCCTTTCCGGCGGCGAGATACAGGATGTCGCCTCTGCGGCTGGGGATGGATGCCGGGACGGGACGGTCTTTTTCCACGAGATCCGTCTTATTGTAGAGGTAAACGACAGGGATCCTGTCAGCCCCGATCTCCTTCAGGGTCTTCGCCGTCACTTCGATCTGCTCCCGATAGTCCGGGTCGGAAAAATCAACGACCTCCAGCAGCAGATCTGAGTAGCGGACTTCATCCAGGGTGGAACGGAAGGCCTTTACCAGCGAATGGGGCAGATCCCCGACAAACCCGACTGTGTCAGTCAGAAGAAAAGGCATTGATCCCGGAGCCTCGATGCAGCGGACAGAGGTGTCGAGGGTCGCGAAGAGCATGTCCGCCTGGAAGACCTTTTTTCCGTCCGGGGCTGTATCCGGTGCTGTGTCCGGAAGCGTTTTTCCGGATGGCCGCCGATCTGCAGAGGCCGGGAACGCTTTTCCAAATGATTTCCGGTCTGCTGTATCCGGAAGCCTTCCCTCAATCGCGCCCGGACCTGCTGATCCGGCAGTTTTTCCCGACCGGGCGCAGGCGCTGTACTCGAGCAGGGCGTTCATGACGGTGGATTTTCCGGCGTTGGTATAGCCGACCAGTGAGACGCGGGTGAGGCCTGCGCGCAGCCTTCTGCCGCGCTGGGTAGCCCGCTCGCGCTCCACCACCTCCAGTTCGCGGGAGAGCTCCGCGATGCGGTGTTCGATGCGGCGCCGGTCCAGCTCCAGCTTCTGTTCGCCCGCGCCTTTATTGGAGAGGCGCCCGCTTCCGCCTCCCTGCCGTGACAGAGAAGCCCGCATGCCCACAAGGCGGGGCAGCATGTATTGAAGCCGGGCGGATTCCACCTGAAGCTTGGCTTCGCGGGTCCGGGCCCTGGAGGCAAAGATCTGCAGGATGAGCCCGGTGCGGTCGAGGACCTCCGTGTCCAGCTCCTTTTCGAGATTTCGCGTCTGCATGGGTGTGAGGGCCTCGTTGAAGAGCACGATGTCCGCATCCATGAGCTCGACCTCGTTTTTCAGCTCCTGCACCTTGCCGCTCCCCAGATAAGTCGCATGCGTGACCTGCGGGGCGTTCTGGATGAGGGTGGAGACTACTCTGAGTCCGCATGCCTTGGCAAGGCCGGAGAGCTCAGCCATGGCGCGCTCATACTTTCGCGTATCCATGCCGGTATTGCAGCCTGCCAGGATCGCCCCGGGCCTTCCGTCGTAAGAATCACGGACTTCCGGGGTTTTTTTGCTTTTTCCCCAATTTATAAAAAGGGAGTCCTGATCGGCAGAAATGTTATTTGTATCATATTTCATAATTGACTGTTTAACTGTAAAAAATCACTTTTTGGAAGTTTTTTGACTTGTTAAAAGTGTCAGCCCGCACCGGAGAGCAGGTAGCCTGAAAGGGAATCCTCCAAGCCTTAAAGCCTGTCGCAAAAATCGCGGGTCACGGGCTTGTTATTAAACAAATATCCGGATATCATGTTAACATAACCCTGTACGTGTCACAAGTTTAAATGTCTGCCCAGTAACGACGTTTATACCGCATTGATGGCGATTTTTGCCAGACGTATATGTTAGAAAGAGAGGTTTAGCTACATGAAAACAGTTTTATCTATTGCTGACCGTTATGTAAAAACAAGTGACTGGAAGACCATTGCCATCCTGAAATTCTGCCTGCTCTCGCTCGGACTGATCATTGGGATGCAGATCAGTGAGGAAAACAAGAAGCCTGTGACGAAATGTGCGCTGGCCGTTTTTCTGGCGACCTACATTCCCCTGATGGGAAAATTCATAAAGCTGTGTATTGAGTGGAGAGAAGAACAGTAACGAGCAGTAATTAAAAAAGTGCAGCGGCAGGGGGTAATGCGGTGAAAAAAGAAGGCGCCTGCATGGCAGCCGGGATTGAGATGAAAAACAGGCCCGGACAGGTGTGAAGGACGAGGAGGGAAATGCATGTCGAAGGATTTAAAATGGGCCGTGCTGGGGACGGGTGTGATCGCCAATGAAATGGCTGCGGGACTGCAGAAGATGGGAAAGTCTCTCTACGCTGTCGGCAACCGCACCTATTCAAAAGCGGTCGCCTTTAAGGAAAAATACGGCATTGAAAAAGTCTACAGTTCAATAGACGAAATGTTCACGGATGATCAGGTTGATATCATCTATATCACAAGCCCCCATAACACCCACTATGGTTTTATGAAAAAAGCCCTGGAGAACGGTAAACATCTGCTCGTGGAGAAATCGATCACCCTTAATTCCGGGGAGCTTGATGAGATGATAGAGCTTGCAGAGAGCAAAAAACTGGTCCTTGCCGAAGCGATGACCATCTGGCATATGCCCCTGTACAAGGAGCTCTGGCGGATCGTCGAAAGCGGGGAGCTGGGCAGGGTGCAGATGATCACGGTCAATTTCGGAAGCTTTAAAGAGTACAATATGGAAAACCGCTTCTTTAACCGCTCTCTGGCGGGAGGCGCCCTGCTCGATATCGGCGTGTATGCCCTCAGCATCGTGCGGAGCTTTATGGAAGAAGCGCCGTCCCGGATCTCAAGCCAGTGGAGGCCGGCGCCTACCGGTGTGGACGAGCAGGCGACGATCCTTCTGCAGAACAGCGCGGGACAGATGGCGGCTGCTGCCCTGAGCCTTCATTCCAAGCAGCCCAAGCGTGCCATGATCAGCTGCGAAAAGGGCTATATCGAGATCATGGAATTTCCCCGGGCGGCAAAAGCAGTGATCACCGACGCTGCAACCGGCGAACAGAGGGAGATCACAGCGGGCGGGACGGAAAATGCCCTCTACTACGAACTGACGGATATGGAAAACGCTGTCCTGACCGGCGATGCCGGGCTCATGAAGCTGCGCTATTCCAAAGATGTCATGGATATCATGACGGCCCTGAGAAAAGAATGGGGACTTTATTATCCTGAGGAAATTTAAGTTCTGCCCGAGGGCATCTCCTTGTCAAAAAACAGAGGCGGTTTTTTGTGCATGGCGCACAAAAATATGCCGGGGCCGGCACAAATGTGACGTCTAACTTACACACATAAGATATATTTTTTGACCTAATTTGACATACCGCAGAATCTTTTCATCAGTTATACTATGGTAGAAGCCGCGTAAATGCATCCACTTTTGAAATTCATTAAAATAACAGGGAATCAGTTATTAAGCCTGCAGGCGAGTGTGATCAGACGGCAGATGCTGCAGGCATGTTCCCGGGTCATCCGGTTTAGGAGGTATCAATGAGAAAGACAAAAATCATCTGCACGATCGGCCCTGCCAGCGACAGCGAGGAGAAGCTCCGCGAGCTGATGGAGGCCGGAATGAATGTGGCAAGGTTCAACTTTTCCCACGGGACGCATGAGGAACACAGGGAAAAATTCAAGCGCGTGGTGCGAGTGCGCCGCGAGCTCGGAAAGCCGGTTGCCACTCTGATGGATACGAAGGGACCGGAGATCCGTCTGCGCGATTTTGAAGGCGGAAAGGTAATGCTCGAAAAGGGCAGCGGATTTACGCTGACGACCGAAGAGGTAATGGGCACTTCGGAGCGCGCCTCCATTTCCTACAAGAATCTTGTAAAGGATGTTTCAAAAGGCACCTGCATCCTGATCGACGACGGTCTGATCGAGCTGCGTGTTGAAAATGTCACAGAGACGGAGATCCACTGCACTGTCATCAACGGCGGTCCCGTTTCCAATCACAAGGGCGTCAATGTTCCCGATACCGATCTTTCCATGCCTTTCATCAGCGAGCAGGACCGCTCTGATATCGAGTTTGGCTGCAAGCTGGGCTATGAGTATATCGCTGCCTCCTTTACACGGACAGCGGACGATGTACGCGAGATCCGCAAGATCCTCGATGCCCATGGCAGCAAGATGAAGATCATCGCCAAGATCGAGAGCACCCAGGGTGTAAACAATGTCGATGAGATCCTGGACGCCGCTGACGGCGTCATGGTCGCCCGCGGAGACCTGGGCGTGGAAGTGCCCATGGAGGAGGTTCCCGTCTACCAGAAGCACATCATCCACCTGGCCGAGACCCGCGGCAAGATCGTTGTCACGGCGACCCAGATGCTCGATTCCATGATGCACAATCCCCGCCCGACCCGCGCCGAGGCGACGGACGTTGCCAATGCCATTTATGACGGCACAACCGCCATCATGCTCTCCGGTGAGACTGCCAGCGGCGCTTATCCCGTCGAGGCCGTAAAGACCATGTCCAGGATCGCCGAGGCTGCGGAGAACGACATCGACTACCGCCGCCGTTTCATGCACCGCCCGGCTGAAGTCTCTGTCGATGTGACTACTGCCATTTCCCATTCCACATGCATGGTCGCCCAGGACATCGGCGCCAGGGCCATCGTGACCGTCACCATGTCCGGCTTCACCGCCCGCCGCATCAGCAAATATAAACCCATCTGCCCCATCGTTTCCTGTGCGATCAGCGAGACCGTTGCCTGCCAGATGAACCTGCTGTACGGTGTTTTCCCTCTTAACATCCCTCAGGAGGACAATGAGGAGATGCTCTTTGAAGCGGCCGTCATGGCGGCCAAGAGGGCCGGCTTCTGCGAAAGGGGAGACAAGATCGTTTTCACTGCCGGCGTGCCCCTTGGACAGACCGGTAATACCAACATGATCCGTGTCATGGAAGTTTTTTAAAAAGCTGAAAGGTGACTGATTTTTTTCCGATCCATGACGGCGGTTTTAGCCCCTTCTGCCTGACAGACACTTCCGTATCTGACTGGATGCTGAGCAGTTGCCTTTATTTTAAAAATGAGTCAGAGGATCTGTCCCCTGGCTCATTTTTATTCTTGTTCATATTTAAATGCAATACCGCAGGCAGTTGTTTCCGGCTTGTATACATATATTAATTGTGTTAAATTTAATTGTACTGTAATGTGAAGCATTGCAGGAATTTAATTATGGTGAACGACAAAATAAAGATCAGTCTGCCGTCACTATTGTTACAGTAAATATTTATTCTGCCGGTATGTCCGGAGCGCTTTGCGCCCGCAGCCATACGGGTCGAAAATGGAATTTGCAGGGGAGGTAAGTTATGACGGAGGATGCAGGAAAATATGATTGCCTAAAGCTTGGCAGCCAGCTGTGTTTTCCATTATATGCCTGTTCAAAGGAGATCATCCGCAGATACAAGCCCTTTCTCGATAAACTTGACCTGACTTATACACAGTTCATTACCATGATGGCGATGTGGGAGCACGGCGAACTGAACGTCAAGGAGCTGGGGAAATGTCTGTATCTGGATTCGGGAACGCTGACGCCCGTGCTCAAGAAGCTGGAAGTGAAGGGGTATCTCAAGAGAAGCCGTTCCAAAAGCGACGAGCGCAATCTGTCAGTGACGATCACGAAAGAGGGGATGGCGCTGCGGGAGCGTGCTCTGGAGGTTCCGGCGGGTATGGCCTGCAGTATTGACCTGCCCGGGGAGGACGCGAAGCTTTTGTATTCGCTGCTGTACAAGATCCTGGACCGCGTCAGCGCAGAGTGATCAGTGACATGACGGTCTCTCTGCCGGATCCGGGCAGTGACACAGGGAGAATTTCATGCAGGAAACAGTCAGACTTTTTGATAAAGATGCATATGCGGTAACATTCGAGGCAGTTGTCCTCTCTGTCCGGGAGCTGGACAGATGCGTTTTTGAAGTGGTCCTGGACAGGACGCTTTTTTTTCCGGAGGAAGGCGGGCAGACGCCGGATACAGGCGTGATCGAAGGGCTCCCGGTGGTGGATGTTCAGATGAAAGACGGCGTGATCCTTCACTATGTCAGGACGCTGCCCGACGAATCGGAGAAAGGCAGGCCGGAGAAAGCCGCGCCGGGAATAAGCGCAGCGGGAAAAGAAACTCTGGAGAAAGGTGAAGCAGAGGAGAGTGCACAGAATCTGCCTGTATTGCCCGGCCGGACTGTGCAGGGAAGGATCGATTTTTCCCACCGTTTTTCCAATATGCAGAATCATTCCGGAGAGCATATCCTTTCCGGCCTGGTGCACGGGCGTTTCGGTTATGACAACGTGGGCTTTCACCTCAGCGATAATACGGTGACCCTGGATTTCAACGGCCCGCTCACAGACGAGGATATCCTGTGGCTGGAAAACAGTGCCAACCGCGTCGTCTGGGATAATCTTGAGATCCGGGCCTGGTATCCGGATGAAGAAGAGCTGGCCGTGATAAAATACCGCAGCAAAAAGGAGATCGACGGACCCCTTCGTCTGGTCGAGATCTCCGGCGTGGATGTCTGCGCCTGCTGCGCACCGCATGTCAGAAGGACGGGTGAGATCGGCCTGATCAAGATCGTCCGCACCCTGCGCGAGCGGGGCGGGATCCGTCTGACCATCCTGTGCGGAAGCCGTGCCCTCGCTTACATCCAGACGATGCAGAGGGCGGCAGAGGAGGTCTCCCATCTCACCAATATGCCGCGCGAAGAGATCGCGGCGGGCGTATCGCGCGTCCTTTCGGACAACGACAGGCTGCGGCAGAGAGAGGCGGCGCTGGAGGAAATGTACACGCAGGCACTTGCCGACGGAGTGCCAAAGGATCAGGAGGATGTGTTCCTTTTCGTAAACGGCATAGGGAATCTTGCCCAGCGCAGGCTGGTAAATACGCTCTGCAAAACCCACTCCGGTTACTGCGGCGTTTTTGCCGGTACGGACGGGGAGGGATATAAATACATTCTCGGCGCGGGGTGCGGCACTGATGTGGCGGGGGCCCGGCCGGACCGTTCAAAAGAAAAAGTGTCTGATAAGACTTTTGCCGACCGGCAGCAGGATACGCCGCAGACCCGGGAAGGGGCCCGGGATAACAGGGCTGATAAAGTCTCCGATGTGAGGCGAAGAAACGATGCGCGGGTCCTCAACGCCTGTCTCCATAAAGCCTGCGGCGCACGGGGCGGCGGCAAGCCCGCCATGGTCCAGGGCTCTGTCCGTTCAACGGAAAAGGAGATCCGGGAAGCGCTTGAAAAGGCACTGTATGAACCGGCACAGGAGTAGGGGCCGGGAGACGAAAAGATATCATATATTCAGGAGGTATTCATATGTCCGGCGTCACAGTATATCTGTTGGTTTTCTTTATCATTGCCGTTAGATTCGTCCTGTCGGGCAATAAAAAAGGAGGGGGCTCAGGCCGAACCGGTGCGGGAAGGTCGTCCGTTGGGAAAAAGGGCTTTTCGGACACAAGGCCGGACAGGGGAGGCGCCTTTGGCAGCGGGCAGGCTCAGCGCGGCCCCCAGGCGGGCAGAGGGCCTTTGGCCTCGGACGGGCACAGGGTGCCTAAGGATCAGGATGTTTCCTGCCGCCGTTTCGGCCATCGACATGAGGAGTTTGACACGGCCCGTTACATCCCTCACTCTGATCCTGAGCAGGGGTATATTATACTTAACGGCGTCAAGATGAGACTAAGGGATGCCGACCGCTACGAGGACAGCATCTGACGTTCCTTTGGCGGTGCGAAAAAACAGTTTTATGGTTCGCTGCGGGAACGCAGAGGGGGAACAGGCAGTATGGGAAAGTATCAGTTTAATGGAGCAGAACGCGCGGCCATAGAGAAAATGCCTGTACCGCTGGCTGTCTATCAGTTTGCGAAGGGGCAGATCTATACACTTGCTTTATCCGACGGTTTCTGCAGCCTGTTCGGTTATCCGGACAGGGAGCAGGCGATCCGGTCTACGGAGAATGATGTTTTTTTCAATACCCATCCCGACGATGTGGCAAGGATCTCTCAGTCAGCCTACCGCTTTGCGACGGAAGGCGGAAAATATGAGGTGATCTTCCGCGCCAGAAAATATGAGGGAAAGAAAGACCGTATCTTTCATGGCGTCGGGGAGCATGTTTATTCCAGGGACGGGGTACGGCTTGCCTATGTTTGGTACACAGACGAGGGTGCCTATACAGGGGATGAGGACAAACAGGCTTCGGCCTTCAACCGGGCCTTCAACAGCGCCCTGCACGAGGAGAGCATCGTCAGGACGAGCCGCTACGACTATCTGACCGGTCTGCCCAGCATGACGTATTTTTTTGAGCTTGCAGGCAGCAGAAGGAAGGAGATCGGCAATTCAGGCGGGATCCCCACTCTTCTTTATATGGATCTCCACGGAATGAAGCATTTCAATTTAAAATACGGGTATGCAGAGGGCGACAGACTGCTGCTGGCTTTTTCCCGCTGTCTGGAAAGGCTGTTCGGGCATGGCTCATGCAGCCGTTTTGAAGCGGATCATTTTGTGGCGGTAACAGAGCTGGAAGGCCTTGAGGAGAAGCTGCAGCGGCTCTTTGATGAAGCCCGCCTGCTGAACGAAAGCAGATCGCTCCCGGTCCATGTCGGCATTTATCCCCAGCAGGGAATGTCTGTCATAGTGACCATGGCCTGTGACAGGGCAAAATTCGCCTGCGACGCCCTGCGCAGCTCCTATACATCTGACTATAATTTTTACAGTCAGGATATGAGGGATGAGAGGGAGAGGCGCGAATATATCGTTGAAAATCTGGACAGGGCGATCGAAGAAAAGTGGATCCAGGTTTATTACCAGCCTATCGTGCGCGCGGTGAACGGAAGGGTGTGCGATGAGGAGGCCCTGTCCCGGTGGATCGATCCCGAATTCGGCTTCCTTTCTCCGGCGGAATTCATTCCCACTCTGGAGGAGGCAGGCCTTATCTACAAGCTTGACCTTTATGTCGTGGACCAGGTCCTCGAGAAACTCAGGATGCAGGAGGAGGCCGGGCTTTTTATTGTTCCCCAGTCCGTCAACCTGTCCAGGTCGGATTTCGATGCCTGCGACATAGTTGAGGAGATCCGCAGGCGTGTGGATGATGCGGGTGTATCAAGGGACAAGATCACGATCGAGATCACGGAGAGCGTCGTCGGAAGCGACTTCGAATTCATGAAGGACCAGATCGAACGCTTCAAAGAGCTGGGCTTTCCTGTCTGGATGGACGATTTCGGGAGCGGTTATTCCTCCCTCGACGTCCTGCAGAGCATCAGGTTTACCCTCCTGAAATTTGACATGAGCTTTATGAAGAAGCTCGACGAGAACGGGGGTACCGGAAAGATCGTCCTGACGGAGCTGATGAGGATGGCGACTGCCCTTGGCATCGAGACTGTCTGCGAGGGCGTTGAGACAAAGGAGCAGGTGCAGTTTCTGCGCGAGATCGGCTGCTCCAAGCTGCAGGGCTTCTATTACCAGAAGCCCATCCCCATGGAGAAGATCCTTGAAAGATATGAAAAGGGGATCCAGATCGGATTTGAAAATCCCCAGTCGGCTTCTTATTATGAGCAGATCGGGCGCGTCAATCTGTATGACCTGGCTGTCATATCCAATGAAAAGGATTATGTCTTACAGAATTTCTTTAATACGATCCCTATGGGCATCATGGAGGTCACGGACGGGAAGATCACCTTTATCCGGACAAACCAGTCCTGCAGGGAATTTCTGCTGCGCTTTTTTAATTTTGATCCGTCTATGGAGGAAAGGCCGGAGTTCGATACAATTCACGACGAGCAGGCAGCCAATTTTGTAAAACATGTCAGGCTGTGCTGCACCGAGAAAAACCGCGCATTCTTTGACGACGAGCTGCCGGACGGGTCCGTTGTGCATATCTTTGTAAGGAAGGTCGGGCAGAACCCGGTGACGGGGACCTACGCTGCGGTGATCGCAGTGCTGTCGGTGGCGGATAAGACGGAGGGAGCATCCTATGCCGGCATCGCGAGAGCGCTGGCTGCCGACTACTACCATATTTACTATGTGGATCTCGACACGGGAAAATTCATCGAGTATTCCTCTCCTGTCGGCGGAGAGGAGCTTGCGGAGGAAAGGCATGGGAGAAATTTCTTTGATACCGCAAGGCGCGATATAATGAAAGGGATCTTTGAAGAGGACAGGGAGGCTTTCCTGAAGGGCTTTACCAAGGAAGAGATTCTAAAGGAGCTGGACCGCCGGGGTGTGTTCAAGATGACTTACCGGCTCCTGGATGGAGACGAGCCCAGGTATGTCCTGATGAAGATCAACCGGATGCAGCCGGACGGCAGGCATCTGATCATCGGAGTTAACAGCATCGACTCTCAGTTGAGGCAGATGGAAGCCCAGGAGAGGCTTTTGCGTGAGAGGACCGCATTCGGGAGGATCGCGGCTCTCTCGGGGAAATACCTGAGTCTTTATACGGTCGACCCCGTGACGGAGGACTATATAGAATTCAGCGCCATGAGCGACTACGATGCTCTGGGTATTGCAAAAAAGGGAAGCGGCTTTTTCGCCACGTCGCGGGAAAACGGAAAGAAGGCAGTCCATCCGGACGACCTGGCGGGGTATATGCAGGTGTTCACAAAAGAAAACGTGCTGCGGTGCATCGGGGAAAAAGGATTTTTCAAGACGCGTCTTCGCATCCTGCTCGGGGAAAAGTATGTCCTGATCACCGTGAAGGCGGCAATGGTCCAGGAGAGCGGAGAGGATAAACTTATCGTCGGGGTAAAAAGATGACGGCACAGATGAGTTTTGCGGGAATGACTCTTTACGAGCTTTTCTGGTATTTTCTGATGTATTCCCTGATCGGATGGGTGGTCGAGGTGATCTACCATGTGGTCACTCTGGGAAGGATCATCAACAGAGGCTTCCTGGCCGGACCGGTCTGTCCGGTCTACGGCTTCGGGATGACAGCCGTATTCGGAGTCATCGACACGATCGCGGGAACGCGGGTGGACGAAATCGGCCGGGTCAACGCCTGGATCGTGTTTTTCTGCGGCATGATCCTTGCCAGCGCGGTGGAATATATTGCCGGGTGGGGCCTTTACAAAGCCTTTCATGCCAGATGGTGGGACTATCGCAATAAGCCTTTTAATATTGGAGGCTTCATATGCCTCGAGTTCAGCATTTTCTGGGGCATTGGCGCTCTTCTTGTCATCCGTATCCTGCATCCCATCGTTGACGGTGTGTCTGCCCGCCTGGTTCCCCAAAAATGGGGGTGGCCGATTCTTGCCGTGATGTATGCGGCTTATATTGCGGATTTCATCGTAACGGTGCTGATCGTCCTTGGCCTCAACAAGCGCCTTGCGGAGCTCGATCAGCTGAGGGCGTCCATGCGGATCGTCAGCGACGACCTGAGCGAGAAAATCGGCAGGAGCACGCTGGACTCCATGCAGCTTATCGACGAGGGGCGTGTGCAGGCGGCTCTCGCTAAGGCTGAGCTGCGCGACGCCGTTGAGGAGCAGAAGGTGAAAACAGAGCGTGAGTTTGCGAAAAAGCGCGCTCAGATAGAGCTCGGTCAGGAACAGCTGATCATCGCGGCTCTTTCCAGGGGCAGGCTGTTCGGGCCGGGAAGGCTCCTGAAGGCCTTCCCGGCGCTCTCCTTCGACTCCGGGACCTATGACGAGATCATTAAGGAGGTCAGGGAGGAGATTTTCGGTCCCGCGGATGAAAAGCGGGACCGAAATGTAAATAACGGCTGACCGGCCGGATCCTTACCGAGGACAACAGCTGACCGGCCGGATTCTCACTAAAATATAACAGCTGACAGCCGGATTCCCGCAGCTCACCCGCTGCAGAGTGTTTTGTAGCGCTTTATGATATCGACGATGATGTAGGCGATATCGTTTTTGGATGTATCGTAATAGAGGTCGTAGCTCTCGGGAACGCCCCATTTCCTTCCCGTGTGTTTTTCATAGTAGGCTTTGCGCGAACTGTCCTTGCGTTCGGTCAGGGCGCGGCACTCCTTTTCGGAAAGCCCCTGGATGCGGCAGGTTCTGGCGATCCGCTGGGGCAGAGGCGCGGAGATGAAGATGCTCAGCAGCTTGTGCCCTGACTTGCGGAGCGCCTCGTCAGCGCAGCGGCCGACGAAGACCGCGCTCTCTTTTTCCGCAAGCTGGCAGATAACCTCCTGCTGGAGCTGGAAGACGGTCTCCTCCATCGTGTCCTCCACTTCTGCTTCGTGCTGGACATACAGGAAGGGATTCTGGATCATTTCGTCCATGGCCTGGATGTGTTCTACGTTCAGGTCTCCCCGCTGGGCCGCAAGAAGAATGAGCTCGTTATCATAGTAGGATATCCCGAGGCGGTTGGACAGGTATTCTCCGATCTTGTGGCCTCCGCTTCCGAACTGTCTGCCGATCGTGATCATGACTTTGTCTTTATCCATAAGATCTCCCTTCAATTAATCATTTATGTCCGAAAATGCTCGAGCGGGCTCGGCATGACGCTCTGGCTCGCTGTTTTATTCATTATATCATCCCGGGCGGGAATCATCCATGGAAAAAAGGGCATGACGTGATCACTGATCTGCCGGGGAGCAGCTGCCGAAGATTTTTAATATACCTGTGTGATTTTTGTTGACAGAAAGAGGAAAACGGGTATAATTAAATTGTGCACAATTAAATTTGAAAAAACATACAGATACATATAAGGATCATTTTTTAGAAAGGAAAGGTGTAGCATGGTTTATACATTTACTGCAGATAATTTTACAGCTGAGGTTTTAAACAGCGATATCCCGGTCTTTGTGGATTTTTATGCCGACTGGTGCGGTCCCTGCAAGATGATGAGTCCCGTGATCGACAAGCTGGCGGAGGAGTATGCCGGGAAGATCAAGGTCGGCAAGATCAATGTGGATGAAAACTCCGAGCTTGCGGTCAAATACGGTGTTATGAGCATCCCCAACATGAAGTTTTTCAAGGGCGGCAAAGTTGTTGACGAGGTAGTCGGCGCGATCCCCAGGCCTGCGATGAAGCAGAAATTCGAAGCCAATATCTGATCCGGTCAGTGACCGTTTTAAAGGAATAAAACATGCATGATTTAATTATTATCGGCGCAGGCCCGGCGGGCCTTGCCGCCGCGATCTATGCTTCCCGGGCGGAGCTCGATTATATTCTGATCGAAGAAAATTTCGTCAACGGCGGGCAGATCATCGATACCTATGAGATCGACAACTATCCCGGGCTGCCTGGTCTTACGGGCATGGATCTGGCCCAGAAAATGGCGGATCACGCGGAAAAGCTGGGCGCATCCGTCGTGAATGCCTCTGTGGAGGGACTTGACCTCGCGGGGGATGTAAAAAAGGTTCTCACTGACGAAGGGACCTTTGAGGCAAAGGCTGTGATCATTGCCTCCGGAGCGGCCCACAGCCATCTGGGCGTTCCCGGCGAGGAAAAGCTTTCCGGGCGGGGCGTCTCCTACTGCGCTACCTGTGACGGCGCCTTTTACCGGGGCAGGACCACTGTCGTGGTCGGCGGCGGGGATGTCGCGGTCGAGGACGCGATCTTTCTGGCCCGGGGCTGCAAAAAGGTCTATGTCGTGCACCGCAGGGACGAGCTGCGGGCGGTCAAGACCCTGCAGACAGCGCTTTTTGCCCTTCCCAACGTCGAGATGGTATGGGATTCAAACCTCAAGTCCATTGAGGAGGGCACAGGTGAGGACGGCAATGGAACCGGCAAGGTCTCCCATGTGGTCGTAGTAAATAAAAATGACGGCTCCGAGCGCGTGATCGATACAGACGGGGTCTTCATCGCCGTGGGGATCACTCCCCGGTCCGGCTTCGTCGGAGCCGGGATCGAGACGAACGCGGGCGGCTACATCATTGCGGATGAGACCTGCGAGACCAGCATCCCCGGCGTATTTGCCGCCGGAGACGTCCGCGCCAAGCAGCTCCGCCAGGTCGTCACCGCCGTCGCGGACGGCGCCAATGCAGTCACCAGCGCCCAGCGCTATCTGCTTGGCAAGTGACCTGATTTTTATAAAAAATGATTATTAAAAAACGGACAGCCTTCTGCAAAAGAGGGCTGTCCGTTTTTGGTGACATGGTCCGCGTAAGCTGATACCGCCACAGGGCGGGGCTTTGAAATGGATTGGAAAGAGCCGGGCGTATTCGTGAGGAAATGCGTGATCCCTCTTTCCGAAGGTAAGTTATTGCCAGGCCAGGAATTTCACCGGATTCAGGCGTGGCATTTATGCCTTCTTCCTGTTGCGGTTGAAGTTGATCAGGCTTCCGGCCTTGACGATCTCGCGCTCGTTTTCAGTCATGTCGAGGATGTAGAGGTCGATCGGCAGGGCTTTGAAGGCACCGGTATTTCCGGCGTCTTTGATCACGTAGCCTTTGATGTCGGAGAGGTCTCCGTCGAGGGCGGCGCGGATGCCGGGTACATAGATATAGTCGCCGATCTCAAATACATCCGGGGCGCCCTTGAGGTGGAAGGGGATCATGCCCCAGTTCATGACGTTGGAGCGGTAGCGCTTGGTCGCGTACTCCTGGGTGATGTTGGCGAGACCGCCGATGACGCGCTGGCAGGAGGCCGCCTGTTCGCGGGCGCTGCCGTCGCCGGGCTTGTTGGCATAGACCATGGAGCCGATCTCAATGTCCTGAACATTGACGTTTTCGGAACCCGGGATCGTGCCGATCACCTCATAGACTTTTGCCAGGACCGGGTCCTTGTCGGCCGCATTGCCGCCTGAAACGCGGAAGCGTTCGGTCTTGTCGACTTCCTTGGAGCGGCCGACGTACTCGGGATCGCGGCGGGAGAGGGTAAACTCCGCGAGGCCGAGGGGGTTGGAGCGGAAGGAGGAGGTCTCGCCGGACGGGATCAGCTCGTCGGTCGTCGTGACATCGTCGAGGATCTTTGAACATACCTTGAGAAGGATGTTGTCCGCCAGGGGCTCCATCTCGGGCCAGGGCTTGATGTTGGGGCCGTCGAAGAGTCCGACAGCAGGATCGGCTTTGCCAAAGCCCTGGTAGACGCGTGCTCTGTAGACGGTGTCGTCGAAATCGTGTTTGGGAACATTTCCCCAGCCGTCGAACTCGGCAGCAGAGGTGAGAATGCCTCCGTTTGCCGCAGTCGCCGCAATGGACCTCGCGTCCATGAGGGCTGCCGCCGCCATCTGGCCGTTACCGGGCTTGGAACCTTCGCGGTTGGGGAAGTTCCTGGTGGTGTGGCGGACGGACAGGCCGTTGTGCATGGGGGTGTCGCCTGCGCCGAAGCAGGGTCCGCAGAAGGCGGTCTTGACGATGGCACCCGCGCTCATCAGATCCGCGACGCAGCCCTTTCTCGCCAGGTCGATGAAGACCGGCTGTGAGGAGGGATAGACGTCGAGCGAGAACTCGCCGCAGCCGCAGCTCTTTCCACGCAGAAGATTAGCCGCTTCCACGATGTTGGAGTAGTTGCCGCCCGCGCAGCCGGCGATGATGCCCTGCTGGACATGGAGCTTTCCGTCCCTGATCTTGTCGAGGAGGGTAAATCTTGCCCTGCCGTTGGCGATCCGGTCCGCTTCCTTTTCGACTCCGCGGAGGATGTCGGCGAGATTATTGTTGAGCTCGTCGATCTCATAGACGTTGCTGGGGTGGAAGGGGAGCGCGATCATGGGCTTTATGGAAGAGAGATCCACATAGACGCAGCCATCGTAGTAAGCGACGTCCGCCGGGTTCAGCTCCTTATAATCCCCGGGCCTGCCGTGGGCCGTGAGATATTCCTTCGTGTCTTCGTCCGTGCGCCAGACGGAGGACAGGCAGGTAGTCTCGGTCGTCATGACATCGACGCCGTTGCGGTAATCGGTGTCCATGGAGGACACGCCGGGGCCCACGAATTCCATGACTTTGTTTTTAACATAGCCGTTCTTGAAGACCGCGCCGATGATGGCGAGGGCAATGTCCTGGGGGCCGACATAAGGGGTGGGCTTTCCGTCGAGATAGACCGCGACGACGCCGGGATAGGCGACATCATAGGTGTCCTCGAGGAGCTGCTTGCCCAGCTCGCCGCCGCCCTCGCCGATGGCCATGGTGCCAAGAGCGCCGTAGCGGGTGTGGGAGTCGGAGCCCAGGATCATTTTTCCGCAGCCGGCCATCATTTCGCGCATGTACTGGTGGATGACCGCGATGTGGGGAGGCACATAGATGCCGCCGTACTTCTTTGCGGCTGTAAGGCCGAACATGTGGTCATCCTCATTGATGGTGCCTCCGACTGCGCACAGGGAGTTGTGACAGTTGGTGAGCACATAGGGAATCGGGAACTTCTCCATACCCGAGGCCCTGGCCGTCTGGACGATGCCGACAAAAGTGATATCGTGGGACGCCATGGAATCGAAACGGATCCGGAGCCTGTCCATATCGGCTGCAGTATTGTGGGCCTTCAGGATCGAATAGGCGATCGTGCCTTTTTTCGCTTCGTTCGCGTCCGCCTTTTTTCCGGTCAGGCTTTCCACCTTCGCGGCTTCACCGGCGGGGACGATCTCGGTGCCGTTTACAAGAAAAATGCCGCTGTCAAATAGTTTCACCATTTATAAAAAACCTCCTTATAAAAATTCCTCACAAAAATCTCCTCATAAAAAGACTTGAATGTAACAAGTCCCACTGCCGCCGGTTTCGAGGGCTTTTTGCGTGATCTTTACGCAAAAAGCCGGGTTCAGCGGTTCCCGGCCCATTCGCGCAGCGAATTTTGCATGGCCTCGAGCACATTACTGGTCAATTTGTGACCGGCAGCAATTGGATTATAGTATACACTAATTCAATTTTTTCCGAAACCTTTTTTTATTGTATAATGTAATTGTTTCTATAAAGAAGGAGGCGCAAATGAAACGGACAGGCAGGAAGGAGTCAAAAATGAAGGAGGCGCAAATGAAACGGACAGGCAGGAAGGAGACAAAGATGAAGGAGGCGGGTATGAAAGAGACGGGTAAGAAGGAGACAAAGATGAAGGAGACGGGAATGAAGGAGAAAAAGAAGGCCCCCTCAAAGGGAGGTTCAAAGAAAGTGAAGCTTTCCTATAAGGTGCATCCTGAATATGACGACGCCGCGCTCAGTGTCTTTTTGGAAAAACAGCTTCAGCTGTTTCCGGAGAAGGTGGCTTCCACGCCCGAGGAGGCGGCGGATTTTCTGGAAATGTGTTTTGCGGTCATTGTCAGGTCAAAAAGAGAGGTGGTCAGCTATTTTGAAGAGGCGGGGACTGACGTGGAGGGAGAGGATCTGTTTTCTGCCGCCGAGGTTTTTCCCATCGGCGACGGGAGGTATCTGATCGTGGAGGGATAAATTATATACCTGACATGTGAATGTCTGATTTGTGCACGCCTGAAGTATGGGTGCCTGACATTTGAATAATAAATGTATTTACGTTCTAATTAAAACGATATAAAATCCACTCTGCTATGTTTTGATTTGATTTTACAGCTTATACATGGTATCGTTATAAAAGCAGATTATTTCCTTTATTAAGCTGCCAGTCAGCACAGAGCAGAACAAAGGCGCGGTTTTCTTATGGAAAAATATCATTTTACAAAACAGGAGCAGACCATTCTGGAAGGAATTCAGCAGCCGTTTGCCGTCTACCAGTTTGTGGACAGCCGGGTCGTCACGCTCGTCATTTCTGACGGATTCTGCCGGCTGTTCGGTTATGATGACCGGGAGCTGGCCTATCATGACATGGATAATGATATGTACAGATACACGCACCCCGACGACGCGGTGAGAGCGGCCAATGCGGCACTGAAATTCGCCACGGAAGGCGGCAGGTATGAGGTGATCTACCGCTCGAGGACTAAGAAAAGCAGCGAGTATCTGGTCATTCACGCCTTTGGTGAGCATGTGATGACTAAGGAGGGTGCGCGCCTGGCCCATGTCTGGTATACGGATGAGGGAAAATATGTGGAGAATACAGGGCCTGCGGATGTGAACCTGAATGAGTCACTGAGCAGCGCGCTCCATGAACTGAGTGTCCTTCAGTCAGCCCGTTACGACTATCTGACAGGTCTTCCGGGCCTGAACTACTTTTTTGAACTGGCCGAGGCCGGAAAGACCGCGATCGTCGGGAAGGGAGGCCGTCCGGTCATACTGTATATCGATTTCTGCGGCATGAAGTTCTTCAATTCCAGGCACGGTTTCGTCGAGGGCGACAGGATGCTGCAGACCTTTGCCAGGATCCTGGCCAGGATGTTTTCCAACGAGAGCTGCTGCCATATCGGGGCGGATCATTTTGCTGTTGTGACCCAGGAGGAGGGGCTGGATGAACGGCTGGAACAGCTGTTCAAAGAATGCAGGGAGATAAACGGCAGAAGAGCCCTTCCCATCCATATCGGCGTTTACCCGAGCCAGAGGGAGAATGTCCATGCCAGCGTTGCCTGTGACAGGGCCAAGCTGGCCTGCAATGCCCTGAAGGGAGTATATGCCTCCGCCTACCGGTTCTACAGCAGGCAGCTCAAAGAAGAAGCGGAGAGAAGACAGTATATCATTGAAAATGTGGACCGCGCGATAGAGGAAAAGTGGATCCAGGTCTATTATCAGCCGATCATCAGGGCTGTCAGTGACCGGATCTGCGATGAAGAGGCGCTTGCCAGATGGATCGACCCGGTCCATGGCTTTCTGTCTCCGGCAGAGTTTATCCCCTACCTCGAGGAGACCGGCCTGATCTATAAGCTGGACCTGTATGTCCTCGACGAGGTGCTTGAAAAAATCCGGATCATGCGCGAAGAGGGGATCTTCATCATCCCCCATTCCATCAATCTGTCCAGATCTGATTTTGACTCATGCGACATCGTGGAGGAGATCAGAAAGCGCGTGGATGCCGCCGGTGTTCCCAGGGACCGCATCACGATCGAGATTACGGAGAGCGTCATCGGAAGCGATTTTGACTTCATGAAGGAGCAGGTCGGGCGTTTTCAGGAGCTGGGCTTTCCTGTGTGGATGGATGATTTCGGCAGCGGGTATTCCTCGCTGGATGTTCTCCAGAGCATAAAATTCAACCTCCTGAAATTTGACATGAGCTTTATGCGGAAGCTGAATGAGGGAGAAAACGGCAGGATCATCCTGACAGAGCTGATGAAAATGGCGTCCGCCCTCGGAGTGGACACGGTCTGCGAGGGGGTGGAGACTCAGGAACAGGCCCATTTTCTTCAGGAGATCGGCTGTTCAAAGCTGCAGGGCTATTTTTTCAGCAAACCCAACCCCCTGCCCTTCATTCTTGAATGGAACAGAAAGAACAAAGACAGCGGTTATGAGGATCCGGAGGAATCCTCTTATTACGAGTCGATGGGAAGCCTGAATCTCTATGACCTGGCAGTCATTTCCAGCGGGGATGAAAATTCCTTCCAGAACGCCTTCAGTACACTCCCCATGGGTGTCATTGAGATCAGGGGAGATACCGCCCGCTTCGTGCGCAGCAACCAGTCCTACCGGGATTTTGCCCGGCGCTTTTTCGGTCTGGACCTGTCCCGCGAGGGTGACAAATTTGTCAAATACAATGCCTCCTTCATGCGCAATGTCGTCAGGACCTGCTGCGAGATGGGTGCGCGCTCATTTTACGATGAGAAGATGCCCGACGGGTCGGTCGTGCACTCCTTTGCCCGCCGGATCGGCGTCAGCCCGGTCAGCGGGAATGCCGCGGTGGCCGTCGCCATTCTTTCCATCACGGAGCCCGGCCAGGGGGAGACCTATGCGGACATCGCGAGGACCCTTGCTTCGGACTACTACAATATCTATGTCGTAGACCTGGATACGGACCGGTTCATCGAGTATTCTTCTTCTGTCGGCGCCCAGGAGCTGGCCATAGAACGGCACGGAAAGGACTTTTTCGAAAGTGCAAGGCGCGACAGCGAAAAGCGCATCTATGAGGAGGACCGGGAACTGTTCCTGGGATGGTTCACCAGGGAAAATGTCCTGAAGGAGCTGGACCAGCACGGGGTCTTCACGAGCACCTACCGTCTGATCGATACCGGTGAGCCCATGTATGTCAGTATGAAGATCCTGCGCATGCAGCCCGGGGGGAACCGTATCATCATAGGCATCAGCGTCATTGATTCTGAGATGAAGAAGAGGGATCAGGTCCAGGAGGAGCTCAGGGAGCGGGAGATGATCGAGAGGATCGCTGCATTGTCCGGAAATTACCTGTGCCTGTATACGATCCATCCCGATTCGGGCCGCTATATCGAATATAACGCCATGAGTGAATATGAGAGCCTGGGCTTTGCCAAGGAAGGAGAGGATTTTTTCATTCAGGGCGCCATTGACGGGAAAAAGGCTGTTTTTCCCGAGGATCTTCCTGAGTATCTGAGGCAGTTTACCAGGGAAAATGTCATGAGGGAGATCCGCGAGAAGGGACGGTTCCGGATCCAGTACCGTCTGATCCTTAACGGACAGCCTCGTCCGGTCACGCTCAGGATCGCACCCATCAGGGAGCGCGGGGAGGAAAAGCTTGTCGCGGGCGTGCGGCTCTGGCGGGACGGCCGATGGTCCGATCAGGCCCTCAGGAAAACAAGCTCATAGAGGGGACCATAATTTTGAATTCACTACAGACAAAAAGCACCTTCCTGACGGTGAGCGCGATCGTTGTCACCATGTTGATCGCGATTCTTATGGGAGGTGTCGCGATCAGGAATATCGGATATGAGAACTCGGAACAGCTCCTCATGAGCCTCTGTGAATCCGGAGAAAAAAACCTGGACTTTTACTTCGAGAGCGTTGAGCAGGCTGTGGAAATGGTCACTGCCTATCTGGAGGCGGACCTGGAATCCATGACCGGGGCAGAACAGCTTCCCGATCATCTTGAACGCGTAAAAGATATTTTTTCAAAAATGACCTACAAGACCAACGGGGTCCTTACCTACTACTACAGGATCGACCCCGCAGTCTCAACGACCTGCAAGGGCTTCTGGTTTATCAATATTAACGGGTCGGGGTTTCGGGAACACGAAGTGACCGACATCACGCTCTATGACACGGAGGACACATCAAAGCTGGTATGGTTCACTGTCCCGAAGGCGACGGGAGATCCGGTCTGGCTCCCGCCCTATGTCACGGACAATCTGGACGTGCGTGTGATCTCCTATAATGCGCCGATCTACTGGCGGGGCCGCTTTCTGGGTGTAGTAGGGATAGAGATCGATTACTCCACCATGGCTGAGCAGGTGAACCATATCTCGCTCTACGAGAACGGGTACGCATATATCGACGACCCTGAGGGAAGGCTCATTTATCATCCTCACATTGATGTCACGACAATGAAAAAACAGCCCGAGGTCCCGGAAGGCATCCTGAGTGATGACACTTTCGTGCGCTATAGGTTTGAGGGCCTGGACAAGCTGGCTGTCCGCCTTCCCCTGAAGAACGGGATGCGGATGAACGTGACCGTCCCTGTTTCGGAGATCAACGTAGTATGGCAGAGATGGATCTTTCAGATATCCTTCGTCTCCCTTATTCTGCTGATCTTCTTTATCTATGCCACTCTTGAATATACGCGCCATATCACGGAGCCGCTCAGGGAGCTGACGGAGGTGGCGGAGAAGGTGAACCAGGGCTGCTATGACTGCCGCCTCGATTATGACGGGGATGACGAGGTGGGTACACTCACCAGGGCTTTCAGCACCCTGATCAAAAACCTGGAGGTCTATATCAGCGACCTGAATGATCTGGCTTATTCCGACGCCCTGACCGCTGTGCACAACAAGGGAGCCTTCGATATTTACGTCCAGAACCTTCAGAAACAGGTACAGGATGTTGAAAAAACAACGGAATTTGCTGTATGTATTTTCGACTGTAATAATCTTAAGACGATAAATGACCGGTACGGCCACGACAAGGGAAATATTTATATCAAGTCGGCGAGCGCGATCATATGCGAAGTTTTTGGGCACAGCCCGGTGTTCCGGGTCGGCGGGGATGAATTTGCGGCTATCCTGCAGGGCCAGGATTATGAAAACAGAGACGAGCTTCTGCGGGACTTTGACGAGGCCTGCAGGCGGAAACGCTCCGAGGCGGAGGAAATCTGGGAAAAAGTGGAAGTCGCCAGAGGTATGGCTGTCTTTGACTCCCGGACTGACGAAGCCGTGAATGAAGTGACGCGCCGCGCGGACAAGCTGATGTACGAAAACAAGCTGATGCAGAAGAACAAAAAGGAGACGGAAGTTTAAAAAATCGCGCTG
>DEPS01000026.1:3604-21359 GCA_002358875.1 Lachnospiraceae bacterium UBA3386 | reverse complement strand
GACGGCTTCCAGAAGGTCTACATTGAGGAGCAGGAGGAAAAAACGCCTTCCCTGGGAAAAGGGCTGGATGAAAACAGTAAGCTGACACTGGACAGCTTTGATCCTGTACAGCATTACACGCAGCCTTCCCCCCACTATACTGAGGCGTCCCTTGTCCGGGCCCTTGAAGAGCAGGGGATCGGACGTCCCAGCACCTACGCGCCGACCATCACAACGATCCTGGCACGCAGATATGTCGTCAAGGAGGAAAAGAACCTCTACATGACAGAGCTGGGGGAAGCCGTAAACGATATAATGAAGAAGGCCTTTCCGTCCATCGTCGATCCTTCCTTTACGGCGAATATGGAGACGCTTCTGGACGGGATCGCGGACGGACAGGTCCGCTGGAAGACGGTGATCGAGAATTTTTATCCGGATCTGCACGAGGCGGTGCTTCAGGCGGAGGCGGAGCTTGAAAAGGTGAAGATCGCGGATGAGGAATCCGACGAAATCTGCGAAAACTGCGGCCGCCGCATGGTTATCAAATACGGACCGCACGGGAAATTCCTGGCCTGTCCGGGCTTTCCCGAGTGCCACAACACAAAACCGTATTATGAAAAGATCGGGGTCGCCTGCCCCAAATGCGGCAAAGACATCATCGTCCGCATGTCTAAAAAGGGACGCAGGTATTACGGCTGCATGGGCAGTCCGGAATGTGATTTCATGTCCTGGCAGAAGCCATCGGCAAAAAAATGCCCCCGCTGCGGCGGCATGATGATCGAGAAGGGAAACCGGCTTGTCTGCATGGACAAGGAATGCGGATATATTGAGAACCGTGAGGAGGAATAAACAGGTGGAGACTTTGCATGCGGCCAAAAACGTCGTTCTTCTGGACAACACCAGAAAAATTGAAAAACTGATCCACAACAATGATACCGGGAAGGTTGTGTTCAATGATATCTGCAAGGTCATGAGCAGTATCCTGAACGCCCATATTCTGGTCATCAGCAAAAAGGGAAAGGTGCTTGGAGTCGGAAAGAGCGGACAGGTCGGCGCGGTTCACGGGCTGATCGAGGAAGAGGTCGGAACCTTTGTGGATTCCGAGCTCAATTCACGGCTTCTGGACATCCTCTCGACCCATGAAAACGTTTCACTCCAGACACTTGGCTTTTTTGCAGAGGAGGACAGGGACCTGATGGGGATCGTCCTTCCCATCGAGGTGGCCGGCGAGCGCCTTGGCACAGTTTTTATTTATAAAAAAGGCGAGCATTTTGATATCGACGACATCATCCTTTCCGAGTACGGCACGACCGTTGTAGGGCTTGAGATGCTTCGCGCTGTTTCCGAGGAGACAGCGGAGGAGAACCGCAAGATCTCCGTCGTCAAATCCGCCATCGGGACGCTCAGCTATACAGAGATGCACGCCATCATCCATATCTTTGAGGAACTCGACGGTGTGGAGGGGATCCTGGTTGCCAGCAAGATCGCCGATAAGGCAGGCATCACCCGCAGTGTCGTCGTCAACGCTCTGCGCAAGTTCGAATCTGCCGGCGTCATTGAGTCCCGGTCCTCGGGAATGAAAGGCACCTATATCAAGATTCTCAACGACGCCATTTACGGCGAACTCGCCGGACTGCGCAGGCAGATCCAGCCCTGAAAAAAATTCCTTGCATGATCGTCCCGATTATGCTATGGTATTAAAGTTGCAGTAAATCCCATTTATCAGACACGCGTCCCAGCGGATGCCGGTGCCCTTATTTATGAAAAAAGGGTGGCAGAAGCCTCACAGGCCGCGAAAGGGCGCGGATGAAAAAACCAGACAGGAGGAAAAGTAAAAAATGGGTATCGTATCAATGAAACAGCTTCTGGAAGCAGGCGTGCACTTCGGACATCAGACAAGGCGCTGGAACCCCAAGATGGCTCCCTATATCTTCACGGAGCGCAACGGCATCCACATCATCGACCTTCAGAAGTCCGTGATCCTCGTGGATGAGGCCTACAAGGCAGTTTTCCAGATCGCCGAGCAGGGCGGCACGATCCTGTTCGTCGGCACAAAGAAACAGGCACAGGACGCCGTCAAGGCAGAAGCCACCCGCTGCGGCATGTACTATGTCAATGAGAGATGGCTCGGCGGCATGCTGACCAACTTCAAGACCATCCGCAGCCGCGTTGACCGCCTTCGCAAGATCGAGCAGATGGCGCAGGACGGAACCTTTGATGTCCTTCCCAAGAAGGAAGTCGCCAAGCTCCAGAAGGAGTGGGACAAGCTCGAGAGGAACCTGGGCGGTATCAAGGACATGACCCGTATTCCCGACGCGATCTTCGTCGTCGACCCCAAGAAGGAAAGAATCTGCGTCGCTGAGGCGCACGCTCTGGGCATCACTCTGATCGGTATCGGCGATACCAACTGCGATCCCGAAGAGCTCGACTTCATCATCCCCGGCAATGACGATGCCATCCGTGCGGTCAAGCTGCTTTGCAGCACCGTGGCCGACGCTGTCATCGAGGCAAACCAGGGCGCCGAGGCAGGCGGTGCGGAGCAGGAAGCGATCGCAGAGGAATCCGCGGCTTCCGAGGCTGAGCAGGAGAAGGAAGGAACCCTCTGATCCCTCACACGTGATCAGGATAATATAAGACAGACAGATAAGATTGGAGATTACTATGGCAATTACAGCTGCACAGGTTAAACAGCTGCGCGAAATGACCGGCGCAGGAATGATGGACTGCAAGAAGGCTCTGACAGAGACCAACGGCGACATGGACGCCGCTGTCGAGGTTCTTCGCAAAAAGGGACAGGCCAAGGCTGAGAAGAAGGCAAGCAGGATCGCTGCAGAAGGCATCTGCCTGATCGCTACCGACGGCGACCAGAAGGCAGCCGTTGTTGAAGTCAATTCCGAGACCGACTTCGTCGCTCAGAATGAGAAATTCCGCACCTACGTCGCCAAGGTCGCAGAGCAGGCTCTGAAGACCGAGGCCGAGGGAATTGAGGCATTTCTGGCAGAGCCCTGGGCTGAGGATGTTTCCAAGTCCGTTAATGACGCTCTGGTCGACATGATCGCTGTTATCAGCGAGAAGCTCAGCATCCGCCGCTTCGAGCAGGTCGCTGCACAGGACGGCTGCGTTGTCTCTTATCTGCACGGCAAGGGCCGCATCGCTGTCATCGTCGACGCGAAGACAGACGTCGTGAACGACTCCGTCAAAGAGGCGCTGACCAACGTCGCCATGCAGATCGCTGCCATGTCCCCCAAGTATGTCAGCGTGGACGAGGTTCCCGAGGAATACAAGGAGCATGAGAAAGAGATCCTTCTGGCACAGGCCATCGAGGAGAACAACAAGCTTCCCGAGAACAAGCGCAAACCCCAGAATATTATCGAAAAGATGCTCATCGGCCGCCTGAACAAAGAGCTCAAGCAGATCTGCCTGTACGATCAGGTTTATGTCAGGGCTGAGGACGGCAAGCAGACTGTTGCCCAGTACCTGCAGCAGGTCGGCAAGGCAAACGGCACGGACATCAAAGTCCGCCGCTTCATCCGCTTCGAGACCGGCGAAGGCATCGAGAAGAGGGTCGAGAATTTCGCAGAAGAGGTCATGGGCCAGATCAAGAGATAATACCTGTGCGTAAATCATCTGAACAGAAAGAATTTATCTGTTCAGATCGGGGATTTCAGGCTGCCTGCGCCTGTATGGAGTGATTTTCATACAGGCGCTCTTTTCATATTTTGTGACAGCTCAGTTTACAGGGAAGACGCTGAAATTGCGGGCCGCGGGAAGCAGAACAGTTACAAAATTTTCGACCTGCACTGCTGCAGGTTTGGAGAAAAGGGTATGAAGATAAGAAGAATTAATGAAAATACCATCAGCTGCATCATTTCCCCGGAGGATATGCGTGAGCACGGGATCGGGATCGACGATTTTTTTGAAAGAAAAAAAGAAGCGGTGGATTTTATCCGTTCGGTCGTGCTGCGCGCCGCGCTCTCCGAGAATTTTAATCTGGACGGGGAACTGACCACCATGCGTGTGTCCGTCCTTCCGGACCACTCCCTCAGCCTCCTTATCACAAGAGAGGATTCACAGGAGGGAGCGACAAAGGAGATCCGCAGGATCGCCCAGAGCATTTTTGAAGCGATTGCAGCGAAAGCAGCTGATAAGGATAAGCAGCATGAAGAAGAGCAGGATGCGGATCCTTCAGAGAGCCTGATGCGTTCCCTGCTCGCGGAAGGAAAATCCGACCGCAATCCGGCGGAAACAAGGAAAGACGGTGATATGGCGGAAAGTATCAGAGCGAACAGGACAGGAGAAAAGAACAGCGGGGCTCAGGATCCGAAAAATCTGAAAAAGGATGCTTTTATGTTTTCCTTTTACAGTGTGCGTGACGCTATGAACTGCTGCAGGCTTTTTGCGGCCATAGGGCCGGTGAAATCCTCCTTTTATTATCTGCGGGAGGACGACGTCTATTTCCTGATCCTGCGCCGCACGGATGCGACGCCGCCTGATTTTGACCGGCTGGTCCTGTCCGCCAATGAATTCGGAGAGCTCGTGACGTCCCATGAGCAGTTTATCGCCTATGTGACGGAGCACGGGATCTGCATAGCCCGGGATAATGCCGTCAGTATGCTGCTTGACGCCTGGCCGGAGGCTCCGAAGGGGAAGAAAAAGGAACTGAGAAAGCGGAAGGTCCAGGAAGAAACCGGCCAGCCTGAAACTGCTTCGACAGAACCTGTCCGGCCTGAAACTGCTTCGACAGAACCTGTCCGGCCGGAATCTCCTTTTACAGACGGGGAGGAATGACCGATGCGCCTGAACCAGTACATAGCTTCGTGCGGCGTCTGTTCGCGCAGGGAGGCGGACCGGCTTGTGGAAAAGGGCGAGGTCCTGGTGGACGGAGTACCGGCCCGGCCCGGAATGGTCCTTCTGGGGGGCGAAAAGGTCTCTGTCCGGGGCAGGATCCTGAAGTCTCCCAAAGAGGCGGTCGTCATAGCCTGGTACAAACCGGTCGGTGTGACATGTACCGAGAAGGACGCCCATGCCGAAAAAACGATCAGTGATGTCTTTCGTTATCCCGTCCGCCTGACCTATGCAGGGAGGCTTGACCGGGATTCCGAAGGGCTTCTCATCATGACAAATGACGGCAGGCTCATCGACGCCATGATGCGGGGGGCGAACGGACATGAGAAGGAGTATCTGGTCCGTGTCAGGCGCAGGATCTCCGACGCGGAGCTCCACCGGCTCGCCTCGGGCATGTACTTAAAGGATCTGGGGCAGAGGACGCGTCCCTGTACTGTGGAACGCCTGGGCGACAGGACCTTCCGCATCGTTCTGACGCAGGGTCTCAACCGTCAGATCCGCCGCATGTGCAAAAGCATAGGACACGAGATCCATTTTCTCAAACGCGTGAGGATCCTGAACATAAAGCTCGGAAATCTGAAGTCCGGACAGCAGCGCAAGATCACCGGAGAGGAGCTGGAGGAGCTCTATGCCCTTGCCGGGATGGCACCGCCTCCCCCGCAGGGATAATAAAAGCAAAAGAGCGGACTGATAAGTCCGGTATGAGGAAGAAACAGGGATGGGCGAAAAAAAGGGAGACCTGTATGCGGAAAAAAGAAGCCGCATGGAATATCTGGCACAGATCCTGAGAGAAGCGTCAAAAGCTTATTACGCAAAAGACACGGAGATCATGTCCAACCTCGAATATGACGCCCTCTACGACGAGCTGAAGGCTCTGGAGGAGGAGACGGGCTTTGTTCTGGCGGGATCCCCGACAGTCAGTGTGGGATATGAGGCTGTGGACGCCCTCCCCCGTGTGCGCCATGAAAAGCCTATGCTTTCCCTTGACAAGACAAAGTCCAGGGAGGATCTGGCGTCCTGGCTGGGAGATCAGAAGGGCCTCCTTTCCTGGAAGCTGGACGGCCTCACAGTCGTTCTCACCTATGAGGGAGGCCGGCTTGCCCGCGCCGTCACCCGGGGCAATGGTGAGATTGGAGAAGAGGTCACTGCCAACGCGTCCGCTTTCCGCAACCTGCCTGCCCGCATTCCCTTCGAGGGAAGGCTCACTCTCAGGGGCGAGGCTGTGATCCGCTATTCCGATTTCACAAAGATCAACGAGGAACTGGAGGAAGAAGCGGCGGAAAAGGGAGTCCTGGAGGATGTCCGCTACAAAAACCCCAGGAACCTGTGCAGCGGCAGCGTCCGCCAGCTGGACAGCTCTGTTACAGCAAAACGCCGCGTCCGCTTCTACGCCTTCACTCTGGTGGAGGCAGTGGAACAGGGGACGGTTCCTGAGTTCCACAATTCCCGCCTGGGACAGCTTGATTTTCTGAAGGCACAGGGCTTTGAAACGGTCGATACTACAGTCGTGACCGCTGAAAGCATTGGAAGTGAAATAGACCGTTTTGAAAAAAAGATCCGGGACTTTGATCTCCCTTCCGACGGCCTCGTCCTTTTATTGGACGACATAGCCTATGGGGAGTCCCTGGGCAGGACGGCGAAGTTTCCCAGAAATGCCATCGCCTTCAAATGGGCTGATGAGCAGCAGGAGACGACCCTTCTGGAGGTGGAATGGAGCGCGAGCCGGACTGGCCTCATCAACCCCGTGGCCATTTTCGAGCCGGTTGAGCTCGAGGGCACAACTGTGCGCCGGGCTTCGGTCCACAACGTCAGCATTGTGAAATCATTGCAGCTGGGGATCGGCGACCGTCTGACCGTCTATAAGGCCAATATGATCATTCCCCAGATCGCGGAAAACCTGACCCGGTCAGGCACTCTCAAGATCCCGGACGCGTGCCCTGTCTGCGCAGGAAAGACCGAGATCCGCCGGGAGATCGATACCGAGGTGCTCGTCTGCACCAATCCGGACTGCCCGGCCAAAAAGATCAAGGCCTTTACCCTGTTTACCGGCCGCAGCGCCATGAATATAGAGGGACTCTCCGAAATGACCCTGGAAAAATTCATTGCGGAGGGCTTCATTCATGAATTCGCCGATATCTACCACCTGGATGACCACCGAGAATCCATCATCGCCATGGAAGGATTCGGAGAGAAATCCTTCCGCCGCCTCATGGACGGGATCGAAAAATCCAGACAGACGACCATGCCCCGCATCGTATTCGCACTGGGCATTCCCGGCATAGGGGCAGCTAACGCCCGCGTCCTCTGTGATCATTTCGGAGACGATATAGAGGCAATCAGATCTGCCTCGGAGGAAGAGCTGGCAGGCGTGGAGGGCATCGGCCCTATACTGGCCTCCGGCATCTCTGCCTGGTTTTCAAATGAAAACAACCGGGATGTACTGAACAGGCTTCTTTTGGAGCTTCATCCCGCTGAGCGTCAGATCCGCAGCTTTGCTGCAGCAGCCCGGGACGCTGAAGACGGGAGTGCCTCTGAAAAAACGGAAGATCCGATTGCAGGAAAGACCTTTGTCGTCACGGGGAAGGTCGCGCATTTTTCAAATCGCGACGCCTTAAAAGAATATATCGCGGACCGGGGCGGCAGGGTGGCCGGCAGCGTGTCCGCAAAAACAGATTATCTGATCAATAATGATTCTGCTTCGACGTCTTCAAAGAATAAGAAAGCGGCCCAGCTGGGGATCCCCATCCTCACCGAGGAGGATTTCCTCAGGCTCGCCGGAGACGAACAGTGAACCGCAGAATTATTCAGGAATAAAGCTTTGTGTGCACTTGTGAAAAAGTCACACTGCCGCCAGCCTCGTTACTGGTCAATTTGTGACCAGTGACGCATTTGAGCTGCCGGTCAGGCAGGGAAATGCCTGCATGTCATAAATTATTGGCGGAATAACCGTCTAACAGACGTAGAAAAGAGGGAGCCATGCCAATCAGAATACAAAATGATCTGCCGGTCAAGGAAATACTGGAGAGGGAGAACCTCTTCGTGGTCGATGAGAAAAGAGCTATCCACCAGGATATCCGTCCGCTGGAGATCTGTATTTTGAACCTCATGCCGACAAAGGAGGAGACGGAGCTGCAGCTTCTGCGCATGCTCTCCAATACTCCTCTCCAGCTCAATATCACCTTCATGCACATGAGCTCTCACAAGTCGGCAAACGTCTCCGCTTCGCACCTCATGCAGTTTTATTATACCTTTGATGAACTGAAGGAGCGGCGCTTTGACGGCCTGATCATCACAGGCGCGCCTGTGGAGAAAATGGAGTACGAGGAGGTCGACTACTGGCCGGAGCTCTGCCGGGTCTTTGACTGGAGCCGCACCAACGTGACCAGTACCTTCCACCTTTGCTGGGGTGCCCAGGCCGGTCTTTATTATCATTACGGACTGCCCAAAAGACTCCTTAAAAAGAAGCTCTTCGGTGTTTTTTCCCATAAGGTCCGCCACCGCAGGGAGCCCATCGTACGTGGCTTCGACGACTATTTCCTGATCCCTCACAGCCGCTATACAGAGGTGCCGTCCAAGGCGATCCAGTCATGCAGTGAGCTCAAGATCCTTGCCGCCTCGGAGGAGGCCGGGATCCTTCTGTGCATGTCGAGAGACGGCAGGCGGTTTTTCATCATGGGACATCCCGAGTATGACCGCAACACCCTCCGGGACGAATACAACCGCGACATCCGCAAAGGCCTTCAGATCGACATCCCCAAGAACTACTTCCCGGACGACGATCCTACCCAGAGGCCGCTTCTGCAGTGGCGGTCTCATTCCAATAATCTATACTGCAACTGGATCAACTACTACGTCTACCAGGCGACTCCTTACGATCTCAATGAGATTTCCGACAAGCCCTGGAAGTGGACGGAAAATTGAATCATGGGATAAAAAATCAGGGCGCCGGTCTGTAGACCGGTGCCCTGTCTGTTTAGAAACGGGACGCTTCTGTCTTATAATCTCCTTGCAGGATATTCTGATGGAGTAAGTGCCATTACCTTGCTTTTCAGGAAATCCTTTACATTTCGAGTAATAATGTAGTCTGCTTTCACACGCTCTGCAGCTGCACACTGAAGGGAATCTTCATAGTCATCCCATTTCATATCGATAGCCTTTGCAAGATCAGATATGCTCAGTTCCGTAAATTGAAAGATTAGTTCCAGTTTTTTATATACATCTTCGATCTTCTCCGCGTCGAGTTCTTTGCGCATAATATACACAAGATTCGCAAACGACAATGCAGTTACATACCCGGTATCCAGTGATGTCTCGCAGAGTTTCCAGACTTTTGCTGAATCCTTTACATGCGGTTCCCGATTCTGCAGCACATCCAGCAGGATATTTGCATCAATCAACAGCCGCATATTTCTTCTCCATCCTTTCTGTTTTCGCTTCTTTCAGATCATAATCGCCCCTCAAGATTCCCGTTAAAGAATCTGTCAGGCTTGTTACGACTGCATCATGGGGAATAAATCGCCCCACATCTTTACCATTTTTTTTAACGATAATCTCATTGCCGTTTAATACAAGTGCAAGATATCTGCCGAAGTTGTTCTGCATTTCGGTTGCTGTAGCTGTAACGATCATGTTTTCTTCCTCCTTTGCTATTAGCTAAATTTATTATATCACAAATTAGCTAACAATCAAGCGGCAGACGGTGATAAGCTTTTCACGCTGCCTGCGCAGGGGGAGAATATCATTCGGACTGATCGATCAGAGTACCAAGGAGCTGTGCCCAGGAGGCGGCGAGGCTGCTGTCTGTGTCGGCAGTCACGGCGTCCGCGATGGCCCGGGCGCTGGTAAGGCTGGCTGTTCCCTTGTATTCGCTGCCGCGGATCACCATGCCTGCTTCAGCAAGGGAAATGGCGAGGGCGGTGTTGGCATCCGGAATCTCGTGGTAGTCCTTTGCGAGAACGGGCTTTTGTACGAGTTTGCTTTCAGACTCTGTCAGGGCGCTGCCCGTTTCCTTGTAGCGGACAGAGACAGTGCAGACTTCCCCGGTGTCTCCTGAGGATGTGGTTTTACTGTATTTCAGATCAGGGGTGGAGGTCTCGCTTTCGGCGTCCGCAGGCACAAGCTCGTAGAGGGCGGTCACGGTTTTTCCCGCACCCACATCGCCGGCGTCAACTTTATCGTTGTTGAAGTCCTCCGCGTTCAGGATCCTGCTCTCATAGCCGATCAGGCGGTATTCCTGGACCAGGGCGGGGTTGAATTCCACCTGGATCTTCACATCGTCAGCCATGGGAATCAGGGTGGAGGCGCTCTCCTGCACAAGGGCTTTCCTTGCGTCCGTCATGTCGCCGATGTAGTGGTAATTGCCGTTGCCGTTCTCGGCCATGGCCTCCATTTTGTTGTCCTTGAGGTTCTCGGAACCGTAACCCAGTATGGTCAGGTAGATGCCCTTTTTCCTTTCCTCCTCTACGATGGATTTTAACTGGCCTTCGCTGGTGGTTCCGATGTTGAAATCCCCGTCCGTCGCGATCAGGACGCGGTTCACGCCCTTTTCAACGAAGCTGTCAGCAGCCATATCGTAGGCGGTCTGAAGGCCCAGGGCCCCGTTTGTGCCGCCTCCTGCACTTGCCAGCACATCCGCAAGTCCCCTGTAGATTGTCTCTTTTTTGTCACAGGTCACGTTCTGCAGGACGATTCCCTGGCCGGAAGCGTAGTACATCAGGGAAATAGTATCCTTTTCGTCAAAACCTTCCAGCATGTCCGCGTAGGCGCTCAGCGCCAGGGGAAGCTTGTTGATCAGCATCATGGATCCTGAGACGTCCGTCACCAGAACGAAGTTGGTGGAGGGCTTTTCCTGTACGTCATCTGACCGGATGCCGATGCGGACCAGACTGTGGTCTGTATTCCAGGGGCACCGGGTATATTCTGTGGAGACGATGAAGGGTTCTCCTTCAGTCCGGTCCCCGTCGTAATCATAATTGAAATAATTGATCAGCTCTTCGATCTTTACTTCATCTTTTTCGATCTCATATCCATCCAGAATGTCGTATTTGAGCTTTGTGTAGCCGGCTGTGTCCACGTCGATGGAAAAAGTGGAGAGGGGGGAAGCAGCCACGGACTTGAAGGGGTTTTCGCGGATGGACTTGTATTCGGATGTGTTGAAACCGTCTTCTGCCAGTCCTTCCGGCCCGACGTCGTCAGGCTGCGCCCACGAAGATTCATTCGTGTCCGATGAGGCTTCCTGCGAATCTGATTCCAGGCCCGCCATTCCCGTCATGGCGCCGGCCTCGTCGGCTATCGCCATTTCCCCGTCAGGGACTGCCGCGTTTTTGGAAACGGATCTGGACGCTCCGTACGGGACGGCATAATCTGCTGTGAGCTCTTCGGTCTCTTCATAGACGGCGCCGTCCTCCATGGCCTCATAAGAGGGTTCCGGTTCCGGCGCGGGAAAATCCTCCGGATATTCGCCTCTCGATTTTTCAATGATCTGGGAAATCTCACTCCACAGCTGGGCTTCCAGGTTTTCCGCATAGAGCTCCCTGGCCAGGAGCCAGGCGTCCGCTTTCTCCCTGGAAATCAGTTCGCGCCTTAGGAGAACTGCCAGGTACTGATTCTTTTCATGCCGGTCATACCAGCCATACCAGCCGTCCTGGATTTCCTCCTTTTCCAGCTGTTCGTAAGCCCTGGAAAGGACGGCCCGCTTGAAATTCACGTTCATGGAATCGATGATCGCCTGTTCTTCCTCTGGTGACAGGCTGGAGTACCAGGCGCTTCGCTGCTTTTTCTCCGCTTTGGCGTTCCATTTGCTGAGATCATCCGTGAAGCTGTCGTGGTTTTTAAAGACTTCTTCCAGTGTCCGCTGCGGGGACTGATCCGCAGCCCGGGCAGATCCCGCAGGTTCTGCCGTGGCGGAGGAGGCCCCGGGGCCTGTCTTGTCTGCCGTGCCGTCTGCACGATCCGCAGCATTCGCGGTGCCTGCCGCGGCGGCATCCTGTTCCCGCGCATCGGGAAGGGTTCCTGCCGGGGAGCCTCCCTGCGGCGCGGTCCCGCTGCTTCCCGCACAGGCGGTCAACAGGGCGACCATGACGAGGCCCGCGCATGCTTTCTTCCATCTCTTCTTCATGTCAACCTCCTTTGACATTTGTAGGAAAGGTTCGTTACAAGTCAAACCTCTGCCAACCTCGAGGTGTTTTGCAAATGCGAAGCATTTGCTGCGTTCCTTTGCGCAAAAAACCGAGTTTAGCGGCTCGCGGCCTGCATGGCCGCGATCATGTTACTGATCACTTTGTGACAAGTAACAAAGGTTCTGTTTACTATTATAGTATATCTTTGGAGAAAAAGGTTACACATCCCGACCTTGCCTGCTGGCAGCCTATTGTTTACGGGACGCTGATTTCGAGGTGTTTTGTGCGGGTTTTTTGATTCTTATGGCTCTCCGGGCGGAAAAATATTTACGCATACTATTTTAGCTGCTATAATGATGTTTAAAAACACTATAATTCAAACAAATATAATGTTTTGAAACACTATAATTCGAACAGATATAATATTTGAAAACACGAGGAGTGGCAAAAGATGGAATATCAGGAATATGAAAAAATGCTGAATGTTTCGCAGAGAAGGGTTAGAGAGGTTTCTTTGAAGAAAACCAGGTTCCTCTTTGAAAAGATTGATTGGAGAGACAGATTGATCAGTATTACCGGGGCAAGGGGGACAGGAAAAACAACCCTGCTTTTGCAGCACATAAAGGAATGCTTTCAAGATGAACCGGAGAGAGCTTTGTATATTTCTCTGGACAGTTTGTGGTTTGAAGGACATTCTTTACAGGAACTTGTGGATATGCACTATAAAAACGGCGGGACACATATTTTCATGGATGAGGTGCATTATCAGAAAGACTGGCAGAGAATGATTAAAAACATATATGATGAGTATTCTGGATTGTTTATCGTATATACCGGGTCTTCTCTCCTGAAGATTGAAGCGGCGGGCGGCGATCTTTCAAGAAGGCAGATTGCGTATTCTCTTCCGGGACTGTCATTCAGGGAATATCTTTATTTTGAAGACGCACTTGAAATACAACCACAAAAGATTGAGGAATTGTTGGAAAATCATTCCAGGATAGCAAACCGAATCGCTGGCGAGATAAAAGTGTTTCAGTATTTTCACAAATATCTGACAAAGGGATACTACCCTTTTTACAAAGAGGTTTATGCGGGATACGAGCAGAGACTTCTACAGATTACCAATCAGATACTGGAAAGCGATTATCCGGCGATCGAACCAATCAGTTACTCGACAGTGCAGAAAATCAGGAAAATGTTATACATATTGGCACAGAGCTGCCCACAGACCCCCAATATGGCTGAACTGTATCAGCAGCTCGATACCGACAGGAACCAGGGGCTGAAGATGTTGTACATCCTTGACAGGGCGAATCTTTTGAATTTGCTTTCGTCCAAAGAAGCTGCGCTGAAAAACCTGTCCAGACCGGATAAGATTTATTGTGACAATACGAATATTATGTATGCAATGACGGAGAATGTAAATATTGGCACAGTGAGAGAAACCTTTTTTTTAAATCAGATTCGTTCCGCTGGATATTCGGTTTTTTATCCGAAGCAGGGCGATTTTTCGGTATGCGGAAAGTATCTGTTTGAAGTTGGCGGCAGGAAAAAATCATTTGTCCAGATCAGGGATATTGCTGACAGTTATCTGGCTATTGATGACGAAGAAGTCGGACGAGGCAATAAAGTGCCTCTTTGGATGTTTGGATTGCTGTATTGAGAAAACGCTTCCCTGTCAGTCAGGGAACAATCGCTATAATGGAGATGGTTTTTGTTTAACTTGGAATGGGAGGGCTGCGATGGGTTCTTTTACTGTCAACGTGATATTTGATTTGCTCCAGGAGAGGAAGGCGTTGGTGAATCCCGCGAAAGGGGGGAACCGGTTTGACCGCAGGGAAAGGGTTGAAGCCGTTTTTCCGGAACGGATCTGCGCAAAGATCGCCTCTCGTTCGGCTTCCTATTATTCCTGGTTCCTGAACATGGACAGGCAGGGAGGGCCGATCCGTGATTATCTCCGCAGGCTGTTTGAGGAAGATCCCTATGAAGTGATCCGGGAGATGGTGGAAAAATGCGAGCGCCTGCTTGGGCAGCACGTGCTCCGCGCTGCGTTTAGTCCGGATGTATGGGAGGAACTTTTTGCCCTTTTGGGACGGGAAAACCTGTTGTTTGCCCGGGGAAGCGAAGGCGCGCGCCGGCTGGAAAGGACTTCGGAGGCCGCTCCGCAGCGCGCGCTTGCGTGGCTTTTCCTGGCGGCGGGCATGGACGGATTTACATTCGAGCAGTATGAGCGGCTGCTGTCCTGCTGGCGGCTGATGAACTGTGTTTTTATCCCTGATGGAGCGCAGGAACCTCTGCGGCGGATGAAGGCGGCAGAGCTGTTGTATCTGGACGGAAGCCGCAGGGAGGCGATCAGCCAGCTTGGACTGGCGGCGGGGAAGCTGCGGGAAACGTTGAAGGAAGAAGAAAGCGGTCAGAACGCCACGAACTCTCCGGACGGGGCAGCCGGCGCGAGCGCCGCGGGTTCCCGGGACGCGGCAGGC
Organism: Lachnospiraceae bacterium UBA3386; assembly: GCA_002358875.1. GTDB lineage: Bacteria > Bacillota > Clostridia > Lachnospirales > Lachnospiraceae > CAG-791. The sequence goes on along the minus strand of DEPS01000026.1, from coordinate 6,934 downwards.
GCCCGGGGCACCTCGCGCATCCGGGAGAACAGAGAGCTGCTTGGAAAGATCCTCCTGCGTCTTGGCGAGATGCATGGGCAAAATGACGGGGACAAAGGGGAAGACGAAAAAGCCTGTGAGTGCTTTCGGGAGAGTGTACAGTGCGGGTGTTTGGAAGCGGTTACGCCGCTGGCCGTGCAGGAGCTGAAAAATGGCAGGAATGAGGCGGCCCGGGAGGCTCTTGAAAGGGGGGCGGAGGCGGATATTCCCGCCTGCCTTCGGATGCTGGGAAATTCCTTTTATACGGGAGACGCGCTGGCCGGCATCAGGAAGGATCTGAGACGGGCGGCCGTTTATTATTTTAGGGGCGCAAACCCGGATGACAAGGCTTCCGGCGACGCGGTCTGCCAGTACATGTTCGGTAAAATTCTGGAGGAGTCACCCGGATCCGGCAGGTCCGCGATGGAAGGATGGGAGAATAAAAAAGGCGTTTCCGGCAATGCGACAAAAGGGGCGTATGGCGCTTTCGCAGACCCGGAATACTGGTATGACGCTGCCGCGCGTCAGGGCAATACGGAGGCGGCTGCGCGCCTCAATCATCTCAGGTGGTATGCGTTCGGCGCCGGTCAGAGCTTTCCGTATGAAACAGAAAGCGAAAGGGACGGAGAGGGCGCCCTGCCTGTATCCGCACGCGTTGAAGACGCGGCTGTTTCCGGCGGGACTTATGCCAACAAACAGAAGGAGAAAGGATCCTTCCAGATGGACAGGGGGAAAAGCTTCTGCCTGCTGAATTCTTTTTCGGAAAAAAACAGGCAGTTCGCGCAGACGCTGCCGGACGGGAAGTACACGGTCCTTGTATATGGAGAACAGACGGAGGGACTCCTTCAAGAATCCGTCAGCCGGCCCGAATGCCGTGCCGGAACCATGGCGCAGGGGTTTTTCCGCATCGGCTCCGGATTTCTGGAACAGGCGGGCAGCCATTCGCCCGCATCCTCGCAGTGGCTGATGGATTCTTTCCCCGAGATCCTCTGTGTGGCGTTCGATGAGACGGAACAGAAAAATATAGAGGACGGCCTGCAGATCCTGCGGACTGCTTTCCTTCTTCATGAAAAAGCAGGCTCCTTTGGGAGAAAGGGGGACGAGGATCTGTTTTATCTTCTTTCCAGCCGGGTGAAGCTGTATGTGCTGGGGCAGGAAGAATACATGGCGCCTGTTTTTGACAGCGTCTGCAGCCGCATGGGGGATTTTTACCTTCCGCTGTTTTTATGCGACCGGGCAAAGATGACGTCCGCATGGATCCTCGACCGTCTGCCTCTGTTTATTCCCTGCCTGCAGGAGAGCGGATCCCGGGCAGACGATGATGGCAGGCCGCAGCCGGGCCGGCACATGCCGTCTTCAGGCTTTCAATACGTATGCCTGGGGGCAGGCAGATCCGGAGAGACAGAAAGATGGAAAGGGGCGGCCGGGAAAAAGGACCTGGGAGACGAGTGTGATCTGCCGCATCCTGAGGCGGCACGATATGCAGGCTTACACGAAAAAAACCTGCGTAGGCGGGGAGAAAAGGAAAGGACCTGCCGCATGGATGTGGCTGTTTTCGGGGATCATCCGGGAATCGTGCAGCTTTGCAAGGATATGATCGCTTCCGCGCAGATAGAGGATTCGGAAAGCTTCCCTTTTTCCCTGACAGTGATCGGAGAGAATGCGGACCTTCTGGAAGAAAAGCTGCTGTCGGACTGCCCGGGGATCGCGGATCCGCCGGAAGGCCTTGTTGTGGAAGCGCCTCTTTTTGTGAAAATGAGGGCACAGTCCCGGGAGTTCCAGGAGCTTCTGAGGGTTTCACCTGTAAAAGAGCGCACACCGGAAAAGGAGGCGCTTGCGAACAGGATCCAGTCCGCCGGCTGTATCTTCGTCTATTCAAAAGAGGAGAACCGAAATCTTACACTTTCCATGTATCTGCGGGAATGGTATCTGAAAACGGATCCCGCTTTTGCCCGGCTTCCGCTGATTGCCGCTTACTGTGAGAAGAAAGAGCGCGCGGAACAGATGCGCACCCTCACGGCCGGCGCGGAGAAAGCCGGGTTCGGGTGGTTCAACAACTATCGGATCGAAGCGTTCGGGACGATGGAGCAGCTGTTTTCTTATGATGCCGTTGCCCGGAACAGGATCGAAAGGCGGGCTCTGCAGCTCCATTTTACATATTATACTTTTACGGTCCGGGCAGACCGCTTCCGGGCGGAGCATGATTATTTCTCCAGAAGCTACAACCGCGACAGCTCCATGATGAACGCGCTGGCGCTCCCCTACCGCCTGTTTTCAGCGGGGGCGGCCTTTGCGGACTGGCGCGATTACGCACAGGACATCTCCTGGGATGTCCTGGCGGAGCAGTTTGAAAGCTGGCTGGAGGCGCGGGATCTGCAGGAGGGGGACGGCCAGGGGGAGGCGCGTGACCGGCTTGAGCGCCTCGCGGCCTACGAGCACGGGAGATGGAACCGGTATATGCTCTCCCGAGGATGGATGCCCGCTTCCATGGCGCAGATGCTTGCCTATATCCAGCGCGGGAACGGACGGCACCAGCTTTATATCGCAAAGCTCCACCCGTTTTTGTGCTGCTGGAAGGATCTGGGAGAGGCGGGAGAGGCGCCTTCCGGGATCCAGAAGGAATACAGCTCCATCATGCGCCAGCTGCGTCCGGACAGGACGCCTGCGGATATCCGGGGCATCGACCGTGAAAATGTAAGGAAAACCGCAGCGATCCTGCGCGATGCTGATCTACAGGGAGAAAATGGCTGGAGGGAGAAATGAGCACAAGGGAATACCGCAACAAAGCGTTTCTATCTTACCGGCATGTGGAAAAAGATGAAAAGCTGGCTGACCTGATCCAGAAAAAGCTGGAGCAGACCCGGCTTCCCGGAAAAACTTCGGGAAAGGGGGCTTTCAGGGGCGTCGGCAGGATCTTCCGTGATACGACGGATCTCGGCGCGAGGGCGGATCTGACGGCGGAACTGCGCAGGGAGCTGGAGGACAGCGAATATATGATCGTGCTCTGCTCTGCAGCCGCAGTCAGGTCGAAATGGATCGCCAGGGAGATCCGATACTTTTTGAAGTTCCATGATGCCGGAAAGATCCTGCCCGTCCTGGTAGACAAAGAACCGGGGGAGGTGCTGCCCGCGATATTTGGCGGGATGGAAGGCATGCCCCGGCATCCGATCGCCTGCGATTTCAGGGGGAACCGGCGTCAGGCCGTCCGGACAGAGCTTCCCAGGCTGGCCGCCGCGCTGCTCGGCTGCTCTTATGACGAACTGGTGGACCGCAGGCGCAGGTACGAGACGGCGCGGCTGGCCGCAGCCGCAG
>DEPS01000026.1:1357-3544 GCA_002358875.1 Lachnospiraceae bacterium UBA3386 | reverse complement strand
CCGCCATTCTTTTGTCCGCAGTCGCCTCCTATTACGCGTTCACCAGCGCGCAGATCCGCAGGAGCTACCGTGAACGGCAGATCGGGGAATCGGAAAGCCTGGCAGTGCAGTCGGAAACAGCCCTTTCCCGGAGGCTCCGCCTGGACGCCGTGCGCTACGCTCTGGACGCGCTTCCTGAAAAAGAAGGGGACAGGCCGGTCGTGGAGCAGGCGGTGCTGGCCCTCCAGAAAGCGACGAAAGCGTATGTGCCTGAGGGAAACCACGCGCTCGCGCAGACCGGGGAATTTACGGCCCCGGGCCCGGTTTACAGCTTTATGGCCAGGGAGATCGGCGGGACGACATACCTGTCGGCCTGCTGCGAAAAAGCCGGGATAAAAAAGGCCATGCTCTGGAACGCCGATACGGGGGAGCTGGTTTACGGCCCGGAGGGGAAGCCGGAAACTGCGGGAAAGGCGGGGAAAAACGGCCCTGATGCCGCTTCGGCTGCAGAGGGGGCTGTGCCTGCCGGTACAGGATCAGGCACGGGCCGGGATCAGCAGATGTTTCTGGCGCAGGACATCCTGCTCCAGTCGGAAGAAGGTGAGCTTTGGACGGACTACGGCACGCTCAGACTGACAGGGGAAACCGCAAAGCTCAAAGGGATCGATGTCCGGACGGGAGACCTGCTGTGGGAAGCGGAGGACGAAAGCGTGTATTCCTGGCTTCTCTATGACGCGCGGGACGGCGTGGCGGCAGTCTTGGCGCAGATGTACCGTCCGTCTGAAAACGTTGCGCGGGCATGGGTGGATCCCGATGCCTTGAACGAGATACGGGCGCGGAACGGGGCACCCGTGTACGAAGCCTGCACCGAGTTACAGCTGCGAAGCACCAAAGACGGATCGCTCCTTTGCCGGCGGCAGCCTGGCCCGGAGCCGGATGGGATGGGGCAAGGCTTCATTGAAACGGTCCTGGCAGGGGGGAGACGCGAACCGACGCTGATTGTAGAGCAGGGCACAGAGGCGGAACGCCTGTACGCTCTGGATCCGGCGACGGGAGAAGAACGCCTGTTGCTCAGCCGACAGGGAAGCGGGGCCATCCAGGCTCTTTGCAGGATGGAGGACGGGAACGTCCTGGCGGCGGTCTGCAAAGCTCCGGCCTCCCAGGAACCATATGGCGCGTGGACAGGATGGCGCTTCGACCAGGATGAAGTCCGGTATTATTTTGCGGGAGACGGAAAAGAATGCTTCACGCTGTGCTGTATCAGCCTTCAGACAGGTGAAGTGCTGTGGGAAGAAAAAAGCAGCTGTACGCAGCGCCTGGATGTACGGCTTCTTGCGGACCTGCAGATAAACGAAAGGAGAGCCTGCGTCTTCTGCGCGGGGACGCGTGCGGAGGTCTTTGCGCAGGACACGGGGGAAAGCCTGTATTCCTTTGACTTCCCGGCCCTCCCTGCCTGCATTCTGGAGGGAGACGCACAGGAGACGGAGATGCTTGAGGCGGTCCTGAAGGACGGATCCATGGCATGGTATTGTTTTCGGGATGGAAGGATGTACCAAAAGGATTCGGTCTTTCCGGGAGATATCCAGACAGCCAGGAAAGAAGGGGACAGATTTTTCCTGCTCTGCCGGGCGGACACGGACAAAGCGTTAAATGACCGTATCTGCATATTCGGGGAAGACGTATTCGATACCACAGTCGTCAGCCTCGTCGATTCCAAAGGACAAAGGATCCGCGGCGATCTGCTCGACACCTACAGCGCCGATGCGAGCGAGAGTCCGGGCTTACAGACCGCCGCAGGAGGCATGTTCCTTTTAGAGGGGCTGGACGGAAGGGTGAGGAGCGTTGACGCGGGGACAGGGAAAACGCTCTGGGAGGCGTTCCCCGGGGAAAACATTGAGTGCGCGGGTTTTGCGAAAGACAGCGGGGCGATGGTCTATTACGACCATGTCCTGGACGGAAGCACCGCCGCGCAGTGGTCAAGGGAGGGAAGGAAGCTCCCGGAAGAGACCTGGAAGATCCTTCATATGGAGGATGGCAGGGTTGAGACAGTCAGGAACCTCGCAAGGGGAGCTTTTGGCGACAGACTCCTAAATATCACATATTTTTCCGTCGGCGGAGATTCGCTGGTCTTATCGGCGCGCTGCGGGAATAAGCAAAAAGAGGGAGAAGAGGAGTGCTGGCTTTTGAGATACGGGCTTTCCGATGGAA
>DEPS01000026.1:0-1288 GCA_002358875.1 Lachnospiraceae bacterium UBA3386 | reverse complement strand
GGGAAAGGGGCGGGCTGCATGTGTTCCTCCTCTCCCAGAGCCCGGACGGGAATTCCTCCTATGTCCATTGTATCCGCGAAGACGAAACACAGGAGGACATTCTGCTTGACTGGAGGACGCGCCGGATCATAAAGCTGCAGGATCCGCCGCAGATCGACGGAACCTCCGCCATTGCCTGGAGCGGCGACGGCAGCCGGATCGGGTTTCTCGGAACAGGAAAGAAAGCCGCCCTCTATTTGTCGGACGGGACGAAGCTGTGGCTCCCCTCAGAAGAAGGAAGCCCATGCGGGATCGGGTTCTGGGAAGACAGCCTGGTCCTGATCGACGTGACGGGAATAGAAATCCATTTCAGGATCCCTGAAAAGGGGATCAACGTCCTTTTGCCGGCGGGAAAACAGGAACAGGTTTTAAGGCTCTATGCGAATTTGCAGCGGGAGGTCACTGTATGGGATCTGCCTGGCGGCAAGATCCTCCTGCAATATGAATCCGAGGCGTTCGTGTTCGACCCTCAGACGGGCGCCCTGGAAGCCGTGATTGAAAATGCGGCGGCGTACGATCCCGAGACAGACACCCTGCTGCTGTTCGACAAGGAGTACCTGCTCTGCCTCTCCAAAAGGTACGGCTGGGAAGATCTTGCAGAGAAGGGCCGTGAGGCCCTGCAGGGCTGCCGATGATGTGCCGGAGACACAGAAAGAGACAGGTTGAATATCCGGCCTGTCTCTTTTGCAATTCGCAGTTTTTTACGACTGATTGTCCGCAATCTCTGCGGGAAATACTATTGGATGCGGAAGAACCGACGGCCTTAGGCGTATGACTGGCCGGATTTGGCCGCGCCTGGACGGCCATATCCTCCCCATTTCAAGAGTTAACATTCTGTTTAAAGTGTTAATTCATAATAATAGAATGTTAATGCAGATATGATATGATGATTTTCGTGAAACAATAGTGTTTTCAAGGAAACGCTGTTGACGGGACAATTTGAAAACAATCACGGGAAGACAAAAGGGAGGACAATATGTATGTACAGGCAGGGAAAAAGATTTCTGGCAGCCATGCTTGCCGCGATGCTTGCGGCAGGATCGCTTCAGCTGCCGGCTGTTGCGGCAGAGGCACCGTTCATGGAAGCGGCGGGAGAGGAAGTGTCTGAAGAAGTGATCGCTGACGAAGCGGCGGCATTCGGAGAAGCCGTAGAGGAAGACGCTGCGGCACCCGAAGGGAAATATGTCATTGAAGATACCACAGCGAATGAGACCCTGGCAGATGAAGCTGTTTTTGAAGAAGCTGAACC
>DEPS01000047.1:15405-37562 GCA_002358875.1 Lachnospiraceae bacterium UBA3386 | reverse complement strand
CTTACTCTTTGATCAGACACAAGATGTTTTCGGATAATCGAAGCATATGCTTCGTTTACTTTACGCACCCTCCGGCAGAAAGATGTTTTATTCAGCCTTTCGAGAAGGAATCCGGGCGGGGAAAATATCCGTTCTGATCTCCTTAAGGGGGAGGTTACCGGCGATGACAGCCACAACGGAAATGCGTGAGGGCGTAATGTATGTGAAGATGCTCGGCGGTTTTTCCATTACATATAATGGGAAAGTGATCGTCGGATCTTCCAAATCCTCTATCTCACAGAACAACTCCCTGCTGCAGATATTGATTCATTCCCGGGAAAAGGGGGTTACCAGGGACAGTCTGGAAGAGTTTCTTTTTGCGGACAGAGAGGTTGACAATGCCCACCATTCTCTTCGCAGCGTGATTTATAACGCAAAGAAAATCTTCGAAAAGGCGGGGCTTCCAAAGATCAATTACATTATTTCTGAAAAGAATGTATTTTACTGGACGGATCAGATCGAGGTAGAGGAGGATGCTCTGGAATTTGAAAAAGCCTATCTTCAGGCAAAGCAGTGTAAAGACGAAGAGGAAAGACTGCAGCTGTATCTGAAGGCGGTATTTCAGTACAGCGGTGAGTTTCTTCCAATGCAGGCCGGAAGTGTCTGGGCTGTGCGCGAAGCCTTACGCTATGAGAAGATCTTTACTGACTGCGTGGAGAATGCGGCGGAATTCCTGAGGGAAAAACAGGACTACGAGCGCATGAAGGAGCTGGGACAGTATGCCTGTGCCATCTACCCTCTTTCGGACTGGGAGTCTCTGGCGATGGAAGCCCTGGTGTGTATGCACAAATATGATGAGGCTGTGAGTCTCTATGAGGGAACCGTCAGATACTATCTGGATGAACTCGGTGTTCAGCCCTCCCAGAGGATCTCCAGCTGGTTTGAGCACCTGGGAGAGGGCATCAACCACGGGCACTCGGTGATCGGGGAGATCGTCAGGGATCTTAACGGAAACGACAAAGCGGAACTGGGCGGTTTTCTGTGCAGCTATCCCGTGTTTCAGGGCATTTACCGGTCTAACACCCGCCTTGTTGAAAGGATAGGTCTTTCTTCTTTTTTAATGCTCTGTACGATTCTTGACGGAAAGGGGAATCCCATGCGGGAGGGAACAATTCTGGAGCGTCTCTCCGACAAGCTCATTGCAAGCGCACGCAGGAGCATCCGAAGGAGTGATACGCTCTGTTCCTACGGAAAAGGTCAATGTCTTATTCTCCTCATCAATACGACCAGGGAGAACTGCGCTATTGTCCAACGGCGTATCAGCAACAGTTTTATTGAAGGCAGGCAGCGGATCAGCATCCAGTATGATGTGACTGCTGTCCGTCCTGACAACTGAAAACGGGAGTTTTTTATGAGATCGTTCGCGGCACGTTTCTTTTGTATCTGTGTGGGACTGGTACTTGTTCTTGCCACGCTCTGCGGATGCAGCGGCAGTTCTGTAAAGGAAAACAGCGTCAGTGCGACACGCGTTGGGACACAGAAGGCATCAAGAGGGACGCTGGATATCACAGGTACCTATATCGGAACGGTTGCTCCGCACAACACAGTCGATGTGACGCCCCTGGTTTCCGGGACGGTACTTACCGTCTATGTGAAGGTCGGGGATAAAGTAAAAAAAGGGGATCTGCTTTGCAAATTTGACGACAAGGCGGTTCAGCTTCAACTCAAGAGCGCCCAGAACGCTGTAGATTCTGCCAAGGCAGGCAAGGAGGCGGCAGAGGATCAGATCGAGTCTGCCCGGAAGCAGGCGGATGCCAGCGTCACTTCAATGGAGGGACAGAAAAAGACGCTCAGGACCCAGAAGAAGGCTGCCGAAGATCAGCTGGAACAGCTTAAGGACAGTATAGATGACCTGAAAAAGGGATCCGAGTCTGCCCAGGAGGCCTACAAAGAGTCTAAGAGGGTCTACGATGAGGCTAATGCACTGTTTATCCAGTACCAGGCCTTTTTAACAGCGAATCCGGACTGCCTGACGACCGCTGGTCTGATCGAGGCTTCCATTCCGGCGGCCTCAGGCCTGGATACTGCGGATAATTCAGTGAAAGCGTCCGAAACAGACCTTCCTTCTGCTGATTCCTCCCCAAAGGGTAAAGACAAGGCGGCGGAAAAGAAACAGAAGACAGCCGCCGCGCTGCTAAAGGCTCTTAACGAGATCCCGCTCACTGTAGAGTACCTGACGCAGGCGGGACTTAATACGCTTAAGGATCAGATGGACCAGGCAAGTACCGCAGCCGCTTCGGCTTCCGGAGCATATACGCAGGCCATGTCCTCCATGACACAGCTCAATTCTTCGATCAGTCAGATCGAAGCCCAGATCGAAGCCCTTGAAGACAATATTGACGCCGCGGAGGACGCTGCGGATTCAGCCGGCAGCACCAAGGCTTATGATGCCCAGATCAAGGCGGCGCAGACCGGGGTGGATTCCGCCCGTTATCAGGTGGATCTGTACACGGTCACTTCTCCCATTGACGGCATCGTTGAGAATGTCAGGGTGAGGGAGAATGAGATTTCCGCCCAGGGCTATTCCGCATTCACTATCTCGGACAAGGAGGCAATGGAGGTCTCATTCTATGTTCCGGAGGAAGTGAGGGACTACCTCAAGCCGGGAGATGCAGTCCGGGTGGAAGCATCATCGGGAGAGGTAAAGGGCAGAGTTTCTTCTATTGCAACGGCTGTTGACAGTCAGAAGGGCCTGTTCCGGATCGAGGCGCAGATCACCACCGGTGAGGGCCATGAGCTTTTGTCCAATACCAGCGTGAGTCTTTCCCTGGTGACAAATTCCGTAAAAGACCAGATCCTGATACCTTTTGACTCGGTCTACTATGATAACGATCAGGCATATGTCTTTCTTGCCCAGGGAGACAGGGCTGTCAGAAGAAATATCAGGGCAGGGCTTTACAATAACGAGATGATCGCTGTCATGGAAGGGCTTTCAGATGGAGATGAGGTTATCGCAACCTGGGGCGCAGGACTTAAAGACGGGGCTCCCATCCAGGTTATCGAGACAAAGTGATAAGAAAGAATAATTTATGAATCTCACAAAGCTTGTTCTCAGGCGTCCTGTTTCGACAGCCCTGGTCATACTTGGAATTATAGTTTTCGGTTTTTTTTCCATTCCGAATTTTGACATGGAACTGGTTCCGGATATCGATCTGCCCATGTACCTGATTTATACGGTCTATCCGGGCGCGGATCCTGCGAGTATAAACACTCTTGTGACGGAAAAGATCGAGGACGCGGCGCAGACACTGAGCGGTGTCAATACGGTCATTTCCTATTCCTACAATAATTATTCCATGGTCGGGCTCCAGTATGATTACGGCCTTAACATGAATGATGCCTATACCTCTTTGTCCGCCGCCCTGGATGTGCTAAAGCTCCCGGACGACGCCCAGGATCCCATGATCATAGAGATGGATGTCAACCAGATGCCGACGGTCATGATCTCGGCAACCAGCAACGGATCCTCGGACATGATGGCCTACATCAACGAGACGGTCGTTCCGACTCTCGAGGCCGTGAGCAACGTAGCGCGGGTGGAAGTCACCGGAGGCCGGACCAATTACGTGAGGGTATGCCTCAATGAGGACAGGATGAGGCAGTACGGCCTGACCATTTCAGGCCTTTCTGCCCAGATCGGAGCCGCAGATTACAATGTTCCTGCGGGTAAGATCAAGGCAGGATCCCAGCAGATCAGCCTCAGTACAAAAGCAGAGCCTGTTACGATTCAGGATCTGGAAAACACGGTCATCACGACATCTGCGGGGGCGCTCATCCGTTTGAAGGATGTTGCGGATGTCCGCATGGATGTTCAGGAACCGGATTCCCTGAGCCAGTATAACGGAGAGGATAACGTCAGCATCAGGGTCTCAAAGGTGCAGAGCGCGTCTACAGTTCGTGTCGCCTCCAATGTCAGGAAGGCGATCCGCAGACTGGAGCAGCAGGACGCGGGTGTGACCTATGATATGATGTACGACGCAGGCACGGAGATCACGGACGCTCTAAAGTCCATCGCCGAAGCCCTTGCCCTGGGCGTCCTGTTCGCCATGCTGGTCCTTTTTTTGTTTTTCGGGGATATCAAGGCCTCCCTCATTGTCGGAAGCTCCATGCCGCTTTCCGTGTTTGCGACTCTGGTCGTCATGTTCCTGCTTGGTTATAACATCAACATCATCACGGCAGGAGCCCTGGTCATTGCGATCGGTATGATCGTGGACAACTCTATCGTTGTCATTGAAAGCTGTTTCAGAGCCCGGGAGGAGGGAAAAAGCCTGAAGGAAGCCGCGGTCGACGGCGCCGGGACGGTCATGATGAGTATAGTGGCTTCCACGATCACGACCTGTGTCGTGTATCTGCCGCTCACCATGATCAAAGGACTGGCGGGGCAGATGTTTTCCCAGCTTGGAATGATCATCGTCATCGCCATGATCTCCTCTCTTATAAGCGCCCTGTGCGTCGTGCCCCTTCTGTATGTCGTTTCCAGGCCTGAAGAAAAGATGGACAGCGCAGCCAACAGGATCCTGGAACGGATCAGAAACGGCTACGGTGTCCTGATGAAAACGCTTCTCTACCGGAAAAAGACGACTCTCCTGGTCAGTGTGGGCTTACTGGTCGCCTCGTTTTTTATTGCGTCGACCCTTCCCTTTGAGCTCATTCCTGCCGGCTATAACGGCGGCATCACGATCACGGCAGATTTCAGGTCCGGGACGAGGTCGGAGGTCATTGCAAAGGAGATGGCCGGGATCGAAAAGATGGTGGTGGAGGATCCGTATTTTGAAAATTACGGGATGACGATTTCGAACAATCAGGCGACCATCACAGCATACGCGGTTAAAAAATGTGAAAGATCCAGCGAAGCCGCGGTTGACGAATACACGGCCGCTCTCGCCGACATGACCGGTGCGGACATCGCTGTTTCCCCCAGCGGCGGATCGAGCAGCATGATGTCGGGCAGCTACTCATCGGATACCGTCGACGTCGTGATCGAAGGGGATGAACTGGATGCCCTGACGGAGGGCTGCGAACGGATCGAGGAAATGATGTATTCGATCCCGGGTGTTCTGCATGTCAAGTCGAATGCCTCTTCCCTGCAGACGGCCGGACACATCGTCATCGATCCTCAAAAAGCCATGTCAGCGGGGCTTTCGCCGGCACAGGTCGGCCTTGAGCTCTATCAGACCATGACAGGCGTCACAGCCGATCATATGGAGATCAGCGGAAACGAATACAGCATCATCCTGAATTATCCCGACGGGGCCTATGACGATATCAACCAGCTGATGGACAAGACGATTGCTTCCCCCATCGGGACCAGGATCGTCCTGCGCGACATTGCCTCCATTGAATACGATCAGGAGCTTCAGCTCATCCAGAAGACCGGAGGGAAGATCCAGAACACGGTTTCAGCCACGACTTCGGAGGGAATGAAGGCAAAAGTCCAGAGAGCGGTCACGGCAGGCATGGATAAGCTGGAGCTGCCGGACGGCGTCTCCCTGACGACATCCACCATGCAGGACATGCAGTCCGAAAACATGAACGCCATTTTCGGGGCCATACTTTCGGGTATCTTCCTCGTTTTCCTGGTGATGGCCATGCAGTTCGAATCTCCCAGATTCTCCCTGATGGTCATGACATGCATCCCGTTTTCACTGATCGGCTCCTTCCTGTTTCTTTTTATCAACCGCAGCAGCCTTAACATGGTCTCCATGATGGGATTCCTCATGCTGGCAGGTATTGCTGTCAATAACGGCATCCTCCTTGTCGACACCGTCAACCAGGAGAGACAGAAGATGGCCCTGGAGGACGCGCTGATCGAGGCGGGAAGCATCCGGCTCCGTCCGATCCTGATGACAACGCTCACGACCATTCTGGCTATGATCCCGCTGGGATGGTTCACGGAGAACAAAATGATGACAAGCATGGCCTTCGTCATCATCGGGGGGCTGATCGCCTCCACCGCCCTGTGCCTGCTCATGATGCCGTCCTACTATCTGATCATTTCCAGGAAGGAAAAGTCCTCCCCTGAGAAAACGATGTAAAAAGTAAATCAATATGGCCGCAAAAGCAAATAAAGAAGATTTCATGCAGCAGCAGAAAGCTCTCAACCGGGAGCTTGGGGAGGGGATTTTCCGCACAGTGTACCTGATCTGCGGAAACCAGGCTTATCTGCGGACGCAGAACAGGGACCGGCTCAGGAACGCCCTTCTTGGGGACGGGGACAGGATGAACCTTTCCGTCTATACCAGCGCGGACGTCTCGGCCAGAGAAGTAATCGACCAGGCGCAGACACTTCCCTTTTTTGCCGACAGGAGGGTGATCCTTCTGGAGAGCCCTGTATTCTTTTCAAAAAAGGCTTCCGCGGAGTCGGATATTCTGGCCGGCTTCATTCCTGAAATACCTCAGACGACCTCTCTGGTCTTTGTGGAGGAGAGTCCGGACAAGCGGAAAAAACTGTATAAAGCCATACAGAAGCATGGATTTATATTGAACTGCGAGGATATTTCTCCCCAGGCCCTTGGCCGGTGGGCGGCGGGAATCTTTGGAAAGGCAGGCCTGTCCATCGACGGTCCCTCTCTGAATTTTTTTCTCGAGACTGTCGGGGAAGACATGCTGAACATTTCCTCAGAGGCGGAGAAGCTTATCGGCTACTGCCGGGGCAGCGGCGACGCGGCAAAGGGAAATGTGACCAAAAAGGACATTGAGGAGATCTGCACGCCCCAATTAAAAGACAGGATCTTTGAGATGGTCGGTGCGGTTTCCCGGCACCAGAAGGACAGAGCTCTGTCTGTTTATATGGAGCTGACTGCCATCAGAACCCCCCATCAGGTCATTCTGACACTTCTCCAGAGGGAATATTCGCGTCTTTTGCAGATCAGGGAGCTGCAGGAGGAGCGCCGGTCCGAGTCTGAGATAGCAAAAAAAACGGGGCTTTCTCCCTGGATAATAAAGAAAAATTACCTTCCCGTCACACGCTCTCTGGAGCGCCGCTCCCTGGAACGTTCTTTTCAGCTCTGTCTTCAGGCAGATCAGGATTACAAGAGCGGCCTGATCAGCGCCCAGATCGCGGCGGAGATGCTCATCGTCCGTCTGTGCGGCGGGGGCTGAAACCTTCACAGCCTGTAGTAGATAAACTGCCTGTACGTCCGGAGGCCGCTGCCGTCCCCGGTCGGACAGGCAGAATTTGTTCCAGGGGATCTTGTGCATATAAACCGTATCATTCGTACCTTTTTCCCTGAATGTTTCGTTGATTTTTTGAGTTGATTAGTGATTTTGCCGCCTTGACCGGATTATTGTTTGCTGTTATCATATTATTTACTGTGCTCCCGAAAAATACCGGACCGGCACAGACGAAAAACTTCTTCTGCAGGACAGGAGGCGTGCGGGAGTTGTTAGCGCCAGGACCATAAAAGGTTGACGAGGTTGGCAGTCATCGAAAGACTCGGCGGGTGCTGTCACGGTCAGAAAACCGGTTTTTTAAGTCAGAGTTTTTTACAAACGGACGTAAAAACGGGGGTTTTATCTGTGGGCCGTTAAGAAGAGAGCAAAAAGCAGAATCAATACTGCAACAAAGGATCTTCTGTCACAGATCATATCGGATATAAGATTTTTTACCTGATGTTATTATTGATAAGAACGAAAAAAAATATACAGAAAAATGGAGGAGAACTGACACTATGAGAGTCGTCATTCAGGATAATTATGATAAGATGTGCAAATGGGCGGCGGATTATATCGCGGCAAAGATCAATGCCCACAAGGAAGAAAGGCCTTTCGTTCTGGGTCTTCCCACCGGTTCGTCGCCGATCGGCGTCTATCAGGAGCTTGTTAAGAAGAACAAAGCCGGCGAGCTCTCCTTTGCCAATGTCGTGACTTTCAATATGGATGAGTACCTTGGCCTTCCCAGGGAGCATGACCAGAGCTACTGGTATTTCATGCACTACTATTTCTTTGATCATCTGGTAGATATGAAGCCCGAGAACATCAACATCCTCAACGGCATGACAGACGATCCTGAAGCCGAGTGTGCCCGCTACGAGGAAAAGATCGCCTCCTATGGCGGCATCGATCTTTTCATGGGCGGCATCGGTGTTGACGGCCACCTTGCTTTCAATGAGCCTTACACTTCCCTGTCCTCCAGGACCGGCGTCAGAGATCTTACGACCGACACCCGGATCGTGAACTCCCGTTTCTTCGGAAACGACATGGAAAAGGTTCCCGCCCAGGCTCTGTCCGTCGGTATCGGTACTGTAACGGATTCCAAAGAGGTCCTGGTCCTGATCAGCGGCCACAACAAGGCTCGCGCTCTGGCGGCGACCGTCGAGGGCGGCGTGAGCCAGAAATGGACCTGCAGCGCCCTGCAGATGCATAACGGCGCGATCATCGCCTGCGATGAGGATGCATGCGGAGAGCTCACTGTCGATACCTATAAATATTTTCTGGATATCGAGAAGTCGCAGAGGCTGTAAGGCACATACAGGATACCGGTAAGCAGATCTGTGTACTATCGGCTTCTCCGGGGTGAACGAATATCTCATACGTAAGTTACAATTCCCGATACTTCTGCTTTTTGCGGAACAGGAGGAAAAATGGGTAAATATTTTGGAACAGACGGCTTCCGCGGGGAGGCCAACAAGGTACTCAATTACGAACATGCCATTAAGATCGGCCGTTTCCTGGGCTGGTATTATGGAGCCAGGCTCGACAGAAAGGCAAAAGTCGTCATCGGCAAGGATACGAGAAGATCCAGCTATATGTTTGAATATGCGCTCTGTACAGGCCTTATGGCTTCGGGCGCGGACGCTTACATCATGCATGTGACGACGACTCCTTCAGTCGCTTATATCACCCGCGTAGATGATTTTGACTGCGGAATCATGATCTCCGCATCACATAATCCCTATTATGACAATGGGATCAAGCTTCTCAACAGCAACGGAGAGAAAATGGACGAAGAGACCATTCTCAAGGTCGAGGCCTATATCGATGGCGAGCTTGAAGTCCCTGTCTCTACCGGCCATGAGATCGGCCGCACAGTGGATTTTGTCTCCGGACGCAACCGCTATATCGGATACCTGATCTCCATGTCCAAGTTCAGCTTCAAGGACGTCAAGGTCGGTCTCGACGTAGCGAACGGTGCTGCCTGGTCGATCGCCAGGGGTGTTTTCGACGCGCTGGGGGCGAAGACCTATGTCATGAATGACAGCCCGGACGGCTACAATATCAACACTGACTGCGGAAGCACCCATATCGAGCATCTGCAGAAGTTTGTTGTCGAAAAAGGCCTCGATGTCGGCTTTGCCTATGACGGTGATGCGGACAGGTGTCTTTGTGTCGACGAAAAGGGCAATGTGGTCACGGGCGACCACATCCTCTACATCTACGGTCTCTACATGAAGGAGCGCGACAAGCTCCTCAACAACACAGTCGTGACGACCGTAATGAGCAATTTTGGTCTTTACAAGGCTTTTGATAAGGTCGGTATCAATTACGAAAAGACCAAAGTCGGCGACAAGTATGTTTACGAAAACATGGTGAAAAACGGCCACCGTATCGGCGGAGAGCAGAGCGGGCATATTATTTTTACAAAATATGCCACTACCGGTGACGGGATTCTGACATCCCTCAAACTGATGGAGGTCATGCTCGCAAAGGGCAAGCCCATGAGCGAACTGGCAGCTCCCGTTGTTTTCTACCCTCAGGTCCTCAAGAATATCCGCGTCAAGTCCAAGCCCGACGCACAGAACGATCCCGACGTTCAGGCACAGGTAAAGAAGGTCGGAGACGTGCTCGGAGACGAAGGCCGCATCCTCGTCCGCGAGAGCGGTACGGAACCGGTCATCCGCGTCATGGTTGAGGCCGGATCTGATGATATCTGCGAGAAATATGTAGATTCTGTGATCGACGTGATCAAGGAGAAGGGACATCTGGAATAAAAGGGACATCTGGCTGAAAAGAAATCAATAAAAGAGGATTCAGGCAGGATGTTTTTCCGGTTTCTAATACGGGAGGACATCCTGCCTTACGCGTATGCCATCTCCGGAATGCCTTTTCGGACAGAACGCAGAAAACTTCCTTCACGGGAAGGTGCTCTCAGGGAAGGTATGAGGTGACCGGTAAACATGTACGAAGAGATCGCAAAAGCCCTTTTGCTATGGTATAAAGAAAACCGCAGGAGCCTTCCCTGGCGGGACGACCCCTCCCCCTATCACGTCTGGGTTTCCGAGATCATGCTCCAGCAGACAAGAGTGGAAGCCGTGAAGGAGTATTACCGCCGGTTTATGGATCGCTTTCCTGATATTGAGACTCTGGCTGCGGCGGATGAGGACGAATGCAGGAAGGTATGGGAAGGACTGGGCTACTACAGCCGGGTAAGGAATATGAAAAGAGCCGCCGCCAGCATAGTAGAAGAGTATGGCGGAAAGATGCCTGTCACATCGGCCGCCTTAAAGCGGCTTCCCGGGATCGGGCCCTATACCTCGGCCGCGATCGCCTCGATCGCCTTTGGGGAGCGGATACCTGCCGTCGACGGAAATCTTCTGCGCGTATTTGCAAGGCTTGCTCTCTATGAAAAGGAGATAAGAGGCCGCGAAGCTTTGTCTGCCGCCGCCGCTTATTTTCAGGAAGTGATGGACAGCATGCCTTCAGAGGAGGGCGTGCTGCCAAAGGACAGATATTTTTTTGCAGGCAATACCGTCTGTGCCTGTCCGGGAGACATTAACCAGGCCCTGATGGACCTGGGCGCCATGGTCTGCATCCCCGGAAGCAGGCCCTTATGTGGACAGTGTCCGCTGAGGGATCACTGCCTGGCCTTTCGAAACGGGAGATGTTCGGATATTCCCGTCATGCCCCCCAAAAAGACGAGGCGGATCGAAAAGAGGACCGTTCTTATTATCCGTGACGGAGAAAGGATCGTCCTGCGTCGCCGCCCGGAAAAGGGCCTTCTGGCAGGTATGTACGAATTTCCAAACGAAGATGGATGGCTCACCGAAGAGGAGGCGCTGGAGAAGGCGCGTCAGTACGGGTTCTCGCCTGTTCGGATCCTTCCGCTTCCGGAGGCAAAGCATGTCTTTACACATCTGGAGTGGAGGATGCGCGGATACGAGATCCGGGTGGGAGATTTTGATGAAATGAAGAAAGAAACCGGCAGGGTGACGGACCGGACGAAAGAAAAGTCTGATTCATGCTTTGCTGTGACCATTTCGCAGATGCTGAAGCAGTATGCGGTCCCGAATGCTTTTGATGCCTTTTTTTCTTCAGAAGCCGAATAGTTACTCAATATTTTACTAAAAGAGTCATTCTCATCCATATTTATGGTACAATGAGAAAACAACACTTACTGAATCAATAATGTTTTGGCCGGAGGAATTTTCATGAAACTGCTGTCAATTGCTGTGCCCTGCTATAACTCTGAAGGATATATGGAAAACTGCATACGTTCCCTGCTTGTCGGAGGAAATGACGTTGAGATCCTTATCATTGATGACGGATCGTCCGACAGTACAGCGCAGATCGCGGACCGTCTGGAATCTCAGCATCCCGGTATCATCCGCGCGATCCATCAGGAAAACAAGGGACATGGCGGGGCGGTCAACACGGGAATCGAAAATGCCACAGGCCTCTACTTCAAGGTCGTTGACAGTGACGATAAGGTAAAAGCGAGCGCTTATAAAAGCGTATTAGATACTCTGAGGAGATTTTCCCTGACGGACGATCCTTCGTCCGCAGATGAACCGGACAGCTCCGGGGAAGGAAAGGATGCCGGAAAAGTCATGGAGCCGTCTTCTTCAAAGGAGGACACCCGGGAGCTTCCGCTTGATCTTCTCATCACTAATTTTGTTTATAATAAAGAGGATGAAAACCGTCACAAGGTCATGCAGTACCGCAGGTGTATCCCGCAAGGACGCGTGTTCTCCTGGGATGAGGCAAATCGTTTTCCTATAGGAAAATACATCCTGATGCATTCAGTGATCTTCAGGACCGGCCTTCTGCGCGACTGCGGATTACGGCTTCCCGAACACACCTTTTATGTAGACAATATCTATGTGTTCAATCCTCTTCCTTACGTAAACCGGATGTTTTATCTGGATGTGAACTTTTATTATTACTTTATCGGCAGAGAGGATCAGTCTGTCCATGAATCCGTCATGATCAGAAGGCTTGACCAGCAGGCACGTGTGAACCACATCATGATCGACTATTACACGGACCCGGAAGAAAGCCAACTGATCAGCAGACACAAGGTTCTGGCCCAGTACATGTTCAATTATCTGGAGATCATCACGACAATTACCTCGGTCCTGGCTCTTTGTTCCGGTGCGCCCGAGCATCTTCAGATCAGGGATGAGGTCTGGGATTATCTGAAAACGAAGGATGAAGCGCTCTGGACAAAGATGCGCAGAAGGCTGATGGGACGAATGATGAACGTCAGGCGTCCGCTCCAGCGCAGGGCAGTGCTTCTTTGCTATAAAGCCGCGCAGCGGATCTTTAATTTTAACTGATCATTGCAAAAATAGCTTTATATTTATTATTGGTATTAAATCGTTCCGTGGGAAACTGCGGTTCCTTATAAAAAAGGAGAAATACATATGTGCGGAATTGTCGGATATGTCGGCACAAAACAGGCGGCTCCGATCCTGCTCGACGGACTCTCGAAGCTTGAGTACAGAGGCTATGACTCGGCAGGTCTTGCGGTGCGCGACGGCTCGGACGAGCCGGTCCTGGTCAAGGCAAAGGGAAGGCTTAAGATCCTGGCCGAAAAGACCAACGACGGGCAGACCCTGATCGGAAACTGCGGCATCGGCCATACACGCTGGGCGACCCACGGTGAACCGTCCGAGGGAAATGCCCATCCCCACTGCACGGACGACAGGTCCATCATCGGTGTTCACAACGGCATTATCGAAAACTACCAGGAGCTTCGCGACAAGCTGGTCAGACATGGCTATTCCTTCTACTCCCAGACTGACACGGAGGTCGCGATCAAGACGGTCGACTATTATCTGAAAAAATACAATAAGGGTCCGGTCGACGCCATCGTGAGGACCATGATGCGCGTTCGCGGTTCCTATGCCCTTGCCTTTATGTTCAAGGACTTCCCGGAGGAGATCTTTGTTGCCCGCAAGGACAGTCCCATGATCATCGGCGTGGAGAACTCCGACACCTATGTGGCTTCGGATGTGCCTGCCCTCTTAAAATATACCCGCAATGTCTATTATATCGGCAACAACGAGATCGCGAGACTTAGTGCAGGCAGGGCTGTATTCTACAATATCGACCAGGAGGAGATAGAGAAGGAGCTCACGGAGGTCAAATGGGACGCCGAGTCCGCTGAAAAGGGCGGCTTTGAGCATTTCATGATGAAGGAGATCCACGAGCAGCCCAAGGCTGTCAGGGATACCTATAACGCCATCGTCAAGGACGGGCGCATCGATTTTTCCCAGATCGGCCTGACAGAAGACGCGATGCGGAGCGTCCGCAGCATCGTGATCGTGGCATGCGGCAGCGCCTATCATGTCGGTATAAGTCTTCAGTACGTGATCGAAGACCTGGCCAGGATTCCGGTCCGCGTGGAGCTTGCCAGCGAGTTCCGCTACAGAAAGCCCATTCTTGAGGAGGGCGCCCTGGTCATCGTCATCAGCCAGTCCGGTGAGACGGCGGATTCTCTGGCGGCGCTCAGGGAGGCGAAGGCCAGGGGAGCGGCCACCCTCGGTATCGTCAATGTCGTCGGATCCTCCATCGCCAGGGAGGCGGACAACGTTCTGTACACGCTTGCAGGTCCTGAGATCGCCGTGGCCACGACCAAGGCCTATTCGACCCAGCTTATGGCCGGCTATCTCCTTGCCATCGAGCTTGGCACGGTCAGGGGGCTTATCCCACAAGAACAGTATGACAAATATCTCCAGGATCTTGACAGGATCCCCTCGCAGATCGAGCGAATCCTCGAGGACAAGGAGAGAATCCAGTGGTTTGCCGCCAAATTCTCCCACGCCCGCGACATCTTCTTTATCGGACGCGGCGTCGACTACGCGATCTGCCTTGAGGGCAGCCTCAAGATGAAGGAGATCAGCTATATCCATTCCGAGGCTTACGCGGCGGGAGAGCTTAAGCACGGCACCATCAGCCTGGTGGAGGACGGTACCCTGGTGATCGGCTCCCTGACCCAGCCTGACCTCTACGAAAAGACCATCAGCAACATGGTCGAGGTCAAGAGCAGGGGCGCCTACCTGATGGGACTTACCTCCTACGGATACTACAGCGTGGAGGATACCGTGGACTTTACAGTCTATGTACCAAGGACAGATCCTCACTTTGCCAACAGCCTCGGGATCATTTCACTGCAGCTTATGGCATACTATGTCAGTGTGGCTAAGGGTCTGGATGTTGATAAGCCCAGAAACCTTGCCAAGAGTGTCACGGTTGAATGATAAACTGAAAAAACGCGCCCGGCTGCCGGATATAAGAATCATAATATGCCGTTTTTGCCATCGCAAAAACGCCTCGGGTGCCTTCGCGCCTGCGCGCTGCGGCATGGGGTATTATTTTATATGTATAAAAAAGAGAAAAAAGGCTGGATGAAGCACTTTGACTTCATGATACTGGATCTTGCGGTCTTTCAGCTGTGCTTTATTTTCAGCTTCTGGATACTTCGCGGAATTTCCAACCCATATAAGATGGTTCTGTTTCGATACCAGGCGATCGTCTATTTACTCTGTCAGCTGATCGTTGTCCTCTTCTCGGAGAGCTACAAAAATGTTCTGCGCAGAGGAACAGCGATGGAACTGATAAGCGTCTTTCGTTATATTGTCTCCGTCGAGCTCCTGAACCTGGTTTATCTGTTCTCGGTACACCAGATTTACATGATCTCCCGTCTTCTGACAGGTATAACGGCTGTGATGTTCCTGTTTATGTCCTTTTTCGTCCGGCAGATGAACAAAAAGCGGGTGCTGGACATGCGCAAGGACAAGAAGGGACAGAGGTCGATGATGGTCATCACCTCCAGCCATCTGATGGACGAGGTGATCAGTAACCTCTCGGACAATTCCTTCCACGATTATTTCATTTCCGGAATTATCCTGATGGATCAGGCTTCCGCTGATTCCAGGGAGCTGAACGGGATCCCGATCCTTGGCAGGGGGGAGAACATCCTTTTTTATATCAGCAGGCACTGGGTGGACGAAATATTTCTCTATCAGCCGGACAATCTTCCCTATCCCATCGACATGGTCGACAGCCTTCTGAATATGGGTATTACCGTCCATTACTGCATTTCAGCCCTCAATGAAAACCGCTGGGGTGTGCAGGAGGTGGAGAAGATCGGCAACTACAAGGTACTGACCAACAGTCTGCGCATCGTATCGATCAGGGATCTGGCATTCAAAAGAGCTGTTGATATCGCCGGCGGTATTGTGGGCTGTATCCTGACGGGAATGATATTTGTCGTGATCGCGCCGATCATCTACTACAAGTCTCCCGGTCCGATCTTTTTTTCCCAGGAAAGAATTGGTAAAAACGGAAAAAAATTCCGGATGTATAAATTCAGAAGCATGTACATGGACGCGGAGGAGCGCAAGAAAGCCCTGATGTCGCAGAACAAGATCCAGGACGGAATGATGTTCAAGATGGACGACGATCCCCGCATCATAGGCAGTGAAAAGAAAGATAAAAAAGGACGGCCGGCCGGAATCGGAAACTTTATCCGCAATACCTCTCTCGATGAGTTTCCCCAGTTCTGGAATGTCCTGAAAGGGGACATGAGCCTGGTGGGAACAAGGCCGCCTACGGTGGATGAGTGGGAGAAATATGATCCCCGCCACAGGGTGCGAATGAGCATAAAGCCGGGCATCACCGGCCTGTGGCAGATCAGCGGGCGCAGCGAGATTACAGATTTTGAGGAAGTCGTCCGTCTGGACAGGGAATATATCGAGACCTGGACGCCGGAACTGGATTTTCAGATACTGATCAAAACAATCTCCGTAGTGTTAAAGCACGAGGGAGCTGTATAAGGGATAAAAGAAAAAAGAAGGGAGAAGAATATTGAAGAAGCTTTTTACTTCCGAGTCTGTGACAGAAGGGCATCCGGACAAGATCTGCGACCAGATCTCTGACGCCATCCTGGACGCGATCCTGGAAAAGGATCCTTACGGGCGTGTCGCGGCGGAGACGACGGTCAACACCGGCTATGCCATGGTTATGGGAGAGATCAGCACGAGCTGCTATGTTGATATCCCCTCCATAGTCCGCAAAGTCATCACAGACATCGGATATGACAGGGCAAAATACGGCTTTGACGGCGAAACCTGCGCTGTCATGACCTCCATCGACGAGCAGTCCCCGGACATAGCCATGGGCGTCGACAATGCGCTGGAATACAGGGAGGAAGCCGGGGAAAATGAAAAGGATCCCGGGGAGAACAAAAAGGATCCCCTGGATGAGATCGGCGCGGGAGACCAGGGCATCATGTTCGGCTTTGCCTGCAATGAGACGCCCGAATATATGCCCATGCCGATCGCACTGGCTCACAGGCTTGCCAGAAGGCTTACTCAGGTGAGAAAGGACGGGACGCTTCCCTTCCTGCGCCCGGACGGCAAGACCCAGGTGACGGTGGAATACGACGGGGACAAGGTAAAGCGCATAGATACCATCCTGATCTCCACCCAGCACGATCCGGACGTGACGCTTGAAGAGATACGTTCCGGGCTCATCGACCAGGTCATCAGGCCGGTGGTCGATCCCGCCCTGATCGATGAACAGACCAGGATTCTGATCAATCCCACCGGACGCTTCGTGATCGGAGGTCCCAAAGGAGATTCGGGACTGACCGGCCGCAAGATCATCGTCGACACCTACGGGGGATATGCCCGTCACGGCGGCGGCGCCTTCAGCGGCAAGGATCCGACCAAGGTGGACCGTTCGGCGGCGTACGCGGCAAGGCATGCCGCCAAGAATCTGGTCGCGGCGGGCCTTGCAGACAAGTGCGAGCTGCAGCTGGCCTATGCCATCGGTGTGGCAAAACCCGTTTCAGTTCTGGTGGATTCCTTCGGGACCGGAAAGCTGCCGGACGAACGGCTTGCGGAGATCGTGATGAAGCACTTTGACCTGCGCCCGGCGGCCATCATCCGCGATCTTGATCTGAGGAGACCGATCTATCGTCAGACAGCTGCATACGGGCACTTTGGCAGAACGGACATCGACCTTCCCTGGGAGAAGCTGGATATGGTCGATGCTCTGCGCGCGGAGCTTTGATAATAAGCAAAAAATGAGGAGAACAGGATGAGCGGTGTTAGACGCGTTTATGTCGAAAAAAAGGAGCCCTATGCCGTTGCGGCGAGGAAGCTTAAGGAGGACATCAAAGGCTTTTTGGGAATCGGGGCGATCAAAGGCGTCCGGATCCTGATCCGGTACGATGTTGAGAATATTTCCGATGAGACCTTTGAAAAAGCATGCAGAACGGTGTTTTCCGAGCCCCCCGTAGATACCCTGTACAGGGAAAAGATCGAGATCCCGGAAGGGACAAGGGTCTTTTCCGTTGAAGCTCTGCCCGGGCAGTTCGACCAGAGGGCGGACAGCGCCGAACAGTGTCTGCAGTTTTTAAATGCAGAGGAAAAGCCGACGGTCCGCACGGCCGTTACCTATCTTCTTGAGGGAAATCTGACAGATCAGGACGAATACAGGATCCGGGCCTATTGTATCAACCCTGTGGATTCAAGGGAGACAGGAATGGAAAAGCCGGACACTCTGCGCGCGGAGTATCCGGATCCTGAAGATGTGCAGATCCTCGATAAATTTATTTCGATACCCCGGGATGAGCTGAAAAAGCTTTACGATTCCCTGGGTCTTGCAATGACCTTTGCGGATTTTGAATTCATTCAGGAGCATTTTTCCAAACTGGAGCAGAGGGATCCCACGATCACGGAGATCCGCGTGCTGGACACCTACTGGTCCGACCACTGCCGCCACACGACATTTTCCACAGAGCTCAAAAATATCTCCTTCCAGGACGGCTATTACAGGACGCCCATCGAGACGACCTGGCAGAGCTATGCGGATACCCGTGCCGAGATGTATGCAGGCAGGACGGACAAGCCGGTCTGCCTTATGGATCTCGCCATCATGGGCATGAAGAAGCTAAAGGCCGACGGAAAGCTTACAGATATGGAGGAGTCGGAGGAAAATAATGCCTGCTCCGTGGTCGTTCCCATTGAGGTCGATTATGGCGATGGCCCCCGGACCGAGGAATGGCTTGTTTTCTTTAAAAATGAGACCCACAATCATCCCACTGAGATCGAGCCCTTCGGCGGCGCGGCGACCTGCCTGGGCGGAGCCATCCGCGATCCGCTCTCGGGGCGCGGCTATGTCTATCAGGCCATGCGTGTGACGGGTGCGGCGGATCCCACTGTCCCCGTTTCAAGAACGATCCCGGGCAAACTTCCCCAGAAAAAGCTGGTCATCGGAGCGGCGGACGGCTATTCCAGCTATGGAAACCAGATCGGCCTCGCGACAGGCCAGGTGACGGAGATCTACCACCCCGGCTATCTGGCAAAGCGCATGGAGATCGGGGCTGTCATGGGCGCCGCGGCGCGCGAAAATGTCCAGAGGATCTCCCCAGAGCCCGGCGATGTGATCATACTGCTCGGCGGACGCACAGGACGCGACGGCATCGGCGGCGCGACCGGCTCCTCCAAGGCGCACACGCAGGAATCCCTGACCAGCTGCGGCGCGGAGGTTCAGAAGGGCAATGCTCCCACCGAGCGCAAGCTCCAGCGCCTCTTCCGCAGGCCTGAAGCAGCCCATTTGATCAAAAAATGCAATGACTTCGGCGCAGGCGGTGTCTCTGTCGCCATAGGCGAGCTGGCTGACGGCCTCGAGGTCAATCTTGATCTTGTCCCCAAAAAATATGAAGGCCTGGACGGCACTGAGCTTGCCATCTCCGAATCCCAGGAGCGCATGGCGGTCGTAGTAGCCCCCGAGGACGAGGAAAGATTCCTTGAATACGCAGCTGAGGAGAACCTGGAAGCGACTCCTCTGGCTCATGTCACCAAAGAGCCCCGGCTTGTCCTCAAATGGCGCGGAAAGCCCATCGTGGATATCGCCCGCTCCTTCCTCGATACCAACGGCGCCCACCAGGAGGCGGATGTCGAGGTGCTTATGCCCGCCGAGGAGGACAACTATTTTAAAAAGACGGCGTCGGAAGCCGTGGAGAAAGCCCTGCAGGAGGAGAAACCTTCCTTCTCCGAGGCTGTGAAGGCTTCCCTGTCCGACCTCAATGTATGCTCCCAGAAGGGCCTTGTGGAGATGTTTGACTCCAGCATCGGCGCGGCGACGGTCACCATGCCTTTCGGCGGCCGCTATCAGCTGACTGCCACCCAGGCCATGACCGCCCGTCTGCCCGTCCTTCATGGCACGACGGACACGGTCTCCATGATGAGCTTCGGCTTTGACCCTTATCTGTCTTCCTGGAGCCCCTATCACGGCGCCATCTACGCTGTGACCCAGTCCATGTCCAAGATCGTGGCCTCGGGCGGAAGCTATAAGGACCTTCATTTCACTTTCCAGGAATACTTCGGACGCATGTCCGGGGAGCCCTCCCGCTGGAGCCAGCCCTTTACGGCACTTCTTGGCGCCTATGACGCCCAGATCGGCTTCGGCCTGGCCTCAATCGGCGGCAAGGACTCCATGTCCGGAACCTTCAGGGAAAAAGGGCTCGACATTGACGTCCCGCCCACGCTCGTATCCTTTGCGGTC
The DNA here is from genome assembly GCA_002358875.1 of Lachnospiraceae bacterium UBA3386. Taxonomy (GTDB): domain Bacteria; phylum Bacillota; class Clostridia; order Lachnospirales; family Lachnospiraceae; genus CAG-791. The sequence goes on along the minus strand of DEPS01000047.1, from coordinate 17,786 downwards.
GATGTCGCGAAGGCTCAGCAGGTCGTGACGCCCGAATTAAAGAGAAGAGGAGATGTCCTTGTACAGCTTCGCATTGAAAAGGACGAATTTGACGTCCCGGTCTATGACGATGTAATGCACATGTACGAGGTCGCCACATCGCTTATGCGCCAGGACAAGATCTGCGCGGCCTACGCCCTTGACGGTTACGGCATCCTGCCTGCTGCCGCCAAGATGGCCTTCGGCAACGGCTACGGCGTGGCCTTCGTTGACAAGCTGCGTCTTAAGGACCTGTTCAGGAATGCCATGGGAGATCTTCTGGTAGAGATGTCCCCGGATGATGTGGCTTCCCTTGCGGATGCGGAAGGCTTTGACTGGAGAGTGGTCGGGACCGTTACCGACAGCGAAGACGCCGAATTTATCTTCCAGGATGAGAGGATCGGCCTGGATGAGATGCTTGCCGCCTGGAAAAAGCCCCTGGAGAAGGTATTCCCTTCCAAGAGCGCCGATGTTCCGGATGCACCGAAGATCGAAGCCCCGGTCTATACCGGCGGCCGGATCGCCGTCTGCACGCACAAGATCGGCCAGCCCACAGTATTCATCCCGGTTTTCCCGGGCACCAACTGCGAATACGACACAGCCGCGGCTTTTGAGCGCGCGGGAGCAAAGACCGTCACACGGATTTTCACCAACCTGACTCCCGAAAACATCCGGGACTCCGCGGCGGCTTTTGCAGAAGCGATCAGAAGTGCCCAGATCATCATGTTCCCCGGCGGCTTCTCCGCGGGCGACGAACCGGACGGAAGCGCCAAGTTTTTCGCGACGGCCTTCCGCAACGCCGTCATCGAGGAAGCGGTCACCGACCTTTTGGAAAAACGGGACGGCCTGGCTCTTGGCATCTGCAACGGCTTCCAGGCCCTGATCAAGCTTGGCCTTGTTCCCCACGGAAGGATCGTCGGACAGGACGGCCAGTCCCCGACCCTCACCTACAACACCATAGGCCGCCATATTTCCAAGATGGCCTATACAAAGGTCTGCAGCAATAAATCCCCCTGGCTGGCCCTGGCGGAGCCGGGCGGCGTCTACGTAAACCCCGCCTCCCACGGCGAGGGCAGATTCGTCGCACCTGTGGAATGGATCAAAAAGCTGGAGGAGAACGGCCAGATCGCGACCCGTTACTGCGATCCCGACGGAGCTGTCTCCATGGATGAAGAATGGAACATCAACGGTTCCTACGGGGCCATCGAGGGAATCACATCCCCGGACGGCCGTGTCTTCGGCAAGATGGTCCACTGCGAGCGCAGCGGCCGCTTCGTCAACCTCAATATCGAGGGAGACCAGGACATGCGCCTCTTTGAAGCCGGCGTGAAATACTTTAAGTGATTCAGGTGCCCCGAAGGGGCGGATGAGGGTAAGGGTAAAATAAAAGCCACTGCCATGGCAGCGGCTTTAAAAGGTGCCCCGAAGGGGCGGATGAGGGAGACTGATATGAAAACAGGAAAGAAAATCAGCCTGCGTATGAAAGCGATCATATTGATCTCTCTTTTTATGCTCACTACCTATCCGGCACTCGGCACCATTTTGGTCCATCAGGCCCGCGTGTCAACAAAGATCCAGATTAATGAGCGCATGCTGGATATTGTCAATACGGCTGCCGCCATGCTGGACGGCGACGTTCTGGACAGACTTACTGCCGAAGATAAGGATACTCCGGAATATAAGTCTGTCTATAACACGCTGGTCCGTTTCCGTGACAACATAAATCTGGACTACATCTATTATGTCCGGGATATGGGGGACGGGACCTTTACCTTCGGGATCGATACCGACCCTGTGGATCCGGGAGAGTTCGGCTCGCCCGTGGTCTATACAGATGCCCTCTATCAGGCGAGTCAGGGAACCCCATCTGTTGACGAGGAACCCTATGAAGATGCCTGGGGACGGTTTTACAGCGCCTTCAGCCCGGTATTTGACTCTGAAGGTAAAGTAGCCGGGGTCGTCACGGCTGACTTCAACGCTGCATGGTATGATGAGCAGATCAACCGCAGCCAGCAGACCATCGTGATCTCCTGCATCATTTTTCTTACTGCCGGGATCATGATCACGATCTTTCTGACAGACCAGTTCAAGCGGGAGATGGAAGCCATCAAGGCAAACGTGGGAGAGATCGCCAATGACCTGGACCTTTTGACAAAAGAGTATTCCGAGAAAGAAGGAGAGGAGACAGACCCTGAAGGTATATCAGACACAGACCACAGGAGCGGTAACCTGGGCGGGCAGGCTGCCGAAACTGAAAAAGCTGATGACATTCAGGCTCTGGGCAGGCGGATCTCCGTCCTGCGTGACAGCCTGCGGGAGTATATCACCCATACCACGACACTGGCAAACAGCATGATCACGGC
>DEPS01000047.1:0-15274 GCA_002358875.1 Lachnospiraceae bacterium UBA3386 | reverse complement strand
GGCATCCATTTTCCCTATCTTGAACGCTTTACCTGGTATGCGGAGAATTACATAACAGAAAAATACCGCGAGGGCTTTCTCAGTTTCATCGACCCGGACAATATCCGGGACAAGCTGTCCACAGAACCCATCATCGCCTACCGCTATCTTGCGGAGCGGGACGGACGCCAGTACTACGAGATGATCCGCATAGCCGGCGTGCGCCGGGCTGAGGAGCGGGATGACCACATGGTCCACGCCATAGGCCTGGGATTTACCGTGATCGACGCGGAGATGCGCGACGCGATGGCGAAAAACGAAGCCCTGGCTGAAGCGCTTACCCTGGCCGAGGAGGCGAACAGGGCAAAGACTGCTTTCCTCTCCAATATGAGCCACGAGATCAGGACTCCCATGAATGCCATTATCGGCCTTGACACCCTGGCCCTTAGGGACGAAAAGCTCACGAAGCAGACGCGGGACTATCTGGAAAAGATCGGAGGGAGCGCCCGCCATCTTCTCGGACTCATCAATGATATCCTTGACATGAGCCGCATCGAGGCGGGGCGCATGGTCCTTCGCAGGGAGGAGTTCTCCTTCAGGCAGATGCTCGAACAGATCAATACCATGGTCATGTCGCAGTGCTCCGGCAAGGGGCTCAAGTACGAGTGCAGGATGCTCAGCCACGTGGATGACAACTATATAGGCGACGACACGAAGCTGAAAGAGGTCCTCATCAACATACTTTCCAATGCGATCAAGTTTACCGAGGCGCCGGGAAACGTCACAATGACCATAGAGAAGACTGCTTCCTTTGAGGATCAGTCCACGCTGAGGTTCAAGATCAGAGATACCGGAATAGGGATGGACAAGGAATACATCCCGAGAATTTTCGACGCGTTTTCCCAGGAGGACAGCAGCACCAGGAATAAGTTCGGAAGCACCGGGCTGGGCATGGCCATCGCCAGGAACATCGTGGAGATGATGAACGGCACCATCCATGTGGAGTCGGAAAAGGGCGTCGGAACCGAGTTCACCGTGACGATTACCCTCAAAAACGCAGAAAACCAGGACAAGAACCTCAACAATCTTGTCGATCTTTCCAGGCTCCGCGTCCTGGTCGTGGATGACGAGGAGGTCTCGGCGGAGCATGCCAGGATGGTCCTGAACGCGGCCGGCATACGGACCGACATAAGCCTTGGCGGGGAGGAAGCCCTGCGCATGATGGAGGTCCGGCATCTGAAGCAGGAGCCCTACAATCTTGTCCTGCTCGACTGGAAAATGCCCGGGCATGACGGCCTTGAAATAGCAAAGGAGATTAGAAAGTCCTACAGCAGCGAGACCACGGTCATTATGCTGACAGCCTACAACTGGGACGAGATCATCCAGAAGGCGCAGGAAGCCGGCATAGACGGTTTTATTTCAAAGCCTCTCTTCGTATCTAACGTCCTGCAGGAATTTCAGCATATAGCCCGCCGCAACAACCTCGGCATTTTCAGCGAGAAGAAGCGCGCAGACCTGGAGGGAAGGCGCATCCTTCTCGCGGAGGATACAGAGATCAACGCCGAGATCATGATGGACATCCTCTCCATGGAGGACGCGGAGGCAGACCACGCCGAGAACGGCAGGATCGCCCTCGAGATGTTCAAAAACAGCAGGCCCGGCGAATATTCCGCCATCCTCATGGACATCCGGATGCCTGTCATGGACGGACTTGAAGCCGCTTCCGCCATCAGAGCTCTTAAGCGTCCGGACGCAAAGAAGATCCCCATCATCGCCCTGACCGCCAACGCCTTCGACGAAGACGTCCAGCGCTCGCTCCAGGCCGGCATGAACGCCCACCTCACAAAGCCCGTCGAATCGGAGCACCTGTTCCGGATTCTCGGAGAGCTTATCTATGAGGCAGAGACGCAGTGATCAGAACAAAAGTATAATGGTTACTGTTCACGGTGCGCTGGATCCGAGGTGTTTCTGCGCGTTTCTCAGCGGAAAAAACCTGAGTTGAACGAATAATAAAATAATAAAAAGGACACCCGAAACAGGGCGGAAGACGCCCGGGATCGATCTATGGATAAGAAAGAAAATTACAACAGACAGACGCAGCAGATCATCGAGCAGATATCCAAAGCAGGCGGGAAAGCCCCCCGCCTGCTTTTACATAGCTGCTGCGCTCCGTGTTCAAGCCACTGTATGGAGTTTCTGCGCGAGCATTTTTATTTGACGGTCTTTTTCTATAATCCGAACATTACGGAGCCGGAGGAATATACAAAGCGTCTGGAGGAGGAAAAGCGCCTGATCGCGGAATATAACAGACAGGTAAAAGAGCAGGAATTTTCAGGCATGCACTCGACAGCTAAGGCAAAGCGGATCGAGATCCTCGAAGCTCCCTACGACCCGCAGGAATGGCTTGAAGCTGTCCGGGGCCTTGAGGGCTGCCCGGAGGGCGGCGCACGCTGCGCTGTCTGCTTTGAGATGCGCCTGCGCGCCGCCGCGAAAGCGGCAGCTTCTGCAAAGGCGGCAGCTTCCACAGATGTGGAAGCCTCCACAAAGGCGGCAGCTTCCACAGATGTGGAAGCCTCCACAAACGTGGAAACCTCCACAGACGTGGAAACCTCCACAAAGATGAAAGCCTCCACAAAAGAGGAAGAGGGAGCCTTTGACTTCTTTACAACCACCCTTACCATCAGCCCCCTGAAAAACGCGGCGGTCCTCAACGGGATCGGGCAGCGCCTGGCTGATGAATACGGTGTAAAGTGGCTTCCATCGGATTTTAAGAAGAAGGATGGCTATAAACGCTCGATCGAGCTGTCCAGGCAGTTTGACCTCTACCGGCAGAACTACTGCGGCTGCGTCTTTTCAAAACAGAATAATATTCATATTTAGTGGTTATGCAGCCTGTATCCTGACAACAGCTTGACAAAAAAGAGGGTATTTGCCATTATTAACCAATTGATAACTTTTCGGCTTCGTACCTGAGGGGAGGAATGACAGGAGTATGGAACAGTTTCTGGAACTGATATCGCAGGAAATGGCATCGGCTTTTGAGGAAGCCGGGTACGACAGTGCGCTGGGGCGCGTGACAGTTTCCAACCGCCCGGATTTATGTGAATACCAGTGTAACGGTGCGATGGCGGGGGCAAAGCGGTATAAAAAGGCTCCCTTTATGATCGCGGAGGATGTGGCGAAGGCACTTGCGGCGAAAAACGGCGGCACAGGCTCCGAAGTATTTAAAAAGGCGGAGGTCGTTAAGCCCGGTTTCCTCAACCTGGACGTAAGTGAGTCCTTCCTGCAGTCCTATCTGCGTAATATGGCCGGCGACAGCAGGCTGGGCATGCCTCTTCCCGAAAAGCCGGAGCGGATCATCCTCGACTATGGCGGACCGAATGTGGCAAAACCCCTGCATGTGGGTCACCTGCGCAGCGCCGTGATCGGGGAGTCGGTAAAGAGGATCGCCCGCTTCCACGGAGAAGAGGTGATCGGTGACATACACCTGGGCGACTGGGGCCTCCAGATGGGTCTGGTGATCACAGAGCTCAAAAAGCGTGTACCCAACCTTCCGTATTTTGACCCTTCTTATACAGGGGATTATCCTGAGCAGGCTCCTTTTACGGTTTCGGAGCTCGAGGAGATCTATCCTTTTGCCAGCGCAAAGTCCAAGACAGACTCTTCCTACTATGCGGAGGCCATGGACAATACCCGCAGGCTGCAGGAGGGGGAGCGCGGCCTCTATGCCCTCTGGCAGAAGATCGTCGAGGTCTCCGTCGCGGATATGAAGAGAAATTACGAGAACCTGGACGTCTCCTTTGATTTGTGGAATGGCGAGGCAAGTGTGCATCCGGTCATTCCCGGCATGGTCGAGGAAATGAAAAAGAGCGGCTGTGCCTACGAAAGCCAGGGGGCCCTGGTCGTGGACGTTTCTCAGGAGACGGATACAAAGGAAATTCCGCCCTGCATCATCCTCAAATCCGACGGAGCTTCCCTGTACACGACGACGGACCTTGCGACCATAAAGGAGAGAGTGGAGACCTATCACCCTGACCGCATCATCTACATCACCGACAAGCGGCAGGAGCTTCACTTTAAACAGGTCTTTCGGGCTGCCAGAAAATGCGGCCTTGTGGATGATTCAACAAAGCTCGTCCACATCGGTTTTGGCACCATGAACGGGAAGGACGGCAAGCCCTTCAAGACAAGAGAGGGCGGCGTCATGCGCCTGGAGTCCCTGATCGCGGAGATCGGGGAGGAAATGCTGTCCAAGATCAGCACAAACCCCGAGATCCCAGGGGAAGAGGCCGAAAGGACGGCCAGGCAGGTCGCGCTCGCAGCCCTCAAATACGGCGATCTCTCCAACCAGGCTTCTAAGGACTATATTTTTGATATTGACAAATTTACCTCCTTCGAGGGAGACACAGGCCCTTATATCCTGTACACGATCGTCCGCATGCGGTCCATTATTACCCGCTATCTGAAGGAAGAGGGCGCTAAGGACCTGGAGGCTCTTGCTGTCGGGATCCCCTCCGGCCCGGTGGAAAAGAAGCTCATGATGGACCTTGCCGGCTTCAATGCCATGATGGAGGGCGCTTTTGCGGATATCGCGCCCCACAGGATATGCGCCTACATCTACCAGCTGTCGAATGACTTCAATACCTTCTACCATTCCACCCGTATCCTCACGGAGCAGGATGCCGCAAAGAGAGAGGGCTGGATTGCCCTTTTGTGCCTTACAGAGCGCGTCCTGTCGCAGTGCATCGATGTCCTGGGCTTTAGCGCACCCGAAAGAATGTAAGAGACGAAAAGAGAATCCGACCCTTGCCGGACAAGGTCAGGCGGCCCTGCTGGAAAATTCATTTTACATTCATGGAAAAACATGTTATTGTACTGTAATAGCTGCAATATCATGGTTGAATGGTAATACACCACTGAGGTATTTCAATGGAAGAAGGGAAGATCACCGTTTTTTCCGGTGAGGGTAGAGGAAAGACGGCAGCCGCCCTCGGAATGGCGCTGGATGCTGCGGCAGATGGAAGAACAGCCGTCATTATTCAGTTCCTTAAGGGAAAAGGACTGGCAGAATCGATTTTCTGCAAGCGGATGGAGCCAGACATTAAGATTTTCCGGTTCGAAAAATCAGATAAGGATTTTGATGAGCGTCCTATTGAACAGCAGCAGGATGACGTTTCATGTATTCGCAACAGCCTGGGCTTTGCCAGGAAGGTCCTGGCGACGGGAGAATGCGATATACTGATCCTGGATGAAGTGCTGGGCGTGATTGACAACGGAATCATCTCGGTGGATGAGCTGCGTGAGCTGGTGAGCCACAGAGGCGCGACACAGGTCATATTTACCGGCCGCGTTATGAGCGGTGAGCTTTGTTCTTTTGTGGACGAGATCTCGCAGATCAGCACGGTAAGATTTAAAAAATATGCGGTTTAATTGATATTTATAACCGGCGGAAGTAATTATTTTTGGAGGTTTTATCATGGCAGTATTTAAAAATGCGGCAGTTGCGATCGTTACTCCTTTTAAGGAAGATGATTATTCCGTCAATTACGACGCATTCGCTGAGCTTATAGATTTCCAGATCGAGAACGGCACGGACGCCATCGTCGTCTGCGGGTCCACGGGCGAGGCTGCAACTATGACGGAAAAGGAGCACCTTGATGTCTGCAGGTTCTGTATCGACTATACAAAGAAACGCGTACCGGTCATAGCAGGAAGCGGCTCCAACTGCACGCAGACGGCAATGAACCTCTCTGCCGAACTCGCGGGATACGGCGCGGACGGCCTGCTGGTCATCCATCCCTATTATAATAAGGCGACCCAGAAGGGCCTTGTGAAGCACTTTACAATGGTCGCGGAAGCGGCGGCGGGATGTCCTGTCATCCTTTATAATGTTCCCAGCCGCACAGGCGGAAATATCGTTCCCGAGACTGTCGCCCAGCTCGTCAGGGATGTCCCCAATATCGTCGGGATCAAGGAAGCGAGCGGGGATATCGGTCAGATCGTCAAGCTCATGACCCTCACGGACGGCAATATCGATCTGTATTCCGGAAACGACGACCAGGTCGTGCCGCTCATGTCCATGGGAGGCATCGGTGTTATTTCCGTCGTCTCCAATATTGCTCCCAGGGCAGTGCACGATATGTGCGAAAAATTTGAAAAGGGCGATGTCGCGGGCGCAGCTAAAATTCAGAGAGATACCTACGACCTCTTCAGGAACCTTTTCTCCGAGGTCAATCCGATCCCTGTGAAAAAGGCCGTTAACCTGATGGGATTCAATGCAGGCCCCCTGCGCATGCCCCTCACCGAGATGGAAGAGGAACATGCTGAAAAACTTGCCCGGGCGATGAGGGATTTCGGACTGATTTCCTGAGACTGATGCGGGAATTCGGACAGATCTTCTGATAACGAAAACATAAGTGCCGCCTGTGCGGCTCAAATTGCCTGATCGCTTTGGGAGAAACCCGTTCCGGGCTTTCTCCTCGCGCTGCCGCTCTTACGAGCGGCCATAGGAGAAAAAAATGATCAATATTATACTCCATGGAGCCTGCGGCCGCATGGGACATATCATTGCCGACATTGTATCCAGGGATCCTGAGGCGCGCATTGTAGCGGGTATCGACGCGTTCGGGAGCGCCTATGCGGACTTCCCGGTCTATCAGTCGCCTGCCGACTGCAGGGAAGAGGCGGACGTCGTCATCGATTTTTCCACTGCATCTGCTATGGACGCTCTTCTTGCATCCTGTATGAACAGAAAGATCCCCGCAGTCGTCTGCACGACAGGCCTGTCAGAGGAACAGATGTCGCTTTTGAAGGAAGCATCGGAAAAGGTGGCGGTCTTAAAGAGCGCGAATATGTCCCTTGGCATCAACCTTCTCGAGAACCTTCTTTCACAGGCCGCGCCCAGGCTTGCCGCGGCGGGGTTTGACATCGAGATCGTCGAAAAGCATCACAAGGCCAAGATCGACGCTCCCAGCGGTACGGCTCTTGCCCTTGCGGACTGTATCAACGATTCGCTGGAAAATTCCTATGAATATGTTTACGACCGCAGCGGCAGACGCCAGAAACGTCCTGTAAAGGAAATCGGCATTTCCGCAGTCCGCGGCGGCACGATCGTCGGAGACCATGACGTGATCTTTGCCGGGGAGGATGAAGTAATCACCTTTTCACACAGAGCTTACAGCCGGGCCGTTTTCGGCAAGGGAGCGGTTGAAGCCGCGAAATTCCTTGCGGGAAAACCTGCAGGCTTCTACACCATGCAGGATGTTCTTTCCTGACATGCCGGAAATATAATCTGAACAGCACCGGACCGGGATAGTCCGGTGCTGTTTTTTATAGTCTGTCACATTGTGAACGGCAGTGTGCCAGGATCCCTGCCTGGCGAAGATTTACCGGGAATCCTGAGATTTGCAGGAGCTTAAAGCCTGCCCTCTTTTTTGCAGGGCAGAACGGTCGTATAAAGAAGCAGATGTTTTTAAGGAAAAGAAAGAGGCTGTATATGAGAATTCGTCCGTGCATCGATCTTCACAGAGGACGCGTCAAACAGATCGTCGGAGGTTCGATCAGAGACGGTCAGGCCGTCATAGAAAATTTTGTCTCCCAAAAAGGCGCAGTGGATTATGCCTGCTTATATAAGGAAAAAGGTCTTTTCGGGGGCCACATCATCCTGCTCGACAGTGCGGCATCCGACCCAGAAGCCTATAATGCCGACAAAGCACAGGCACTTAAGGCACTCTCGGCCTTCCCCGGCGGTATGCAGGTCGGCGGAGGGATCGATCCGGAAAACGCGTCGGACTTTCTCGACGCAGGCGCCTCGCATGTGATCGTCACTTCATATGTATTCAGGGACGGGATGCTTGATGAAAAGCGGCTGGAAAAGATGATATCGGCTGTCGGGAAAAAGAGGCTGGTCCTGGATCTGAGCTGTAAGAAAACACCGGAGGGAGCTTTTGTGGTCGTCACAAACAGATGGCAGAGGGAGACGAGCCTGAAAGTTACACAAAAGCAGCTGGAAAAACTCAGCCTGTCCTGCGATGAGTTCCTGATCCATGCGGCAGATGTGGAGGGAAAACGCAGCGGGATCCAGGAGGAGCTCGCAGGGATTCTGGGTGATTTTTGCAAAAAAAGCGGTTTTCCGGTGACCTATGCAGGGGGCGTCCATGCTTACACAGACCTTGCCCGTGCCGCCGCTCTTTCCGGCGGGACTCTGGATGTAACAGTCGGAAGCGCCCTGTCAATATTTGGCGGAGATCTTGATCTTGACCTTCTCTCGTCGCAGGCCCTTCGACTTTCGCACCCGGGCCCACAGTAGGAGCCGGGGAGGCTTTTAAACTGCATGGCAGCAAAAAACCGGCACACTGTTCTGTTTTCAGTGCGCCGGTTTTTCGATTTCAAGCCGATTTATAAAGATGATCGCTTTTATGTGGATCACATAAATTGAGATTCCTGCTTTTCAGAACGGGAAGATCAGATCTTTGTTACGTTAACAGCCTGAGGACCCTTCTGCCCCTGTACAACATCGTACTCGACTGCTTCGCCTTCTTCAAGAGATTTAAAGCCTTCCTGGTTAATTCCGCTGAAATGTACGAAAACATCATTTCCATCGGGATCAGAAATAAAACCAAAGCCCTTCTGATTATTGAACCATTTGACAGTTCCTTTGCTCATTGCTGGCACCTCCAAATAAATGTAAATATAGAATATGTATAGCGCACAATTGACAATGCAAATATCTTTTGTGCAAAATTAAAATAGCATATGGAGAAATAAATGTAAAGTGTTATTTTTGAATGTATAATAAATGCAAGATGTACAGGCTATTGACTGTGCTTTGACCAGAAAAAAGATGATTTATTATGAGAATGGTGGTTTTTGCTTCTTTACTTCAACGTTTTAAAATGTTAAAATAGGTACAATGTGTTTAAATATCCGGGCGGAGCGATCCCCCGGGCAGCAGGGATGATCTGATATCGATATTACGATCTGATATTTGGAGGAAGTCCATGAATAAAAAAATAAGGACAGAAGCGGTCTGCCGCCTTTTTGAAGCGATTCTCACACTCGAGACAGAAGAAGAGTGTTTTTTGTTTTTTGAAGATCTCTGCACTGTCAACGAGCTCCTGTCACTGTCTCAGAGATTTGAAGTCGCTTCCATGCTGAAAAAGAAAGATACTTATCTGAGGATCGCGGAAAAGACCGGAGCATCCACCGCCACCATCAGCCGGGTAAACCGCTCTCTGATATACGGAAACGACGGCTACGATATCGTTTTCGGAAGAATGAAGTCTTATCAGGGTCCTGTCGGCAAGGATGATATTGACAAAATACAGGAGCCGACAGAGAAAAAGGTGAAAGCTCCCCAAAAAAGCTCGTCCAGAAAGAAGGGCCAGGCTGAAATACCGGATCCATCCGGAAACCCTGAGGAATAATGGAAAAGAGCTGTACAGCTTTTAGCTGTTTTGTTTAAAGGTGTCATGAATTCAGTGATTGCTTCAAAAAATAAAATTCCTACAGGACTGGTATTTCTGGGGGGACTGCTGCTTTATCTGCTTGCAGTCCTTCCTGTTTGTTTAAGGAACGGCGGTCTGTTTTTTTATTACGGGGATTATAATGTACAGCAGGTGCCTTTTCTGATCTTCGCGCACCGGGCGGTACGCGAGGGGAGGTTTTTCTGGAATCCTCTTGTGGACCTTGGAGGGAACATGGGAGGAACCTTTTCCTTCTATCTCTGGGGGAGTCCCTTTTTCTGGCTCACAGTTCCTTTTCCGGAGAAGTGGCTTCCCTATATGATGCCCGGCATCATGGCCCTTAAATACGGGACCGCGGCTGCCGCTGCTTATACCTGGATCAGGACCCAGACAAAGACGGACAGAGCGGCCCTTATCGGTGCCTTTCTGTATGCTTTTTCGGGCTTTCAGTCCTGTAATATAGTTTTCCAGCATTTCCACGACGCAACAGCTTTTTTCCCTCTCTACCTGCTCGCCTTTGACCGCCTTGTCCGGAAAAGCTCCCTGAGGTCTGTTTTTCGTATCGGGTCTGCAGCAAAGGGCGCAGATCTGCGGGAGGAGAGAGCATTTGCCCTCATGACTGCCCTGATGTCGGTCATAAATTATTATTTCTTTTTCGGCCAGATCCTGTTCATGATCCTGTACTATATCGTGCGCTATGGCGTGAGGCGGGCAAAGGCAGACGGTATAGTCAGGACAGGAAAAGAGCTGCTGCACATCCTTTTGTCCGGTACCGCAGGCCTTCTTCTGAGCGCATTCTTCCTGGTACAGTCGATCGGAGGGATCCTGGGGAATGCCCGTGTGTCAAAGGTGCTGGACGGTTACGACCTGATCGTATATCCGGACGCGACGACCCCTCTTGCCATCCTGAAATCGTTTTTCATGATCCCGGATCTTGTCGCGAGGGGGACTCTGTTTTCGAATGATACCATCAGGAACGGTTCTCTTGCTTTTTACCTGCCCTGTTTTGCCATGGCCGGTGTTTTTGCATTCTGGATACAAAGAAAAAAGAGCTGGAAAAAGACTCTTTCTGCCTGCCTGTGCGTCATGGCCTTTGTTCCCTTTCTCTGCGCTGCCTTTTCTGCAATGAACGCGAACTTTTATACGCGCTGGTTTTATATGCCTGTCCTGATCTGTTCCTGCATGACGGCGGAAGCGCTTGAAGAAAATGAGAGCACTGCCTTTACAAAAGGCGCAGTCCTTTCCATGATCATGACAGGTGCATTGATCCTCATGTGCTGGCTTCCGGTGAAAGAAAACGGAGGATGGTCCTTTACCGCAGTTTCCGAAAACAGGAAGCTCCTTATGGCTGAAGTCAGGGGGACCATTTTTGGCATGACAGCCCTGCTGCTGATCGTCGCCATGAAGCAGCTAAGGCCCGGACTTTTTAGTCCCGCAGCCAAAAGCACATTTTCCGGGAGGCCTTCTTCTTTGCTTAAACGGCCGGATTTTCATCAGGTCATTATGCGGGCTGCCTGCATCTTTCTCATCCTGTTATGCTGTCTGACATCCACGAAGACCGTCCTGAAAAACGGGACCTCCCTGATCTCCCACAGAGGTTTTGAGAAGTGGAAGCGCCAGATGCTGACAGAGCGGCCTGTTCTGGAATCATCAGATGACGGCGCCCCATTCTCCCGCGTCGAGACGGACGGAACCTCGACAAACTATGAAATGGTCTGGGGATATCCGACCATGCACTGCTTCGAGAGCACTGTTCACCCGTCTGTATTTACATGGTATCGCGGGATCGGCATGATCAGGACAGTGGAATCGACCCTGCCCCTCGAACGGATCGGCGCAAGAGCTGTGATGTCGGTACGCTATTATATAGAAAATACTCTGGTCGTGCCTGACAACAGCTATACGGATCAGGGCGGCATGGAGGGATACAGGCTGGTCAACGAAGAAAACGGATACAATGTTTACGAGACAAAAAACTATATACCGATGGGGTTTTGTTTTGAAAGCTACATGACCCAGGACAATTACAGACGCCTGAAAAACGGTGTGATCTCTGACCGCGTCCTGGTCAAGGACCTGATCCTTTCCGATGAGATGGCTGAAAAATATGGTCATCTTATGGAGGAGGATAGGGATACAAAACCGGGAGAAATGGCTTACGAGGAGTTCTTACTCCACTGCCGTGACAGAAGGGACAGTGCCTGCACTGAATTTTCCTTTGACAAAAACGGCTGGCACGCCCGTGCGCTGATGAAGAAAGATAATCTGGTGTTTTTCTCCATACCCTATGATGAAGGGTTTACAGTGACAGTAGACGGGAAACCGGCTGAGCTTGAAAGAGCGGATTTTGGACTGAGCGCGGTCTATGTCCCTCAAGGAGCCCATGAGATCCGTGCCCGATACATGCCCGTGGGCTTTTACCCCGCCCTGTTTCTCTCCCTCGCCGCTGCCGCCGCCCTCGCGCTGACCGCAGCCTGCGATGCTTTCAAAAGACGGCAGCAGGGCGGTTCCGGCGCCGCATTGCGGTTTTGGCTTTGAGTATTTCAGGCGTGTATGAACTGTAACCCCTCATGAAACAACCCTGGATTCTTTACAATAGCCCCTTGCCCCGCGCATACGGAAGTGATAGAATAAGAATTACCGCAAAAGTAGAAACAGCGCTCAAAAAAGCGCCCCTCTGCTTTGTCATACCGGCGCAAAACGATAGTCGTTGTACGCCGGAGCAACCCGTTTCATGGGGCTCCGGCGGGACGATTTCGCTAATGCATAACCGTCCAGATGTTTTAGCGATCCAGTATATGTTTTCACACCATGGGACATAGAACGCGCCGGAACCCCTCCAAAGACATGATGACAATTGGACAAGGAGGAGGAAAATGACAAAACAAGCAGACAACAATATTGATGGCAGCAGCATGCCCGGAGGCTGTGCAGGTATAGATGCCCAGTGGGCATCGGGATCTCACGACCTGATTTTTGTGTCTGAAAACAGCGGGGCACACAAAACTGAGCATGATAATCCCGAAACAGAGTATCCTGTGACAGAAAACCCTGAATCGAAAAATCCTGAAGCAGATCATTTTGAAACAGGATATCCGGAAACAGAAAGCATCGAGGAGAAATGGGAAAAGGCAGGCATCGGGAACGCCTTCATCTTCGGGAAGGTGATGTCCGAGAACAGGGGCCTTCTTCTGGAGCTTTTACAGCTTTCCCTTCCGGAATTTGAAATCACGGAGCTTGTCGAACCGGCGAAGGAAGTCGCCCTCAAAGCTTCCTATGATTCCAAAGGCGTGCGCCTTGACATCCGCGTCCTCGACATCAGGGGTCGTGTCTTCAATATTGAAATGCAGCTCAGGGATGAGAAAAACATCCCGCGCCGCATCAGGTTCTATTCCAGCACGCTGGATACGACGATCCTGAAGACCGGCGAGGACTACAACCAGCTTGGGGACTCGGTCGTGCTCTTCATCACCAAATTCGATCCATTTAACAGGAACAGATACCGCTATACCTTCCGCAATATCTGCGTGGAGGACAGGGAGCTGGAGCTTGGGGACGGCACGTCTAAGATCATCCTCAATGCCTCCGCGTGCAGCCCCGAAAAGAAAAAGGGAAAAAACAAAACCGGCCCTGCTCAGATGCCCAGGGGAAGCAATATGCCCGTGGCAGCGGATCTGTCAGAAGAAACGGTTTCCGACGAGCTTTGGGGATTCCTGCGGCTTGTCATGGGAACGAAGCCTCCGGAAGGAGCGGATACATTCGCCGGCAGGGTTCAGAAAAGCGTGGAGATCGCCAAGAGGGACAGTGCCACGAGGAGGGAATTCATGAACTGGGAAATGACGCTCACCGTTGAGAGAAACAAGGGGCGGGCAGAAGGCAAAGCTGAAGGCAGAGGGGAAGGAGCTCTCCTTAAACTGATTGATCAGATTTTGAAAAAATCACTGAGAGGGCAGTCGGCTGAAAGGATTGCGGATGACCTTGTGGAGGAACCCGCCCTGGTTGGTAAGATCCTTCGGATTGCTTCTCAAAACAGTCTTTCCGACCCGGATAAAATCCTGCATGCTCTTAATGCAGGAGACGGGGACAGTTCTGATGCCTGATGAATCGGACTGCCGTTCCCGGTATTTTTTAAAAAGTACTTGACAGAAATGGCAGGAGGCTCCATGCTCAAGCAAGCAAGCAAGCAAGCAAGCAAGCAAGCAAGCAAGCAAGCAAGCAAGCAAGCAAGCTCATATTTTATCGGAAAAACAATAAGAACTGTTCATCGTTATGGAAACAGACGCCTGAAAAGGCCTGCGCTTTTGTGCGGGCTTTTTCAGGCGTTTTTTGTTCTGCGCGGCCCGCCGGAGAACGCCTTTATGCAGGGCGAAACCCAGGAACCCTGCGCGGCAGCAATGCAGCGAAGCAGCAATGCAGCAAAGCAGCAATGCAGCAAAGCGGCAATGCAGCCCGTCAACCGGATGGACCCATCCAATGATGCAGCGCCGGACGATCAGACACGTTAACCCGTCAACTGTGAAACAATGGAAGGAACTTGAGGAAAAACAGGAAAGGAAGGTAAAAATGAGGGGAGACCTGAAAAAAATAATCTCCCTGATCCTGACCGTTGCCATGGTGCTCTCTTTTACAAGTACCATGACATGGGCAGGGTCGGTGGAGGAACCGGGCGGCCTGGACTTCGTCGAAGGAATGGAAACGCTGTCCGAAGACGGGGACACAAGCCAGTTCCAGGACGAAGCCGGGGACAACACCGGATCCGGGGAATTTACGGAAGCCGGGGACAACACCGGATCCGGGGAATTTACCGAAACCGGGGAAGACACTGACACCAGTGAATTCAACACGTCTGAGGAAATCCTTGAAGAAGGAACAGAAGAAGGAACAGAAGAAACACAAGAAGGAACGGAAGGCGAAACGGAAATAGAAGCTGAAGAAGATACGGAAAACGCAACCGGATCCTGGAGCGAGGCACAGGAGAATATCTCTGAGGAGGAAGACGGAGAATTTGGAACGGCGGGGACGGAGGCCTCTGTCCCTGAGAATACGGAAACCGTCGGGGAAGAGGAGAACAAAACCGACGGTGAAGAAGAGATAGAATCCGACAGCGAGGAGGCGATGGAAGCCGTAGCCGGAACAGCGGCAGAGGAAGATGTCGTGGAGGAACCTGCCGAGGATACGGAGCCCGTCACGGAGGAGCCGGCGGCGGCTCTCGCCTCCGTCCCCTATCTGGTATGGGACGACGACGAGCAGAAGCTGGTGGAAATGACCGGCGACGATGCCTGTACCAGCTATTTCCTGATGGACAGCTCCAATTATGCTGAGCTGGATGCCATGGAGGAAGCCTGCATCGGCTCCGGCGCGTGTGCTCCCGGAGATCCGGAGGGACAGCCCTCCGGTGCTTTCACCTGGGTCGTCATTGACGGCGAAGTGACGTTCACCAAACGCATCAAAGTGCTCGGTACAGCCAACGTCATCCTGAAAGACGGCGCGAAGCTGGCCGCCGGCAAGGGCATCACCGTGGCTGAGGGCGACACCCTGAACATCTACGCCCAGTCCGAGGGCGACGGCAAGGGCGAACTGTATGCCAGCGCCTACAATGCCGGCTGTGACGGCGCGGCGGGTATCGGCGGCTACAACAGCAAATCCGGCACCATTGTCATCAACGGCGGCAAGATCACCGCCATAGCAAGCTACTACTACAGTGCCGGTATCGGCGGAGGCATGGGCTCCGATGGAGGCAGCACCACCATCAACGGCGGCCATGTCACCGCCACGGGCTATGACGGTGCGGCAGGTATCGGCGGCGGCACCTTAGTATCTGTAATTAAATA
>DEPS01000135.1 GCA_002358875.1 Lachnospiraceae bacterium UBA3386 | reverse complement strand
CAGACCGGCCACCTGCAAGCAGAGCAGGACATCGACGACAGCCTTTTTTCTCTCAACGAGGATGAGCTGTTTTATAAAGAATATTTTGAAGCAGGGAAGACGCCAGCATCTCTGAAGTCCTTCCTTGAAACTGTTGATCTGCAGGATGCCGTCCGGCGGCATCTGATCATCCCGGAGCTGCTGCCGGAAATCATTTCCTATGAGATGGACGATAGTGAGTATTTTCACGAAGGAGATACAAGAAACGTACTGATCAGCAGGCACAACCGCTACACCCCTCCCTTCCTTCACAGACATGATTTTTTTGAGATCGTCTTCGTCTACAGCGGACACTGCATGCAGAGTATAGGGCTCGACAGAAAGCAGTTTCTGGAGGGGGATCTGATTTTTATTGCGCCGGGCGTCTATCACACGATGGAGGTCTTCGACGATGATTCCATTGTTCTGAACATCCTCCTGCGGAAAGGGACATTTTACCGCATGTTTGCGCCTTTAATGCATGGGCACAGCCTGATCAGCGAATTCTTCTCGGAGGGACTGTACCATTCCGAGCAGGTGCGTTATCTCGTTTTCCACAGAGGCCAGAAAGACCTTTCAGGCGCGCAGCGCAGGGTGATGATGCTATGGAAAGAACAGATCAATTACGACTTGTTTTCCGACCAGATGCTCATCGGACTGCTGATCACATTCATTGCCAGAATAATGCGCGAGGATCAGAATGTCATGGAATCCTCTGTCTCCGATGCCCGAACGACCGGAAAGGAGGACTTCCGTGTCCTGCACTATATCCAGGATAATCTCTCCAGCGTGACTCTCTCAGATGTCGCAGAGCATTTTGGTTTCTCCGACGCCTACTGCTCCAAACTGATCAAGACCAGCACCGGACAGGGCTTCAACGAATGGAAGCGCACAATGCGGATCCGCAAGGCGGAGGAAATGCTGATCAGCACCTCGATCCCGATCGCAGAAATCAGCCAACAGCTCGGATACGAAAATCCCGAATCCTTTATACGCTCCTTCAAGAAAGCGCTGCACATCACTCCGGCCAGATACCGGAAGCAGTCCACGAAATAGGGTGTGGAACCAGGGGACGGTTCCTCGTTCCACTCCGTTCCCTGACACCTGCGCAGTTTCAGTACTTCGGAAGGCCAGCCTTCCTAAAAGAACCAGGTGAAACAAAGGAACCGTCCCCTGTTCCATTCCCTGGTCCATTAAAACGCAAACGACTCCGGCCAACATCAGCCGGAGTCGCTTTGTATTCTGGGTGGAACAGGGAGCCGCCCCACTTTTTTCCTTTTCTTTCAGGTACAGCCTCGTCTATAATGTCTATAATAACAATAATAGTTCCTTCAATACAATTGCCGCATCAGAACAGGAAAAGCAAATGGAAGAACAGATTTACACCCTGAAGCATTTTGACACACCTCTGCTGGATTTTAGCATCATCGAGAATACCAGCAGGCCGGCTGTCAGAATCAACTGGCATAACAGAGAGGCAATGCAGCTGCTGCCCCTGGATCTTGGACGGGAACAGGACGGCAGCCCGGATGAAAAAGGATTGTCCTTGTGGCTGCGCAGACGCACAATCCCCTCCAACAGGGCATATGTACAGAATTTTCTGAGCAAATGCGGCCTTTCCATGAACCGCCCTATGGATATCATCCGCATCTCGAAGGGGCTGTCCCTTAATGACTGTTACTGGGTTACTGAGAAAGAGTTTGACGGCTCTTTTGCCCAGTACAATCTCTATGACAACCGCTTCAGCCGGGTGCTCGGGCTGATCGCATTTACAGGACATGGCAGCAGCGTGCGCAGCACCTTCCATTCGAGCCCTGAATTCACAACGACAGGAATGCTCCCCAAATGCTGGCGGAGGATCGGCGGCACTGTGCAGCTCTTTAAAGGCGGGACAAGCGGTGCCTCCAATACAGGATGCGAACCTTATGCAGAATTCTATGCCTATCAGATTGCACAGGCGCTGGGCATCCATGCTGTTCCATACGGGCTTTCCAGATGGAAGGGACAGCTCTGCTCGACATGTGCGCTCTTTACAGACAAGGAACACTCCTATCTTCCGGCAGGAAGACTCGTCACAGCCGGCGGGATGAATGCCGTGCTCTCTTTCTATAAAGCTCTCGGTCCTCAATATACAGAGGCGCTCGCAGAGATGTTCGTCCTGGACGCGCTGATTTATAACACAGACCGTCATTTCGGGAATTTCGGTCTGATCATTGACAGCAGATCAAACCAGATCTGCGCCGCAGCTCCCCTTTTTGACCACGGAAACTCCCTTTTTAACTTCGCCGGCAGAGAGGACCTGATCTCGGAAGAGACACTGATCTCCTATGCAGATACTCTTCTCCCCAGCGTTTATGACGATTATACAGAAATGGCCAGGCAGCACATGACCGCGAAGCTTCGAAAAAGCCTCCATTCCATGACGGAGTTTTCCTTCAAAAAGCATTCCCGTTACAACCTCCCTCAAAAGCGGCTTAATCTGATGGAAAAACTGGTCCGACGGCGCGTGAGAGAACTTTTGAAGTGACTGAACCAGGGGAGTGGAACAGAGGGACGGTTCCTCGTTCCACTCCGTTCCCTGACGCCTGCGCAGTTTCAGTGCTTTGTGAACCAGAGGACGGTCCACCGAAACCAGTTGAAACAAGGAACCGCCCCCTGTTCCACCGGATCTATTTGGAAAAAAGATGTTAAAAAATTGGAATAGACAGGTCGATCTGATCGGCGGTCCGATCATGAAAAATCTTCTGATTTTCATGCTGCCGATCCTGATATCGTATATATTTCAGCAGCTTTACAATGCAGCGGATACTGCGATTGTGGGGCACTATCTGGGAGAACAGTCGTTGGCAGCAGTCGGGGCGAACGTCGCGATCTTTGACCTGATGGTCATGTTTGCCCAGGCACTGGGGAACGGTCTCTGTATTGTCGTCTCCAGAGCATACGGTGCCGGCGACGAGAGAAAGCTGCGCAGGTCTGTTGCCGGTTCTCTGGTGATCGGTGCCGGAACGGTCGCGGTGATGACGGGTATGTCTCTGCTGGGGCTGGGACCGCTCCTGCGTCTGCTGGGGACGCCGGATGTAATTTTCGGAGAGGCCTTGGCATATATTCGGATCATAGGCGGGTGGGTCGTGGTGATGTTCGCCTATAATCTTTTGTCGTCACTGCTTCGAGCCATCGGCAATTCCGCCATGACACTGGTCTTCCTGATCATATCTTCTGTCCTGAATGTCATTCTTGACATTTTCCTGGTGGCGGGAATCGGAATGGGGGTGCGGGGCGCCGCGGCTGCGACAGTGATCGCGCAGGGGATCAGTGCTGCACTTTGTGCCGGCTATATTATAAAAAAAGCGCGGATGCTCATTCCGCGCAGAGAAGATTTTACGTTTGAAAAGAAGCTGTTTCTGGAGCTGGCCGGGCAGGGATTTGCAATGGCCTTTATGGGCTCTGTCATTAACATCGGTTCTGTGATCCTGCAGTCCGGAATCAACAGCCTTGGGGCGACTGTAATCGCAGGCCATACGACAGCCAGAAAACTGTTCATGCTGAGTATACTGCCCTATACGGCGATGGGAATGGCGATCTCTACTTTTGTCTCGCAGAACAAGGGGGCGGGAAAGAGAGACCGGATCATCCGTGGAGTCCGTGAATCCTATATCTACGATCTGGTCTGCTGCGGGATCACGATTATCATCATGTTTCTGTTTGCGGACGAACTGGCTGTCCTGATTTCCGGATCAACAAATCCGGAACTGATCGGTAATGTTGTCGCATATGTCCGTTTTGCAGCAGTGTTTACCGGCGTGCTGGGTGTGCTGCACCAGACCAGACTGGCGCTGCAGGGACTTGGCGCCAGGCTAACGCCCATCATCTCAAGTTTCATTGAGCTCGCCGGGAAATGTCTCTTCGCCTGGCTGTTCGTGCCAAAAGCGGGGTACAGAGCAGTCATTTTGTGCGAACCGCTGATCTGGTGCGTGATGGCCCTGCATCTGGTGGCTGCCTTCTTCTCCAACCCTTATATCCGGGGGAAGTGAAACAGGGGGACGGTTCCTCGGTCCACATCAGGCACTGCCGCCTGTGCAGTTTCTGCTATTATGGACATCACGTCTGCCAAAACCAAATGGACCAGGGAACATCCCCTGGTCCACCTTCCGCAACATCATTTTGGATTAATTCGAATAACTCCTAAAGCACCAGTCCGCTATCTCCGCGATCAGCTCAAGCGGAAGATCATCGGAATAGGGAATCTGGATCGCGCCCTTGCTGTATTTATAACCGGCCTGGTCCAGTCTCTCTGAAAAATGCTCCACTGCCTCCGGCCCGGGATATATTCCGATATGCTTTTTCTGCGCCGCAAAATGAATAATGTTCCGGCCTTTCCAGAATGTGGGCATTGACCACGAAATTTTTTCTGTCGCGCCCGGCAGCCTGCTGCCAAGTGTTGTTCTCACGGTTTGCAGCTGATCGCGGACTTCCTCATCCTGCGCAAAAATATATTCTTCAACCGTTTCCGGAGCTTTCCCGCAAAAATGGCTCTGATTCTCTTTTCTGAACGACCGCCCGCATTTTGGACATTTCCACATGACTTTCATTATTTCCTTTCCCTGATCACAACATGCACACTGTCACCAGCGCCCTTGTTCAGCTGCTTCCGAATGGCCTTTAACAGTCCAATCAGGTAACACACTTTCCCGTCGCCGTCCTTGATTCCCATGTTGACGATACTGCCGTCATAGGGAATGCCGTCGAATTCGGCATGGACTTTCACGCGCCCTTTTCCAAATTCCTCACGGATATCCCACGGAAAAAACACATAGGCACCGCCCTTTTCCGGGACCTCGTGGATGACACCGTCAAATTCATATACTTTCTGATCCACAAATACACCTCTCTTTCCAGTGTTTTCATCGAAATCCCGTTAATTTTTTACAAATTTTGTAAATCCCGCACCCGCTGCAATAACATCACATGAGCAGCGCCCAACACACCACCGCGCACAAGCTTCCAAACACTGCTCCCCCGATCACATCCGTAAGATAATGCACCCCGACATGGATCCGGGAATATCCTGTCAGGACAGCCAGCAGCATAGCCACAGCCCCCTGCAGCGGCGGCCTGGCCAGCAGGATCACCACCGCCACTGAAAAAGCATCCGCCGCATGCGCAGACGGAAAGGCAAGGTCCCTGGGCCGGGCGACCAAAGGCACCACATCGTCCATGGCATCATAAGCCCTAGGCCTGCCGAAGAGCCGTTTTAGAACCTGCGAGGAGACCAGCCAGGCCAGCCAGAAGGAGACAAAACAGCACACACCAAGCTTTCTCGTCTCTTCCCGCGTGCAGAACCAGCCCGCCCAGACACACCAGATCACCCCGCCGCCCAGATGCGTCATGACGATCATCAGGGGATTCAAAATTTTATTTCTGCAGTTCTCCTGCACCCACCGCATCACCCTCTCATCAATCCGGCGAATCCTGGGACTGTCAAAAAGCTTATTCATATCTGCCTCAATGCCGAAACACTTTGCGGTTCATTGCCGCTATGCTCGCTGTCTTATTCATGCAATCCACTCCTGATAACTTTAAAAGCCTCCGTGAATCGTGAAAATATCCAGTTTTCACGCCGCAGCCTCACTTCTTCCTTTTCTTCGGCGCAGGAAGTTCGTCATACATTGCTTCCAAAAGTTCACCCAGAAACTCCCGATCCTCAACATTGTCCACCAGCAGCATCTCCTTCGCGCCTTCATAAGGCAGCTCCCGTTCTGCATCCGGCATCATTGCCAGAGCAGACTTCGTCGGCTTTACAAGAAACCGGTCATCATAAATTCCACCGACGACCTTTCCGCGATAATAGATAATATATTCTCCCATCATTGCCCGGCTGGAAATTTCACTGAGCCCTGACAGCTGATCCAGAATGAAATCGAGATATTCTTTACTTGATGCCATAACCTTTGCCTTTCTGCCCCCATAAATAGCCAACAACTGCTGCTGTATACTTATCTTCCCTGCGTAAGGCTTCTTTCAGTACCTACATTTATTTAATATACCCTTTTGTATAGGGATTATTTTGAATAGCAGCCTCTTGACGAATAGAGATATATCTCATATATTATTATTGATACATAATCCTACTGATAAAGATACGAAAATGGTCTGTTAAGGAATAATCCATTATGTATACTGTTGAATTTTACGAAGAAGAAAATGGAGACAAACCTGTTTTCGATTTTATGATGTCCCTCGATCCGAAGATGCGAGCCAAAGTTGGCGCCATGATGCAGTTACTTGCAGAAAAAGGAAACGAATTGCGCAAACCTTATACAGAACACCTTGATGATGGTATTTTTGAATTGCGAACAATTCAAGGCAATAACATATCCAGGGCACTGTTTTTTTTTTGTGGGGCATCGGATTATCATAACAAACGGCTTTATAAAAAAGACTCAGAAAACTCCACCTAAAGAAATATCACTTGCAAAATCAAGAAGAAAAGACTTTTATCGCAGGGAAGCGGAAAGAGGTAAAAACTCATGATGACATTAGATGATTTTATGAAGGATCAGATGAAGGATCCTGAATTTGCAAAAGCCTATGAGGAAATCCAACCCGAAATGAGCGTTATCCGTGCAATCGTCGAGGCCAGAACATCTCAAAACCTCACACAAAAAGAATTGTCTGAACGGACAGGTATTGCTCAAACCGAAATAAGCAAACTCGAGAAAGGAACGAGAAATCCCTCCATCAAACTTCTCCAAAGATTGGCAGATGGAATGGGGATGGTCCTGAATATATCGTTCACCCCCAAGAAGAGCATCCAATAATAGTGATCCCGATCCGGCAAATCCCGATATTTCCAACCAAGCTTCGCCGATCACCTCTTTCCGTCAACCGAGCCACAAAAATCATTAAGAGTTTGAAGGGTTTAGTTCCGTCTCCTGTTCATTTTTTTATATTCTTTCGCAAGTTTAGAGATCTTTTTCTTTTTTGCCTGATTGTTTGTGTTTTCCGTGCCAAGATTGCGATAGAGCATCCATCTTTCCTTTGACAGTTCTCCGCTTTTTATGGCCGCCTTGATCGCACAGCCGGGCTCGGTTTCGTGTCTGCAGTTCCGGAATCTGCAGCGGCTTTCGAGCTCGACGATGTCTGCAAAGGTAGTGTCGATTCCTTCCCCAGTTCCTGCCATGCCGACCTCCCGCATCCCGGGCGTGTCGATGACACAGACGCCGTTTTTCAGCATGATCAGCTGCCGGTGGGTGGTCGTATGTTTTCCTGTCGAATCACAGGCTCTGATTTCGCCTGTCCGCATGATCTCCTCGCCTGCAACTGCATTAATCAGCGTGGATTTGCCTGCACCGGAAGATCCCATAAGACAAATCGTCTTTCCCGGAGCGAAATATTCCTCCAGCTCTGCCAGCCCTTCGCCGGACAGGGCGGAGACGGCGTGTACCCGGATCTGATCCGAGATGGTCTTCACCTCTCGGATATAGTTTTCGGCATCATCACAAAGGTCGGTCTTAGTGAGGATGGCGACGGGCGTCGCCCCGCCCTGCAGCGCAATGCTTGCGTACCGCGCGATCCTGTTATAGCTGTAGTCTTCGTTCAGGGATGTAATGATAAAACAGTAGTCCACATTGGCGACCATATACTGCATCACCCCGGTCTTCGCCTGATCCGGACGCTGAAGAAGGCTCTTTCTTTCGCAAACGGACTGTACAATCGAGTCTCCCGCGGGATTATACAAAAAGGAGACATAATCTCCGACGACCGGCAGTTTGTCCGCCTGCTCTTCATAAAAGCTTCCCCTGAGCTTTGCCGGGATCTTCTCCTCCCCGCAATCTATAATATCCTCACAATCTATGATATAAGAGTTCTTCCTGACCTCGACCACTCTTCCTCGCTTTTCCTCTTGCTGATTCATTCTGTAGTCTCCATTTTTGTTGTTTTCTCTATAATCATTTCTGCCGACCCTTCTTCAAGGGAATTGTACTCATCATAATGGATGTGGCTTCCCTGCGCCGCTTCCGCCAGCGCGGCAAAAACCGCCGATCCTAAAGCAAACCAGAGCCACATATTAACCTCCGCTCAATCTATCAGCAATCAATTGAAATTCCCATTGTTCTTTCCAAGGCAATCACTGCATCACATGGCCAATTCCAGGGTAATCGATTCGTCCGACATTCCTGATTTCACCCGTTTTCCAATCATCATAAGCTATTACATAAAAAAGATGATGCAGATGTCCATCTGCTCTGCAGGGATATCTGCATCATCGTTAAAAACTGTGTATTTATGTGATGTCGCAATGACGAATCGCTCGGCTCACGTTAAAATGTATCTTTTGCACCCTTGATCACGCACCGGCATTCTGCCGGGATGCTGCCTGCCTGGCTTTTATAATACTGAGAATTTCTTCCGGGTCAGAGCTGTTGCTTTCGGAAATAATCCCGCAAATTGTTTTCACAAGGGAAAGGTCCTCCACTAGATCATCCGCGATTTTTCCCGCATTCTGTCCTCTTGACAGTTTTTTCAGGACCAGTTTTATAAGCTTCAGAAGTTCTCCTTCGTCTCTTCCTTTGTTTTTCTCAACGGTAAGCGTCATCTCCCAGTTCATAAATTCCCTCCTCAGGGCGCTGCTCCTTTTTGCGGTCTCCACGCTCTTTTGAACCCTGCCCGCGAACGTATCGGCGCCTTCCGGCGGTTTTGTTCCCATGACAAGTTCAAGGAAGCCCCTTAAATCATCAGATATCCCGCCGTTTGTTTCTTTGTCTGACATTTCTTCGTTCAACTTTTCTTTGTTTGATTTTTCTTTCTTCACGCTCTCTGTTGAATCAGTATACTCTCTTTTTCCTTCTTTTTGGGAAACGCATCCGGAAGCATTCAGGATGATTTTAGACGTACCGTCTCCGAGCTCAAGTTCCCTGTCCTCCAGGCAAATGTTCCGGAAGGTGTAGCGGTACAGACCCTCCTTAAAAGGGTCGAATGTTGTGATAAACAGGACGACAGTGTCACTCAGCTGGCTGTAGTCTTGGCCGGGCTTCAGGATCGTTGTATCCAATGTGCTGGAATAGTACCTCATACGGTGCGGGATGTTTTTCTCATCCCTGAGCTGCATTTCGACATTGAAAATACGGCCGCTGATATCACGGACACGGATGTCAAGACGCACGCCCTTAGAATCATACGAGGCTTTGATGGTGACTTCATTTGATGGGTCGGCAAGTTCTCTGATTTCGAATTCCGGGAGGGAAAGCTGCAAAAGTTCCAAAAGAAGATCCGGATTCTCAGACATCACTTTCCCGAAGATGAAAGCGTTCCCGATGCCTGCTTTTTCCCATTTCTCCTCAGCTGTTTCCAGACGGTCCTGATCCGCATCCGCAGTGGCGTTAGTGTCAGCAGGTATCCGCGTTTCAGGCACAGACATTGCAGAAGGAACTATATTATTCTCAGCTCCTCCGTTTTTGTGCAGGACAGATGAACCTCCCCCGGATTCGAATGTTAGTGAGTTGGATTTTTTATATGCAAAACCTGAGCT
>DEPS01000206.1 GCA_002358875.1 Lachnospiraceae bacterium UBA3386 | reverse complement strand
AGGTGCAGTCCCCATGTCGTGAAATAAAATATATAGCACATCAAAATAGAGACAATGAGTGCCAGCACGGTGGTCATGTCAACGTTCAGGTTATTTAGGCTGCCGGGCAGTCCCGTGCTGCCAAAAAGCTTGGGAATCTTGTTTGTGACAGGGAGCGTCTGGGTCGCTCCGTCAAAGAAGACCCTTGATAAAAACAGGGCGAGACCGGGGCCGATCAGGTTCATGGCAATGCCGCAGACGGTCTGGTCAGCCTTGCAGGTCACAGATGCAAATGCATGGATCAGCCCAAATACTGCGCCCGCAGCGCCCGCACAGATAAAACCAAGCCAGGGATTGCCCGAAAAGTACCCGATTGCAGCGCCGGTAAAGGCTCCGATCGTCATCATACCCTCGATCCCGATGTTGACGACGCCGGAGACCTCTGAGATGACACTTCCCTGCGCCGCGAAGACCATGGGGGTCGAGTACATGAGGGTAATGCCCAGAAGAAGCAGAATCGTATTACTTGACATTTTTCCTCCTATTCTGAGGTCCTTTACGCATTTCAAAGTGGAATTTCAAAGTGATTCATATTTTCTGGTGATCTGCTTATGAATCTATTCTCTACACAAAAACACAGACAAATACGGAAGAACCTGCTCTGAATCCTAAAGCGCATCCACGTTTTTAGAATCCGTCCTTTTATTTCTTCCTGCTCATTTTTGCCGCATCCAGTCTGTCCACGAAGCGGGGGATCAGGTAGGACAGGGCACAGAAGAACACAATAACGCCGATGACGATATTGATGATTTCCGTCGGGGCGCCGATCTTGGACTGAAGTCCCGCGCCGCCATAAAGCAGGCCGCCGAATAAGAGGCCGGCAAAGATGCATCCGATCGGGGAGCTGAAGGCAATGAAAGCGACCGAAAGTCCGTTGAAGCCGACATTTTCAAAGGAAGAAAGCGTCGCGACTGTATGCGGGGACTGGCCGGTGATATAAAGACCTGCGCCAAGGCCGCAGAGGGCTCCGGAGATCATCATGGCGTGCAAGATGCTCCGGTTGACATTGATACCCGCAAAACGCGCGGCGTGAATGTTCTGGCCCACGGCGCGCAGTTCAAACCCTTTTCGGGTTCTGTTGAGCAGATGGGATATGACCAGTGCCGCAACGACAGCCACGATGAAACCGACGTTTACATCGGTCCTGCCCAGCGTCTCCTTGAGGATCGGATACTGCTCAAGATAAGCCTGTCCCGCCTCGGACCGCTTCCAAACCGGGAGCAGCATGGTATAGGTACAGGGATTTACAGGGTACATGCCGACCGTGCCGGGTTTATGGAAGAAATCAAGCCCGCAGATCCAGTTGGAAAAATAGATCGCGATCCAGTTGAGCATAATGCTGGTAATGACCTCATGGATGCCGAAACGCGCCTTGAGAAAGCCGACGAAGCCCGCGTAGAGGGCTGATGCAAGCATAGCGCTGGCAAGGACCATGAGAATGGCAACGGGCTGGGGAAAATCGAGCATGCTTCCGACCATGGTCGCCACGACACAGCCTATGATATACTGACCCTCTGCCCCGATATTGAAGAGGCCTGTCTTGATCGCAAATGCAACTCCAAGACCCGTAAAAATGATAGGTGTCGAGCGGATGACTACGCTGGAAATGTCCTTGGGACGGCCCACCATGCTCTCTACAAGCGTCCTGATCGATTCCACCGGCGGATATCCCGCCAGCAGCAGGATGACGCCCGCAACGGCGAAACCCAGAATGATGGCAATGATCGTCAGGACGAAGGGGTTGCTGAAAAATTTCTTTCTGAGAGATTCCATTTACTGATCCTCCTTTCTCCTTTTCCCGATTATTGCCTGCCCTGCATCTGTGCAAGACGTTTCTGCATGTCTGCCAGCTTTTGCTGCATCTGCGTAAGATCCCGCTGCATATCTTCGATCGCACCCAGGATTTCGGGCAGCTCTTCAGCTCCCGTATCTGCCGGAACAGACCTGGCTGCAGGTGCCTGGACATCCTGCGCAGCTGCCGCTTTTGGAACAGATCCAGGAACAGGGCCCGCTTCATGAAGCGCTGCTCCCCGGAAGGCTGCTTCAGGAAGCGCTGCGGAAGCTTCCGCATAGGCCCCCTGTAAGGCATTTCCGCCTGCCTCTGCCGCGGAAGCCTTCGCTTTAGCATCGGGCGCCGCAGTTGCTGCCGCAGGTGCCGCCTCCCTAAAGTCTCCTTCCGCCTTGCCGCCCGCCATCACGCGCCCCAGGGTGCGGTTGTCGACGGTCCCGTGGGGGAAGATCTGCTGGATGTGTCCGTCATAAATGACGGCTATCCGGTCGGAAACATTCATGACCTCGTCGAGCTCAAAGGAAATGAGCAGTACGGCGACGCCCCTGTCGCGCTCCTGGATGAGCATTTTATGAACGTTTTCGATCGCGCCGACGTCCAGGCCGCGTGTGGGCTGAATGGCGATCAGGAGCTTGGGATCATTGGCGATCTCGCGCCCGATGATGATCTTCTGCTGGTTGCCGCCCGAGAGACCGCCCGCCAGCCTGGCTCCACAGTCCTCCGGACGCACATCGTAGGCTTTTATGAGAGACTCTGCAAAGGAGCGCATTTTTCTTCGGTTGATGCGGCCGCCGGGAGAGAACTCCTTCGTGCGGTATTTCTCCATGATCGAGTTTTCGTAGACCGTAAACCCGAGCACAAGTCCGTCCTTGTGGCGGTCCGCCGGAATGGTGGCCATGCCGCGGTCAATACCGTACTTGGGATCACGGTTCTGGATCTCCTGCCCGTCAAGAATGATCTTTCCACGGCATCTCCTGAGGTTGTTGACCGCCTCCATGAGCTCCTGCTGGCCGTTTCCGTCGATTCCTGCTATGCCGACGATCTCTCCAGCCCGCACCTGAAGGTTGAAATCCTTGACCGCATCGATCCCCTGTTCATTTTTGACATAGAGCTTCTGAATGTCCAGGACGACCTGCTGGGGCTTTGCCGGAGTCTTGTTGACGACCAGCTGGACCGGGTGGCCGACCATCAGGGTCGCCAGCTGGTCCTCGGTCACGCCCTTCACCGGGACGGTATCGATATAATGTCCGCGGCGGATGATCGTGCAGACATCGGAGGATGCCTGGATTTCTTTGAGCTTGTGGGTGATGATAATGATCGTCTTCCCGTCCCTGATCAGGTTTTTCATGATAGAGAGGAGCTCGTCGATCTCCTGCTCCGTCAGCACCGCTGTCGGCTCGTCCAGGATCAGGATCTCAGCACCCCGGTAAAGCGCCTTTAGGATCTCGACTCGCTGCTGCATGCCGACTGAAATATCCCTGACCAGGGCATCAGGCTCAACTTCAAGACCGTACTTCTTTACGATCTCCAGCACGTTCTTTCTGGCCTTTCTCATATTGAGGCCGATGCCCGCGGCCGCAGGCTCGGAGCCCAGGACGATGTTCTGCGTGACAGTAAAATTCTCGACCAGCATGAAATGCTGATGCACCATGCCGATACCATGCTCTATTGCCGCTGTCGGGTTCTTAATATTGACTTTTTTTCCATTGATGAAGATCTCGCCCTCTTCCGCCTGGTACAGGCCGTAGAGGACATTCATCAGCGTGCTTTTGCCGGCGCCATTCTCACCGAGGATTGAGTGGATCGTCCCCTTCTCCACGTCGAGATCGACGTCGGTCAGCGCATAGAAGGAACCAAAGCGCTTGGTTATCCCATGCATCTGGACAGCATATCTGCTGCTGACTTCTGCCGCCATTTTCACTCCTTTCTCATCAATAACAGGGGTTTTTCCGCTGTTATTTCCAGCATACTGACACATCCGTTTTTATCTGCCGGCCTGTATCGGAGGTTTTTCCCCTGTTATTTCTGACATACAGGCAAATCCCTGACTGTCTGGCTGCTCACTTGAGAGATTTTTTATATGCCTCCAGTTCCTCCTTTGTCGCGGGCGGATCGATCTCGCCCTGCTTGATCTTTTCACCGATCTCGATCGCGGCATTGTAGATCTCATCTGAATAATTCTCGTGATGCTCGGGAATGCCGACCGCGTCGTCAGTAAGGCCGAATGCCATGGTCTGGCCGCCGATCTCCTGCCCCGCAATATGACGCCTGGAGACAAGGTCCACCGCAACGTTCACGTTCTTAAGCGAGGATGTCAGGACATTGTCCGGCGCAAGGTAAGCCTGGTCGCGGTCCACGCCGATCGCGAACTTTCCTGATTCCTTAGCCGCTTCGATGACACCTGTCCCCGTCCCGCCCGCGGCATGGTAGACCACATCGCAGCCGTCCGTGAACATCTTGTTGGCGATGCTCTTTCCTTTCGCAGCATCCGAAAAGCTCTCCGCATACTGTGATGTGACTTTTACCTTCTTTCCCAGTGCTTTGTTGGCATATGCGACGCCGGCCTCATAGCCAAACTGGAACTGCTCGATGACCTCGCTGGAAATACCGCCGACAAAGCCGACATTATCTGTCTTCGAGACCGCCGCGGCGATATAGCCCACCATGAAGGAGGACTCTTCCGCACGGAATACAACGCCCGTCACGTTGGCCGGAGTTTCGGCAAAGGCATTGTCTACGCAGGCAAAATGTACATCCGGATTGGACTGGGCCGATTCAAGGACTGCGTCGGCACAGGCGAAGCCGATGCCCCAGCAGAGAGTATTGCCGTTGTCCACGAGCGTCTCGAAGTTTGTGTTGAAATCACCGGTCTGCTTGGACTCGATATAGTTTACTTCCGCACCGGTCTCCTCCTGCAGCTGCTGCAGCCCCTCCCATGCGCTCTGGTTGAAGGACTGGTCGTTGATGCCGCCAGTGTCGGTGATCATGGCGATCTTTGCGCCGCTTCCGTCCAGATCGGAAAAATCATTGGCTTTCTTCTTCAGCTCCTTCAGGGAAGCATTTTTCAGATAACTCTTGAATTCCTTCAGTTCCTCAGAGGTCGCAGGAGGCACGATAATGCCCGCCTTGATCTTCTCGCCGCACTCCAGAGCCGCCTCATAGACCTCATCGGGATAATTGGAATGATCCTCTGGAATGCCCACAGCCCCGTCGCTCAGACCGAACGAGAGATTCTTTCCCCCGATATCCTGACCGGCGATATGACGCTTGCCGACCGCCTTGACGGCAACATTGACGTTTTTGAGGGAAGATGTCAGAACATTGTCCGGAGCCAGGTAGGCCTGGTCGCGGTCCACGCCGATCGCGAACTTACCCGATTCCTTTGCCGCTTCAATGACGCCGGTCCCGGTGCCGCCCGCCGCGTGATAGACAATATCGCAGCCGTCCGTGAACATCTTGTTGGCGATACTCTTTCCCTTGGCAGCGTCCGAAAAGCTCTCCGCGTACTGGGTAGTGACCTTGACCTTCTTACCGAGTACTTTGTTGGCGTAAGCGACGCCTCCCTCGTACCCGTGCTGGAACTGCTCAATGACCTCACTGGAGATACCGCCGACAAAGCCGACCTTCTGGGTCTTTGATACAGCCGCAGCAATATAGCCAACCATAAAGGAGGACTCCTGCGCGCGGAAAATCACGCCCGTGACATTCGCAGGGCTGTCTGTGAAAGCGTTGTCCACACAGGCGAAATTGACATCAGGATTGGCCTGAGCCGATTCAAGGACCGCATCCGCGCAGGCAAAGCCTATGCCCCAGCAGAGAGTATTCCCATTGTCCACAAGCGTCTCGAAGTTGGTATTGAAGTCGCCGCTCTGCTTGGTTTCGATATAGGCGACCTCAGCGCCTGTCTCCTTTTGCAGCTCCTGCAGTCCCTCCCATGCGCTCTGGTTAAAGGACTGGTCGTTGATGCCGCCGGTATCGGTGATCATGGCGATCTTCCAACCGGTACCGTCCACATTTTCAACATCAAGATCCATGGACGTGCCGCCTCCGTTCACTCCGCCCGAGCCGGACCTGCCGCCCGTCAGCTCGCCGGGCTTTACAAACCGGCAAGAGCTGAGCGTCAGCAGCAGCGCCAGGCACAGACAAAGCGCGGCTGCGGCTCTTCTGGTGCACTGCTTCATACTTTCCACCTCCTGTAATGTAAAACTGTCAGTGACAAAACGGGTTACGTTTAAAAGCTCGATCCTTCCGGCCTGTATTAACTGCAAAGACCACAATCGATCCAGGCTCTGTTTTGATCACAGATCAGGTCCGCTGCCTCAGCCGGCTCCGGATCAGTTCCATCATGACCTGTATCGCCGCACCATTCCTTCCGCCCTCCGGAATAATGATGTCCGCTTTGCGCTTGCTGGGTTCCACGAACTGATCGTGCATGGGCTTTACAGTCTCCCGGTACTGCCTGATCACGCTGTCCAGAGACCGCCCTCTCTTTTTTACATCCCGGACGATCCTGCGAAGGATCCGTTCATCCGCATCCGTATCCACAAAGATCTTAAAATCCATCAGTTCCAGCAGAAGCGGCTCCGCAAAGATCATGATCCCCTCCAGAATGATGACCGGATTCGGAGGCACCAGGATCGTCCTGTCAGACCGGTTATGGATGGTATAATCATAAACCGGTATACGTACGCTTCTGCCCGCCTTGAGTTCGCGGATGTGTTCACACAATAGTTCCGTGTCGAAGGCATCCGGATGGTCATAATTGACCCTCGCCCTCTGGTCATAGGTCATTCCCTCCAGACGTTTATAGTAATTGTCATGACGCAGGATACTGACCTCGTCCGCTCCAAAACAACTGACCAGCTTGTCTGCCAGTGTCGTCTTGCCGCTGCCGCTTCCTCCCGCGATCCCGATCAGAATGGTATCCATACCTTTCCCCTTCCGGTTTTTTCTGAAGTGTTAAAAAGAATGCCATACAGTACTTATTATAGCAGAACCGCCGGCCTGTGTTATGCATTTGCGACAAATAATTTCCTGAAGTATAGGAATAATTGTGTAAAAGTTGCAGAAATATTGTGAAGAATGGAAAATCCTGTTATACTTGCTCACAGTATACAGGAAAGGACCGGTACATCTATGAACATCACCGTCTATCTGGGAGCAAGCAATGGCGTTGACAAAATGTACAGTATGGAGGCAAAGGGTCTTGGCGAATGGATCGGAAAGAGCGGACACCGTCTCATCTATGGCGGCAGCCGGACAGGTCTGATGGGTGTGCTGGCGGATGCGGTCCTGAGTACAGGCGGTGAAGTCATCGGTGTATAGCCGGCCTTTTTTATCGAATCGGAACTGCAGCATGACTCGATCACCAAGCTGATCGTCACTGAGTCCATGGCGGAACGCCGCGCAAAAATGATCGAACTCGGGGACGCCTTTATCGCTTTTCCCGGCGGGACCGGAACTCTTGAGGAGATCTCTGAAGTCATCTCTCTTGTAAAACTCGGGCACATCGATCATCCTGTCGTCTTCCTGAACCTTGAACACTACTATGACCCCATGGAAGTCATGTATCACAAAATGGTTGAAGAGGGTTTCCTTGAAAGTGTTCATCTGGAAAAAATACATTTTTCCACTTCTGTAGAGGGAACCGCAGCCTATCTGGAGAGGGCATGGGAACGGGCTAAGGCCAGGAAATAAAAGAACACAATGTTCAAGACTCGCACGCGAGTCTTGCGCCCCGCGTGCGGGGTTCCCTTTCTGCGCGTGTATCCCGCGGCTTAAGTCACGGATATTGCGCGATGTAGAGTAAAAAATAAAGAAGAATGTAATTTGAAGACCTTTTTCTGCGTCAGAAGTCAGGGATTGGTCATTATTGTTTAACCGGACATATTGCTTGAATATGAACAGGGAATGGTTTGGGGGAAAGAACCATGGCATACTCATTGATCAACCGCGATTTTTATGACGCTGTCATCAATTTTGAAAAGAGTACGGAAGCCCAGGACTATTATTATCAGGTCATGGACACTGAAATTGAGAGAAATGGAAAGAAGGACACCATCAGGAACAGGATCCTGCGCGCCTATGCCATGCTGTTCTGTGAAGATACTGACCATGTCATGTCAGGCCTCATAGGACCGGAAGAAGTGGAGGCCACTGCCGACCGCCTCTACATAGGCCGCCCCGGACTTGACCCGCAGCACTGGTACCGGATGTCCCGTCATTTTCCGGTGATCGATGACGACAATTATGACCGTTTCGCGGCGCTGGTGATCGCGGATCTGAAAGCAGGTCCCCTCAGGAAAGCAGCTGTCGAGGAGGACTGTATGCTGCTGATGGGCGAACCGGACCCTCTTCACATGACCAGGGAACAGAGAAAAAAACAGAAGATCCGCAGTATCAGTCTTCCCCAGGAAGGCGAAGAGGATT
Organism: Lachnospiraceae bacterium UBA3386; assembly: GCA_002358875.1. Taxonomy (GTDB): domain Bacteria; phylum Bacillota; class Clostridia; order Lachnospirales; family Lachnospiraceae; genus CAG-791. The sequence goes on along the minus strand of DEPS01000206.1, from coordinate 842 downwards.
GATAATATCCACAAGCGTGAAAACCATGCGCCGGCGGCGCTTTGATATGGGGTATAATAGCCTATGACTATACTCATTGCAGTTCAAAAAGAAGAAATCCTCCGCAGGACGAAGGAGCAGCTGGCCAGACACTCTGAGGACGCCAGGATCCTGTGTTTTGAGAACAGCCCTCAGGCCCTGGCGGCCGCCAGGCAGGAGCAGATCGACGTAGCCTTTCTGGATCCTGACCTGCCGGAGCTCAACGGTCTCTATCTGGGCCAGTATCTTCAGGACCTCAACCCCCTGGTCAACCTGATCTATCTGGCGGAGAGTGAAAAATACGGATATGAAGCGATGCAGCAGCATGCCAGCGGATATCTCACGACACCTGCCGCCATGGAAGGAATCAGACGTGAGATGGATGACCTTCGCTATCCGGAATCTGAAAAAAACAAGAAACGGGTCTTTGCCCGTACCTTCGGTGCCTTTGAGCTGTTTGTTGACGGAAGACCTGTGGAGTTTAAATATACAAAAACAAAAGAGATTGTCGCTGTCCTTGTCAATAAGCGTGGATCCCAGACCACAAATGGCGAGATCATCGCCACTTTGTGGGAGGATGACGGAGATCCCGCCAGAAAGGCATCCTATCTCAGCAACCTGCGGCAGGATCTCCAGAATACGCTGATGAGCCTGAACCTGAACGGAATCATCCTCAAGCAGCGCGGGAGTCTGGCGATCGACGCGGAAAAAATCGAATGTGATCTTTACGATTGGCTCGAAAAAAAGAAGAAATCGAAATATACTTATATGGGCGAGTATATGTCTCAGTACAGCTGGGCGGAAGAAACTTGCGGATTGCTTTG
>DEPS01000146.1 GCA_002358875.1 Lachnospiraceae bacterium UBA3386 | reverse complement strand
CGGTCAGCTGGGCAGGATGACACATTGGCAGGCTTTCACCGTTAAGGGGTTCTGGAAAAATTATATCCACTCTTTTTTACGAAGAGGTTTCAGATAGTTTTTCTTTAAATCTCTATTATTTCCGAAGAACATATCCTCAGATTTCGACAAAATACCGCTATTGAGTTTAAGTTCGATCAGAAACATTGTACAAAACAAATCGGCTGCCTGAAACAGTTTATAATCAGAGGGCATGACCTTTCGAAAAATCGGATTTGGAAGAAGTGCATTAAATACAGAGGACAATATTTTACTGACTTCCACCTGTCCATTATCATAATAGATTTTAACGTCATCAAAAGAAAGAAATTCTTCATAATGTTCTCTGACAAATTGAGAAATCTGTCGGGACAGTCTTCCCGTAGCCTCAACCACATCTGAGATATGCTTTTTATCTATATAGAAGCATTTGTAACGGATGTCTGCCTGTCGGATAAAAGCAACCATCTTATTGAACACGCGCCGACGGTCATGAACGGTCATATATTCATACACTTCTTCCCTGCGTATAATGGGCCCGGTGTGTATGCACAGATTGTCGAGCCCAAGAAAAGATAATTCCCTGTTTAATTTCTCAACTGCAGGTTGAATATCACTATTCTGGTCGTGAAAAACCATTGTGATAATGTAATAAGGAGAATGATGACTATACACACCAAAATCTCCTGACTCGTCAATAAAGATGCTTAGTTCTTTCATTATTTAGTTCAGTCAGCCTCTGTTTATAAAAAAACAGCGGGGAACTTCCCCGCAAGCGATGGACCTGGGTCTTCCGACCAGCCCAAGGAATCAATGATTCCTTTGTTTCAAGTATAAGATATATGAACCATAAATGCAATGGGAAATTTGAACCGTTCAGGGTTGTTTCACGAGCCCTCTCGGAAGCGGGGGCGCCCCGTCTCTGCAAACATTGTTGCCTGACACCATTAACGCGTCTGCGTTTTGCTCATCGGGGGGTGAGTTGCAAATGGAAAAGACGATTTTATCCACAGCGAGCTGCCATAAAATCGCTCTTGCGCGCCTGCATGAATGCAGGATGCAACCGGACAGGTCGAAAATTTTACACTCGGACGGTTCTAAGAATGAAATGATGACAAAAAATCTGTTGTGCAACACTTATCAGACTGGTATACTTTGTTTGGGTGCTGCCAATAAAACGGTAGGCGGTTAGTCCCTCTTCGGAGGTTGCTGCGTGCCCTTTGGCACGCGTTCAGCAACGACCGAGCCGGCAGGCGAGACCTGTGACCCTCCGGACAACTTGAAATCCACGCCAGTCTCGTACTGGTTGTGAGAATCAGAAGAAAGGAGGGCTGAGCCATATGGACATTCTCGGTTTAATGGTGGGAATCCTTAGCTTATGCGGGACCTGCTTTGCAATCGGATACCAGTTTGGTAAAGATAGTCGTGGAAGTGACTGTGGTGAAAGCCGCAGGAGCAGAGACGATAAGACGCAGAAATGACCGCCCTGTCCCTGGAAAGATGAGCGGTCATTCTGTGATTAGCAATTTGTAAGGGGCTAACCGTCTATCGGCAGCACCTTTTTATAATCTTATTTTACAGCATCCATGGTTTTTGTCAACAGGCAGAATTTCGAAAGCAGGGCATTTTGCCTGACACCATTAAATTGGTCAGCCAACCCCATTAATATTGAACTCGTAATGGTTACCACCATGCAGACACCTCGTTTAGTGGTCGAGTAGGCGGGGGATTACTCCCCTCGCCCCTAGGAGGGAGTGCCTGTCACCGTGAATATTCTGTGAACGTTTGTTCGCAAATATTGACAAGCCTTAGGCTTTGTGGCAGGGAAGGGGAGGGAGCCGGGACGGCTGCCCTCCTTTTTTACACGGCATCTCTTTGGCAAAACGGCGTTTGACGAAGAGATGGTTTTATCAACACGTTGGTAGGCTGACCCCATGAAGGAGCACTACCCACCCTGTGAGAAAGTGGAAGAGGTTTTATGAAAGAAATTGTGAATATAATCCAGCATCTTGGAAAAAACGAGGATTCTTTTATAAGCGACGACGAGCTGGAGATGGTCCGGAGCCATAAAGAGGAGGCGGCCGCTTATTTCCATGCGGCTCTGGAGCAGATGCGTAGTCAGGACAAGGACGAGACTCTGCGCAACGAACAGTTGTTGCATGATTCGTTGTTTGCCCTTTATTTTCTTGCCGAGTGGAAGGACACGGAAGTTTTTTCAACTGTCGGAGAAATACTGCGACTGCTCGGCACCGAAGATGATGGATGGCTTGGGGACGCCCTTACTGAAAACCTGCCCCACATCCAGTACCAGCTCTTTGACGGCGACTACCGGCTTCTGGCCAAATTTCTCTATGATACGAGGATGAGTCCCTTCGCGAGGCTCTCCTATCTTGAGACCGCCATCCAAAAGTACCTGGATGAAAGGCTTCCCCAGGAACAGCTCCTTTCCCTGGTGCGCCATTTTGAAATTGTCCCGGAAGAAGCCCTTGATCAGGATTTGATCACTTTTTTATGTCTCCATATGATGGAGGCACATGTGGAGGAATACCTTCCTGACGTAAGAAGATGGATCGACAGGGGCATTATCGATCCACAGTTGTTGGGAGGCTTTTCAGACCACCTTGATGTTTTATATGATTATGACCGCGATCCCATCATCCGCACGGAATACTCTCTCAAGAAAGAAGCAGGGTACTGGTACAAATTTCAGAAGCCGGAAACACACACAGTGAAGGAAGCCATGAAAGGCTTTGATGAAAAGAAGGCTCTCCGAATGCTCTGGCAAATGGAGGGCAATCCTTATAAAGGAACCGGACGGAACGATCCATGTCCCTGTGGAAGCGGGAAAAAATTCAAAAAATGCTGCCTCCCGCTGCTGGAAAATTCAAAGAAAGGCGGTGTCGAGCCGCCGATGATCCGTTCCATAAAAGCCAGGCATTATCCGCAGCTTTCTTATGACCCTGTGACCGGACTTCCAAATGCCGGCTTTGAAAAAATCCCCGGCCGGCTTTATCTTGAAGACCGCTATGACAAAGAAGCCATAGAGATTGATTATTATGTATATCTCGCAAAGGAAACTCTGCGCAGGAAGCCTTTCGGGGCAATGTTCCTGCGTAAAGAGGAATTGGCTGCCCTTAAAACAGAAAGAAAGCGGACTGCCGATACATATTTAAGAATAGCAGACGAATTGCGCAGCCGGAAAATGTCCTTCGAGAATATCGCCGACTATGGAACTTTTGACCGGAAATTCGCGATACATTTCCCAAGTGAGGAATGGTGGGAAGAACGTTGAGGTCAGGGTCCGTGGAGGAGGAAAGAATCCGAAGGCTGCTTTAACAGAACCGTTATTATCTGTCCCATGTCGCCAGGATGATTCGGAATCCGGGTACCTGACCCCATGAAGTGGGAACCTCTCCTTTCAGAATCAGCTCACTTACCACGTCGTCACAGTCAATGGGCGGGTGCCCCATGAATGGAGGGGTACATCCCACTGCTGCTTCTCTTGTCTAAAGCCTTGCCCACGCCTCACAATGCCTGTACTGACATTCATAGTATTGGAAACCATCTTCAGAGAAATACGAACCCATCTTCGTAAATGCTGACCGGGCGGATGGAATGCCCGTTCCGGCATGCCTGAATCATTTCCCTGACGCTGGCATCTCCCCCTTCCAAAAGGCGGTCTACGCGTTCAAAGCAGGACAGTGCTTCTTTGAAATGCCCCAGCCTCTGATAAGCGGTTCCAAGAATGAAGAGGATATCCGCGTTGCCGTCAAAGCGGCGCTGGGCTTTGCGCAGCGGAGGGAGATCTGACTCTTCCAGCGTGAACAGCCTTGCGCCGAATTCCATCTGCAGAGAAGTCGGCATATCTTCCACGTGCGTAAGCTTTTCAATTTTTCCTTCGCTGACTGTTTTTCCTGCAAAATAGGCGTCAGGGCACAGGCTGTAGGCGCTGTCCCGGCAGGCAATAGCCGGCTTTTCGCCCTTGAGGGAGGGAAGGGACGTTCCTGCCAGAAAATGGAGGCAGATTTCCCAGATCAGCATACGCACAGCCATCTGCGCATTGGAGCCATGGCTCACGCCCAGCATTTCCATGCAGTCTTTTAATTTCGCCCCGTTCCGTACCCTCAGATAAATATCATCGCAGTGCTCCCGGGCTTCTTCCTTTTTCATGCCTCCATTAAAGACCAGGAATCCATACAGATAGGCCCAGCCGGCAAAGGCATCCATATAGTCGCCGCCCTTCTCCCATTGCTTCAGCTCGTAGTCGGAGATGCCTGCATAGGTGATGAACATGCCGAAGGGATCCAGCTTACCCATGATACTTTCCAGATCAAGCCCTTCCAAAGAGCAGTAGGGGACATGGGTATGCATGTTTGTAAAAGTTACGACGAGTCCCAGCAGGCTGAAGCGCCAGTAAATCAGCCTTTTGCATTGTCTGGCGGGGATGCTTGTGGAAAACACAGCATTTAGCCGTTCCTGTACGGCATCAATTTCAAGAATTCCGTAATGCCTCATCAGGATCCGGAATTCCCTTTCAAAAGCGGCAATCAGTTTCCTGGTCTTGCGAATCTTCGAGGGAGAAAGCCTGCTTAGAAGATCCGCAAGATCGCTGGCAAGGTACAGGGTTTCCTTTTCCCTGGAGAACTCCGCAATTCCGGTCAGGATAAAATCAGGCAGGCTTTCCGCCCGGCAGCTTCCAGGCCGTGCCTCAGGGGAAAAGCAGGCGGTCAGCGCTTCGGTTTCCTCTTCGGAGAGGGGATAAAGCAGGAGTTCCGGCTCTTTATCATAGGCATCCCGGATAGACTGCAGCTTTTCTGGTTTCGGAAGGCTCAGCTTGTCGATCAGCTGTAAATATTTGCAGTAGTCATATAAGCCGAGGTGATCCAGTCCGGAAAGGATTTCAAGAATCGTTTTACCGCCGGCTTCCATGCGGACATTGCTTCCTGGATGGGACTTGGCCCAGTCCCTTGCGGCATCGAGATTCCGATAAAGCGCCCCGCGCCCTTTTTCCGCTTTAGGAGGTGCCGGAAGAGGGGGTGCGCCAAAGTCCTGCTGATCCATCCTGTCAAAAAGGGATCTCGTGTCAAGCCCCTTGGCTTTCATGATGTTGTCGATCTGGCGAAGGCCCTCATCGGCAAGCTCTTCAAGATCAGGCGACAGGGAGGCAGCCCTCTCGGGAGGGGATTCCAGAAGGGCGGCATTCACCGCCTGAAGGATCGTTTGTGTTGTCCCTTTGCGGCCCTTACCGGTTTCTTTGGCAGAAGGTTCTGCGTCTTTGGGATTGCCGCCGGAGTCGCAAAAAGAAAGCCTTGCTCCCGGAGGAACGTCGCTTGCTTCAACCGCGACGCAATATGCCTTCTTGAAGGACGGCTTCATCTGCTTTTTCCTGATCAGGATCTCGTAGTGATATTCCTCTGTCTCGCAATAGTAATGGACCGGTTCGCCTGCCCGGAAGACATTGACAGGGCACAGGTCGGCCTCCCGGTTTTCCTGCAGTGCCTGATTATCTTCCGCAGCTACAGGAACTTCGATTTCACCAGCCGTAAAAGCGTGTACACCATCCCAATCCAGCCCAAATGAAAGCGTCAGGCAGTCGTGAAGATCCTTGAATGAGATGTCATCCGGTATGTCTATAACGCGGACACATTTCGTTTGCCCGACCAGCTGGCAGTGAATTCTGATACCACCCATAGCAACATTCCTTTCTAAATTACGATTATTTCATATTCCTTATCTCCTCGATCCTATTTTATCACTTCAGCGCCGAATATCAATCAGGCCTGTCCTCTCTTTGGAGTTTTGGATTGAGGATGGGAAAAAACACAAAAAACGTGCTGTCACCGTGAACAGCATCGCGGAATCATGAACGTCAGGACATACGCATTAAAAAAAAAGCATGAGAACCCCGGGGGTTATTCCTAAATAATCCCCGGGGTTCTTTCTGCCTATTTCCCAATCGGGCTTTTCTGTCTCTTTCCTCCTGTACCTGGCTGGATTCCATATCATCAGGGCTTTTACGCC
>DEPS01000035.1:19450-20161 GCA_002358875.1 Lachnospiraceae bacterium UBA3386 | reverse complement strand
GGGCTCCGGCAAGACCCGAACCGTCATTGCGCTGGTCAAGGTCCTGCAGGAGCAGGGCTGGATCCGGGACGTTCTGTTTCTGGCGGACAGGAACTCTCTGGTCACTCAGGCAAAGCGCAGTTTTGTAAACCTTCTTCCGGACCTTTCTGTGACCAACCTGGTGGAAGAAAAAGACAATTACTCGGCTCACTGCGTGTTCTCGACCTATCAGACCATGATGAAATGCATTGATACGGTTGAGGACGACCAGGGCAGGCTTTTTACCTGCGGGCATTTCGACCTGATCATCTGCGATGAAGCCCATCGGTCCATTTATAACAAATATCAGGATATTTTCAATTACTTTGACGCCCCTCTGGTCGGTCTGACGGCGACGCCAAAGGACGAGATCGATAAGAACACCTACGAAATCTTTGAACTTGAAAACGGGGTTCCCACCTATGGCTATGATCTGGCCCAGGCGGTCCAGGATGGATATCTGGTCGATTTCATGTCGGTGGAGACGCAGCTGAAATTCATTGAGCAGGGTATTGTGTACGACGATCTGTCTGAGGAAGATAAGAAGATCTATGAAGACACCTTTGAAGATGAAAACGGGGAGCTGCCGGAGAGCATCGCCTCCTCTGCCCTGAACGAATGGATCTTCAACGTAGACACGATCCGGGAGGTCCTGAACATCCTCATGGAACACGGGCTGAAGGTCGATTACGG
>DEPS01000035.1:15626-19358 GCA_002358875.1 Lachnospiraceae bacterium UBA3386 | reverse complement strand
TGTGAGGTCTTTTACAAAGAATATCCGCATTTGAATGGCTTTGCAAAGGTCATTGACAATTATATGACCTACGCACAGAGCGCGATCGATGAATTCTCGGAGCCGCTAAAGCTCCCGCAGATCGCTGTTTCCGTGGACATGCTTGATACCGGGATCGATGTGCCGGAGGTCCTGAATCTGGTCTTTTTCAAAAAGGTCATGAGCAAGGCCAAGTTCTGGCAGATGATCGGCCGCGGGACCAGGCTCTGCCCCGGTCTCATCGACGGGGAGGACAAAAACAGGTTTTACATCTTTGATTTCTGTGGTAATTTTGAATTCTTCCGCATGAACAAAGGGAGACCGACCGCAAATATGATCGCTCTTCAGGGAGCTATCTTCAACCTGGAATTTCAGATTGCCTATAAGCTGCAGGATCTGCAGTATCAGCAGGAAAAGCGGCTGAGGGCATACAGGGATGCCCTCGTAGACCATATGACCGGAAAGGTGCAGGAGCTGAACAGAAATAACTTTGCGGTCCGCCAGCATCTGAAGTATGTAGACCTCTATGCCAACAAGGACAATTATAATGCCCTTACCTATGAGGATACCCTGCTGGTCAGGGAAGAACTTGCCCCGCTGATCGAACCGGAGCCGGACGACGCATCAGCCCTGCGCTTCGATGCCCTGATGTACGGCATCGAGCTGGCATACCTTGCCGGGAAGAAATACACTAAAGCCAGACATGACCTGGTCGCCAAAACAGCCGGCATTGCAGGCGTCGCCAACATTCCGGAGATCATGGTGCAGTCAGAACTGATCGATAAGATCCTTCATACCGATTACCTTGAAAATGCCGGCATCAACGAATTCGAATATATCAGGGAAAATCTCCGCAATCTGATGAAATACCTGCCGAAAAAGATGGTCCGGTATGATACGGATTTTAATGACCAGATTTTGTCTATGGAATGGAAAGAGTCCGAGCTGGAAAACGACGATCTGAAAAATTATAAGGCAAAAGCGGAGTTTTACATCCGCCAGCATCAGGATAATACAGCGATCCACAAGCTGAAGAACAACATTCCGCTTACAGAAACCGATGTGAAAACGCTGGAAGACATTCTCTGGAGCGAGATCGGCACAAAAGAGGATTACGAGGCGGAATTTGGCAGCAAGCCCCTGGGCGAATTCGTCCGGGAGATCGTAGGACTGGATATGAATGCAACGAAGGAAGCTTTCGCCGCATATCTCAATGATACAAATCTGGACAGCAGGCAGATCTACTTTGTCAATCAGATCGTGGAATACATCGTCCATAACGGCATGATGAAGGACCTCTCTGTTCTTCAGGAGGCTCCCTTTAACGCCATGGGAAGTGTGGTGGAAGTTTTTACGGATCTTAGTGTCTGGATGGGCATCCGGAACGCCATCGAAAGAGTAAACGCGAACGCATCAGCGGCGTAATGTAAATCGCGACAGAGGGCATCTATTTAGATCAAAGAGGTAACAGAATGAAAAAAGAATGCATTTCATCAGTCTGGGGCGTGATCGGCGCCATGGAGGAAGAGCTCCGCGAGCTGAAGGCGGCTGCCTGCATCACGGGCACGGAGACGATCGCAGGCATGGAGTTCTGCACAGGGAAAATCGGAAGTTCGGATGTGGTTCTTGTAAAGAGCGGGATGGGAAAGGTCAATGCGGGGATCTGCGCGCAGATCCTGATCACCCATTTTCATGTCGGCAGAATCATCAACACAGGTGTTGCCGGATCGCTGGATGCAAGGATCGATATCGGCGATCTTGTCATCTCTCAAGATGCCGTGCAGCATGACTTCGACGTGAGTCCGATCGGCTTTCGTAAAGGGGAGATTCCCTATACAGGCCTTGTCGCCTTTCCCGCGGATGAAGCGATGCGGCGGGCCGCGGTGCTTGCAGTCAGAGAGACCTCGCCGGAGGCAGGGGTCTTTGAGGGGCGCGTCTGCTCGGGCGACCAGTTTATTGCCTCCAGGGAACAGAAGGAAAGGATCGTTCAGGAATTTGGCGGTCTCTGCTGTGAGATGGAGGGTGCTGCCATCGCGCAGGTCTGCGTGATCAGCGGGACTCCCTTCGTGATCATCCGGGCCATCTCCGACAAAGCGGATGATTCCGAAGAGGTCTCCTTTGCTGAATTCGCCGCGACGGCCGCCAGCCGCTGCGCCGCTGCCGTCAAGCGGATGATACAAAACGGCTGTGGATGACAGATAATTCCGAAAAGATAACTGTAAATAATTAAAGACAAAGAGGATAGAATATGATTTTCAGCAATGATATTGAAATAATCAGGGCGGAAGCCGAACCAAGGTATGATATTGTAGACTCTCATCTGCATTTTCTCGATTTTACCCAGGATTCAGACGGGTTTCCCTCTCTCGTAAAGGCAATGGACACGTGCGGCGTTTCGGAAGCAATCGTCTTTGGAATGCCCATGGCCAAAAAGTGGGATTTTCTGATGAAGGAAAGGCCCCTGTATTACATGAGCAATGACAGCAGATGCTATTACTACTCGGGAACGGATCATATGCTGGCAAACGAGCTTTTGTCCGCCCCGGAAGAAATTCGAAAAAGGTTTCATCCCTTCTGCTGCGGGGTCGACTGCACGGATAAATACGCAGCCATCCAGCTCGAACGCCTGCTGAAAATGTATCCGAAGTTCTGGTGCGGCTTCGGAGAGCTTATGAGCAGGCATGACGATCTGACCGCCCTCACATATGGCGAGGGAATGCATCTGGACAGCCCCGCTTTTTATATGATATTCGATCTTGCCGCGGAATACGGCCTGCCTGTTCTGATTCATCATAATATCTCCCCGCAGAACGCGACAAAGCCCCTGTACGAGGAGGAACTGATCCGGGCTCTGGAATATAACCGGAAATGCAAGATCATATGGGCCCATGTAGGCATATCCAGAAGGATCGAGATGGATGAACTTCTGATCATTGCCGGGCACCTTCTGCATGACCACCCGAACCTGTATGTGGATATCTCCTGGATCTTCTTTGAAAATTATATCAGGGGAGACCTCGCCGAATACACCGATGATGCAGATATATTTACGGATATGTGGGCAGCATTAATAGAAAAATACTCTGACCGCTTCATGATCGGTTCCGACAAGGTCGGCCACTGGGCGAATTATCCACAGGAGATCTGCAAATATTACACGCTTCTCGACAGGCTCACACCAGAGACAGCCGAAAAGCTCTGCCGAAAGAATGCGCTGTCACTGATCAAGAGATGGGATTGAATTCATCGGGCAATCCGGAAAACTCAAAATATTAACAGGAGGATTTTATGGCAAATATACTGGAAGTGATCATGCTGCTTTGTTTCGGGGCATCCTGGCCGATCAACCTGTACAAGGCACTTAAGGCGCGCACTGCAAAGGGCAACAGCCTGGCCTTTTACTTTCTGGTCGAGCTGGGCTACATCTGCGGAATTCTGTCAAAGGTATTGACCAACAACATCAACTACGTTCTCTTTTTCTATTTTCTCAACATTTTTGTCGTGGCGCTTAATATCGTGGTTTGGTTCCGTAACCACAGGCTCGACATGGAAGCTGCCGCCCGCGGGTGAAACAGGGGACGGTTCCTCGGTCCAACGTGGAAAACGTGGAACAGGGGACGGTTCCTCGGTCCAAAATGGTACAGAGAATGGAACTGTGGAACGGAGCAGGGGACGATTTCTCAGTCCGAAAAACGGACCAGGGAATGAAACAGG
>DEPS01000035.1:5724-15468 GCA_002358875.1 Lachnospiraceae bacterium UBA3386 | reverse complement strand
TTTATCTGACCAGCCCCAGCCGGGTGCTTCCGGCCCGTCTTCTTCCCAATCGTCTTCTGACTCTCCGTCCGCTTTTTCTTCTTTCTCTCTTAATTCGTCCTCTTTTCATTCTCCCTCGCTGAAGGACTTTGCGGCCTTCGTCCGGGACGCAGGCTTCCTCTGCGGCCACAATATTATCCATCATGATCTGTTCTATCTGAATCAGGCTCTGGCCAAACAGGGGATCCGCCTGGCCGGAGCGGCGGTCGATACACTTTATCTGTCGCCCCTTCTTTTTCCAAGGCGTCCCTATCATGCGCTTTTAAAGGACGACAAGCTCATGGTGGAGCAGAACAGCAATCCCGTCAACGACTGTAAAAAGGCGCAAAAGCTTTTTCACGATGAGATCAATGAATTCCTGTCCCTCCCTGCCTTTCTGAAGATCCTCTACGCCCTGCTTCTCTCCGGGGAGGAGGAATTTCGAGGCTTTTTTGATTTTCTGGAAGTTCAGGGGCTGTTTTCAAAACCTAAGACAAAGTCCCCCTACATCAGGTCTTACACCGTTAAAACTCTCATCAGAAGACATTTTTCAGGAAAGCTCTGCTCTAACGCAGATTTTGATGGTCTGGAAAAAGAGTTTCCTGTGGAACTGGCTTATGCTCTGTCCCTGATCTGGGACGATGACGAAGCTTCCGTCACTCCGCCATGGGTTCTGCGTCAATTTCCAAAGATCGCCAACGTATTCCACGTTCTGCGAAGCACCTCCTGCGGAGGCTGCGAATACTGCAGGGAAAACCTGGACGTGAGGGCCGCCCTGAAGAAAATTTTCCACTATGACAGCTTCCGCCTCTATGGGGGAGAACCGCTCCAGGAGAGAGCGGTACAGGCGGCTGTTGAAGGCAGGTCTCTTCTGGCTATTTTCCCTACGGGAGGCGGTAAATCCCTGACCTTCCAGCTTCCCGCTCTCATGGCAGGCCGGGCCGACAGGGGGCTGAGTGTGGTCATCTCTCCCCTGCAGTCTCTGATGAAGGACCAGGTAGATAATCTGAACCTGCGGGGGATCACTTCGGCGGTGACTGTAAACGGCATGCTCGATCCCATCGAACGGGCAGACTCCTTAAGGCGGGTCTCTGACGGAAGCGCCCATCTCCTTTACATATCCCCCGAACAGCTGCGCTCCCGCACGATTGAGAATCTTCTGCTGTCCAGAAGAGTCGCCAGGTTCATTATCGATGAAGCCCACTGCTTCTCCGCTTGGGGCCAGGATTTCAGGGTCGATTACCTTTATATCGGAGATTTTATCAAAAAGCTTCAGGAAAAGCGGGGCTCGAAAGATATCATTCCCGTGTCCTGCTTTACAGCGACTGCCAAGCAAAAGGTGATCTCGGATATCTGTGATTATTTCAGGAAAAAACCAGGGCTGGAGCTGGAGCAGTTCGCCACCTCCGCGGAAAGGGAAAATCTGCGCTACGCCGTCCTCCACTGTGAAGACGAGACGGAAAAGTACAAGGCTCTCCGGAATCTTCTCTCACAGAAGGACTGCCCCGCGATCGTCTATGTCTCCCGCACACGCAGGACCTGGACTCTGGCTGAACGGCTTACCCGCGACGGCTTTCCTTCCAGGCCCTTCAACGGACGGATGGAATCCAGTGAAAAAATCCTCAACCAGGACGCATTCATGCGGAACGAATGCAGAGTCATCGTCGCCACCTCCGCCTTCGGTATGGGCGTGGATAAAAAAGATGTCGGCCTGGTCGTCCATTATGATATTTCCAGCTCTCTGGAGGACTATGTCCAGGAGGCCGGCCGCGCCGGGCGGGACCCTTCCATCCAGGCGGACTGCTACATACTGTATAATGACAATGATCTGGACAAACATTTCATCTTTCTTAACCAGACCAAGCTCAGCATAAGTGAGATCCAGCAGGTCTGGAGGGCCGTCAAGGAAATGACCAGGCAGAGGGCATCTATATGCTGCTCCCCTCTTGAGATTGCCCGGCAGGCGGGCTGGACGGATTCCGGATCTGATGTCGAGACCCGGGTGAGGACCGCTCTTCAGGCCCTGGAAAAGGCAGGATATCTGGAGCGGGGACAGAATATGCCCCGTGTCTACGCCACGGGCATCGCCGCCAGGAGTACGATCGAAGCATCCACGCAGATAGAAAGCTCAAAACTCTTTAAAGATGAAGAAAAAGAGGCCGCCAGAAGGATCATTTCTTCCCTCATGGGAAAAAGCCGCAGGGCAGAGGCCCAAAACGATGAAGCCGAATCCCGGGTGGACTATCTGGCGGACACACTGGGCCTGACCAAAGAACAGGTGATCCGCACTGTCAACCTCATGCGGCAGGCGGGCATTCTGGATGATTCCCAGGACATGGAGGCCTTCCTGCAGGCGACGGATACAGCCAACAAGTCCAGACAGATCCTTGACCGCTATGCCAGGCTGGAGCGCTTCCTTTTCGATCATATTACCGAAAACGGATGCGAGATCAATCTCAAAGAGCTCAACGAAGAAGCCAGAGAAAGGAGGCTCCGCGGCGCCGGCCTGATGGCCTTCCGCACCCTCCTCTACTTTCTCACGATCAAGAACTATATCCAAAAAGAGGAAAACTCCAAACCGGACCTCATCAGGATCTATCCCGCCGAAAACCTTGATAGCCTGATATCCAGGCTCGAGCAGCGGCATGCCATCTGCAGCTTTCTCGTAGACGAGCTCTACCGCAGAGCCTCGGAAACCACTGCCGATGAAAACGGCAGAAAGCTTGTCGACTTCTCCCTGGTGGGCCTTTTCAGGGCATTTAAAAAGGCCCCCAGGCTGGATATTTTCCCCTGCGAACCCCTTATATCAGATGTAGCTGATGCCCTCTTATATCTTTCGAAAATCGGCGCCCTCAAGATCGAAGGCGGCTTTCTGGTGCTCTACAACGGGATGAAGATCCGGCGCCTGGTCATGGAAAACCGGATCCGCTATAAAGTCGAGGATTATCATTTCCTCGATGAGTTTTACCGGCAGAAGATCCGCATGATCCACATCGTGGGCGAATACTGCAATCTGATGGTAAAGGATTACAGTGCTGCCCTTCAGTATGTAAGCGATTATTTCCGGATGGATCACCGCGCTTTTATTGACAAATACTTTAAGGGAGAGCGGGAAAAGGAAATCGACCGAAACATCACCGCAGGAAAATACAGCCAGCTGTTTGACGGACTCTCCGAAGTACAGGGACAGATCATCGAAGATAAGGATTCCAGATATATCGTCGTCGCGGCCGGCCCGGGGAGCGGAAAGACCCGGGTTCTGGTCCACAAGCTGGCTTCCCTTCTCCTTCTGGAGGATGTAAAACACGACCAGCTTCTCATGCTGACCTTTTCCAGAGCTGCCGCGACGGAGTTCAAAAAACGCCTCCTGAATCTGGTGGGAAATGCGGCAAATTTCGTCGACATCAAGACCTTCCACTCCTATGCCTTTGACCTTCTGGGCAGGATCGGCAATCTGGAGGGAGCTGACAGCATCGTCGGGGAGGCAGCGGAAAAGATCCGGAAGGGTGAGGTCGAACCTGGAAAGCTCACCAAAAGCGTCCTGGTCATCGATGAGGCACAGGATATGAGCGAGGAGGACTTCGCCCTCGTCCGCGCCCTCATGACCGCCAACGAAGGAATGAGGATCATTGCAGTCGGGGACGACGACCAGAATATTTTCGCTTTTCGGGGTTCTGACTCCAGATACCTGCGAACCCTGATCGATGAATACGGCGCAAAAAAATATGAGATGACGGACAATTACCGGAGCTGTGCTGCGATCGTGGAGCTGTCAAACGCCTTTGTCCAGGGGATACAGGGCCGCATGAAGTCAGCCCCCGGAATCTCTGTTCCCGATGAGGCCGGAAAAGTGGTCATCACGCATTACAGAGGCGGCAGCCTCGTCAGCGGTCTTGTCCAGGACGTCGCAGACCACCACCGCATGGAGAAAGCCTGCGTCCTGACTCAGACCAACGAGGAGGCCCTGAAGGTTTTCGCTCTTCTGGAAAAAAAGGGCATCCGGGCCAGGCTGATCGAGTCTCTGGGAGGGGATTTCCGTCTGAAGGACCTTCGAGAGATCTCATTTTTCCTGACGGAAATCGACAGAAACTGCGAGAGCGCAGTCATCCCCGAAGATGCCTGGGAGAACGCCAAAAAAAGGATGAGTGCCTATTTTGCCAAAAGCTATTGCCTGACTCATTGCGAAAATATGATCCGGGATTTTGAGACTGTGCACCCCGAGCGCTACAAAACCGATCTGGATCAGTTTTTGACGGAATCCCGCTATGAGGATTTCTATGACGACGACCAGGAGACCCTGTACGTTTCCACCATCCACAGGGCCAAGGGCAGGGAGTTCGACGCTGTCTATATGCTGCTGCAGGACGGCAGGAATGCCTCCGACGAAAAGCTGCGGACACTTGCCAGGGACAGCGAAAAGGGAGAAGCCCGCGCCTTCGCCGGGAATGCCTCCGACGAAAAGCTGCGGACTCTGTATGTGGGGATGACAAGGGCCAAAACCTTCCTTTCCATCCACTGCAGCACCGCTCTTTTCAACAAATACTCGCTGCCCGGAATCAGACATATTGACGCCCCGGGAACTTTTACGGAGCCCGGGGAGCTGCTGCTCCACCTGACCCACCGGGATATCTTTCTGGATTACTTCAAAGCCCGGCAGGACGTCATCCGGACACTCTGCAGCGGGATGCGTCTGGATTTTGACAGCAGCCTTCAAAACAACAGGGGCGGATTCCCTAAGAACGGACATAATGGCTTTCAGAACGAGTGGCGAAAGGGTCTATTGTATATTCCCAAAAAGACCGGCCTGGTACCGGTCGTATGCCTTTCCAAATCCTTCAGAGAAAAGCTGGATAAGCTGGCTTTAAGAGGCTACGTCCCGGACAAAGCCTGGATTCGCTTTATTCTGATCTGGAGAGGAAAAAACGACACGGAAGACAGTTTCATCATTCTTCCCGGAATCAGACTAAGGAAAAACGTGGAACAAAAACGAGGTACCGACTATGATGGAACAGGGGACGGTTCCTCGGTCCAAAACCGTCCCCTGTTTCACACTGCATGCACACAGAAACGAGGTAGTTGAGATGTACTATTGGGAATATGACGAAGAAGCCCACCACTGGGCGATTGAACAGGATGCAAAGGAAGAAGGGATTCTTTTGGATCAAATCCGCATCATCACAAAGAAAGTCAAAAAAGGGAAATCTCTCCCAGATATCATTGACGATCTTGAATCCGATGAAGAAAACGTGAAACCTGTCTTTGAGGCTGTGCTCGCCGAAGCCCCCGACTATGATGAGCAGCGAATCCTGGACCGGCTCACAGCTGCCGACTTGAAAAGGAAGGAAGCTGTCAGCTCTTCCGTGGAGGCATAATGAAACAGGGGACGGTTCCCCGGTCCGTTTGCCGGACCGGGGAACCGTCCCCTGTTTCACCCTGTTTCACCCTGTTTCACACCCTGTTTCACACAGCACGACCTGTCAGACGATCCCCTCAAAGAGTGTCTTACTGCCTGCTTTAACCCTGTAAACTCCTGGTTCCTTTTTTTTGTTGAAATTGAAGCTCAGCATATATCCCGTGTCGAGTCCAAAGTAATCAAGATAACCCCGGATCTGTTGTTCGCCTTCAGAATTGTATCGCTGTCCATGCCAGATTTTTAACTCGACCACATACCGCCTTCCCAGGTAATGGATGACGACGTCCATCCTTTTTCTGCTTCTTGTCTGTTCTTCGATGCTGTAGGTTCCTGTACCGTTAATGATGGCGGAAAGGTATGTGACGAAGCGCTCACGTCCTTCCTCCTCCAGGAACTTTTCCGTCTGTCCAGCATGGATCCTGTTGTGATCCCGGATGAAATGATCCATAATTTTGGGGACATCCAGCCAGCCGTCTTCCAGGACGAAAATGGATTTATGCTCTGACGCGCTTTGCTTCAGATCGTTATACCTGTCATTTGTACCGATATAATAAGCATACAGACGCATCTCAAAAATCCGGTTTGCCACAGCGATTGTATTATGTTCATTTCTGATAAAGCCATACATGCGCAGCTGTTTTTGTTCTTCATCATCCGGAACATAGGCGATGACCTCTCCGCGAAGGAGAATCCTTCTAAGCTGGCCGTTCAGTTCCGGATAATTGATCAGCTTTCCCATCACAGAATCAAAGAAGGTGTTATCCTCGGACAGGATGATCCGCACGGCCTCATCTACGCCATAATCTGTCCACGCCTTTGCCAGAGTGCCGAATTTTACCGGATACAGCTTTGTGTCAATAATCTGGCAAATGCGGCTCACCAGGTAGGGATAGCCGTTCGTGTACTCCCTGATCTGCTTTGCAATGGAAGCCGCGTCCATCCCTGTGTGATGATCGGCCTCATACTCTTCCAGCATGCCCTTGATACCAGCTTCTGACAGACTCATGTCAATATCAAAATCGGCCGCGATATTCCAGGGGCTGTTCACCCTGTGCTGATCCTCGTCCCGGATTTTTCCCTTAAGATGTTTAACATCTGTCACTCCGGCCAGGATGACGGACTGGAAGGTTTTATATTCCGGATTCTTTTCCCGTTTTATATAATTTGACCTTAGCTTTGCCAGAAAATCCAGAAATACCTGATTATTTGTCGCGCTGTCAACCTCGTCAATGATAAGGACGACAGGCTTAATGGTATTTCTGCACCACTCATCAAAAACCCGAAAGAGTGTGCTGAATTTTATCTTCTTTTCTTCTTCTCCAAGCACACGAAGCTTTTCATAGATGCTATCCGGAACCGGGATGTCCATCGTGTCTTTTGTATCACAAAACAGATTTGCCAGGCCCTTTACAAACTCGCTTTCATCCACAAAATCCGCATCCGTAACATCCTGGAAATCTATGCTGATCACATCATACTCTTTTGAAAGATGATCGCTTAAGGCCGTCAATGTCGTTGTCTTACCATACTGCCTTGCACGATTAATCGTAAAGTATTTACCGGCATCAACAATTTCCTTAATCTCTTCCACTCTTCTGGAGAGATCGACCATGTAATGCCTTGACGGAACACAAACTGCCGTTGTGTTAAACTCTTTCATAAACCGCTCTCTCCTTTCTTTTTCTTCTATAAAATCATATCACGGATTCCTCCCACCCTCAATCAAAATGGAACCGTGGAATCGTCTCGGTGCAGCCTTAATGTTCAGGCCGCCACGAAACTTGAGGCGTTTTGCTTTTCTCCATTTCGATTTACTACACTGTCTTCCCTATTTCTCCAAGTGAAATAAACCGTTCCGGCACTCCGTATCGTCCGGTCTTTTCAGAAAGCTCTGCCGGCTTCCCACTGCCGCCATCGGGGCGCTCCGCGTAAAGGTCGATCCGTCTGATCTGCAGCGCGTCCTCGGGCAGCTCATATCCGCTCCTTTTCAGGGCTTCTCCGATCAACTGCTCGGGGCGGAGGTTTTCCCCAACCCGGGAGCAGACGCACATGCGGATAAGGGGAGACGTCGGATATCCGTGAGCGGAATCCTGCTTCCCGGCAGTATCTTCTTCCTGAGTTGAATCCTGTTCACAAACGGTATCTTTTTCCAGGACGGTATTTTCTTCCGCAGCGGAATCATCCATCATCTTATCTTCAATGGAAAAATGGTAGATCAGCTCCTTCATATCCAGGGTGCGGAAGCCTTTTTTGGTCTCCTTGGTCCAGGGGATCTCTTCCTGTCCGGCGAAGTCCTCCAGGATCTGTCTCCAGTCCGCGGGCAGGGTGCCGTCTCGGAGGAAGCTGTCCCGGAAGCGCACTTCGTACAGGGCTGCGGCCACAGCGGCCATGGCTTTTTGCGGCTTCTTTTTTCCTTCGCCTCCGCCGCCCGCCGGAACGGGGTCTCCAAGCTGGCGAATATCCAGGATGTCGAGGCCTTCCGGCATAAGGGGACGCAGCTGCGACAGGGCATGCTGTGTCGTGACGGGCGATCCCAGTTCAAGGTCGATGTATTCGCCGTCACTTTCAAGGCCGAGCCCGAGCGGCATCGCCGTGGACATGATCATTCTGGGTGTGATCCCGTCCGAATACCGGATGTCAATGTCCGTCCGCCGGATGCATTTCTGCAGAAAGCGCATCAGCTCAAGATGGCCGATAAATTTCATCGGGCCGTATTTGGAAAGGCGCAGGCGGACCTTATAACAGAGGGGCTCTGCGCCGGGCTGATTATTTTCGTCCTGCCCTGTATCTGATGTTCCGCCGTATATCTTCTGTGTGGAATTATCTCTCTGCGGAGGATCAAAAGAATTCTCCTGCAAGATTTTCCCGTTCTTCGCAGTATCGAAAGAACTCTCCTGCACAATTTTTTCTTTCGGGGAAAATCCTGTCTCAGCAAGCTCCGCCGTCCGCTCTGTGTCTTTTTCCGGTGTGAGGGATTTTTCTGATGTGCGGACTTTTTCCGTCGTGCGGGCTTTTTCCGTCGTGCGGACTTTTTCCGTCGTGCAGGATTTTTCTGATGTGCGGGCTTTTTCCGTCGTGCGAATTTTTTCCGGTGTGTAGGCTTTTTCCGGTGTGCGGGCTTTTTTGCAGATCCCGCAGCCGTAATCCGCCGCGCCGCAGGCGCTGCAGGCCTGGCGGCAGTTGGGCGTCGTGACGGCAGTCCGGGCTTTTTCCCATTCCTTCCACAGAAAGCTCCTGCGCACGCCGATGTCGATGAAATCCCAGGGGAAGATCTCGTCCTCTTTTCTCTCCCGCAGGGTATAGAAATCCATGTCAACGCCTGTATTGGCCGCCGCCTGTTCCCAGCGGGCATAGTCCCAGGTCTCGATCCAGCAGTCAAATCGCGCGCCAAGGCGGTAGGCCTCCAGGATGAGGTCCGCCACACGGCGGTCGCCCCTGGCAAGGACGCCCTCGAGGTAGCTTCCGTCCGCCTCGTGCCAGCTGTAGAGAATGCTGCGGTGGTTGCGGGCCTGGTAGATCGCGTGGTTTACCGTCGCCGCAAAGCCCAGGTAATCGCCCGGCCGGTACATGCGGGCCCACTGGAAGGGGGTAAAGGGCTTGGGAACGAAGAAGGAGGTGCTCACTGTGATCTGGCAGCGCCCGTTCCTCTTTTCCTTTGGCACTTCCTCGTAGTATGCCGCGGATATCTTGTTGGCAAGGTCGGAGATGGCGGCGCGGTCTTCCTCTGTCTCGGTGGGAAGGCCCAGCATGAAGTAAAGCTTTACCTTGTTCCAGCCGCCGCGGAAGGCCTCCCGGGAGCCCGCGAGAATGTCCTCCTCCGTGAGGCCCTTATTGATCACGTCGCGAAGCCTCTGTGAGCCCGCTTCCGGAGCAAAAGTCAGGCTGCTCCGCCGCACATCCTGGACCTTTGCCATGAGGTCGAGGGAAAAGGAATCGATCCTGAGCGACGGCACCTGGAGCTTGACACGGTCTGCCTCATAGCGGGAGGAAACATGGTCCACGATCTCCCTGATGCAGGAATAATCACTGGAGCTCAGGGAGCTGAGCAGGATGTCGTCCTGCCCGGTGCTGCAAAGCATTTCATCCGCGAATCTTTTTACCGTATCGAGAGACCTCTCGCGGTTGGGGCGGTATATCATCCCCGCCTGGCAGAAGCGGCAGCCCCGGATACAGCCTCTCTGCAGTTCGACCGCCACGCGGTCCTGCGTCACGGTGAGGAAGGGAATCAGGGGCTTTTCCGGATACGGCACCTTTTTGGAATCGTCCAGATCCGCAGCCACCTGCCGACGTACACGGGCAGGGATCGGAGGATC
>DEPS01000035.1:0-5620 GCA_002358875.1 Lachnospiraceae bacterium UBA3386 | reverse complement strand
TCCTCCGGCGCCGCTGCATCTTCATATCCGCCAGGATCTGCGGCCGCCTGCTTTTTTTCCGCATCAAAAGAAATGGCACTTCCGTCCCTGACGCCGTCCTGAGAGCCCGGTTCGCAATGGCAGTGGTTTTTCGGCCTGAAGGATTCGATCGTCCCGTCCTTTGCATAAGAAACTTCGTAAAGCGAAGGAACGTAGATTCCGGGAATCTGCGCCGCCACCCGAAGAAAGGCCTGCCTGTCCCATCCGCTTTCGTCCGAAGAAGCTCGATGGAAAGTCTTCCCGTCGTATCCGGCTTCGTCCGCAGACCCACGATGGAAGGTCTTCCCGTCGTATCCGGCTTCGTCTGAAAACGCAGGGTGCATGTCCGGGCCCGGAACGTCTTCTCCTTTTTTCATCCGGCGGTACAGGTCCAGCAGCGCATCGTAGGATGTCTCGCCCTCTCCGATGTAAAAGAGGTCAAAAAAGCGGGCCATCGGCTCCGGGTTGCAGGCGCAGGGCCCGCCGCCAATGACGATGGGGTCGTCCTCTGTCCTGTCTGCCGCATTCAGCGGGATGCCTGAGAGGTCAAGAACCTGCAGCACACTTGTATAGCAGAGTTCAAACTGAAGGGTGAATCCCAGAAAATCAAAATTTCTGACCGGCTCCTGCGATTCCAGCGCAAAAAGCGGGATCTTCTTCTCCCTCAGAAGCTTTTCCATATCTGTCCAGGGAGAGAAGACGCGCTCGCACCAGGTGTCCTTCCGACGGTTGAAAAGCTCATAAAGGATCTGGATGCCCAGATGGGACATACCGATCTCGTAGACGTCCGGGAAGCACATGGCAAAGCGGACCGAGGATCTTTCGCTTTTCTTTTTGCGAAAGTCCCGCTCCGCTCCCTTAAATACTGCATTCATTTCATTTCCAAGATACCGGGCCGGCTTCTGAACCATAAGCAGAAGCTCGTCCGGCAGCGCCTGTTTTCGAAGTTCCGACATATTCCCCTTTTCTGTAATTGCACTGGTCAGGAAGCAGGCCGGTCGATGCACATAGTCCGTTTTTCCGACAACTCATCCGGCGCTCCGTGCCCCGCCCTGCTCTGCCCTTCTGTTATCAGACGATCATCCCGCCTGTCCTGTTTCGCATACATTATGTCAAAAAAAGCCCACCGCATCAGCTGGCTCTGACTTCCTGGTCAATTAAAATCGCCGTAATCTCCATGCTCAAGGACCCTGAATTTTCTGAAATAAGTGAAAATGGCCTTGCCTATGATCCTGTCTTTGCGGACAAAAGAATACTGCTCAGCCTCGGACAAGCTGTCCGCGACCCCTTCCTGAAGCGCGTTGTCCGCCCAGTAGCGGCCGTCCTCGGACCAGTTCCGGTTGTCGCCGAGCATGAAGTAGCTGTCCTCAGGCACATGGAATTCAAAGCCGTCGTTCATGACCATCCACTCTTCCTTGAGATAGTCCTCCTGCAGCGGCTCTTCTTTATCATCGATATAAATATGACCGTCCCTGATCCGGACAGTCTCCCCGGGAAGGCCGATGATCCGTTTGATATATATCTTCTTTTCGTTGACCGGATAATGGAAAATCACAATATCTCCGCGCCGGGGCTCGCTGAACCAGTAGCTGAACCTCGCGCCGATCAGACGATCCCGTGTCATGATCGTATTTTCCATCGAACCGGTCGGGATAACGGCATTGATGATAATGAACTGAGTCAGAAAAAGAGCGACACAGAACATAAGGACAAAAGACTTGACCCAGCTGATCACTTCCTCCATCACAGCGCTCCGCTTTCCTGTTCTGTTGTTCTGACTGTCATGACCGCTCTGGCTGTCCTGATCATGCTGACTGTCCTGATCCCCCTGGCTGCTCTGACCGTACTGACTGTCATGACCGTACTGCTTTTCCTTTTCCTCTACAGGTTCCGTCACCGTCCCTATTTCATTTTTTAAATTTTCTTCCATATATTTTTTCCGTGCGGCGTCCCCGCCGGCAGCTCTGTCCTTATTATTTATATTGTTCAGAGTCCTCCTGATTCTGAACCGTTGCGTTATCTAGTTCCCCTTGCCGTCATGCGGAAGTGCAGAGCATCCCTCACAGGAATGGCCGGATCCGTTCCAGATCTGACGCAGTACATCCATCATCTCGGCGGCAAACAAAATGTGGCCCGTCCGGGAAAGATGAACGCCGTCAAAGGCAAACTCAAGCTCCCCGTCCGAGGCGTCCGCGAAAAAGATGTTGTGGGAAAGAGCGATCCCGCGGTATAATCCCGCAAGCTTTTTTCCCTCATTATAATACATATCTGCCAGAGACATGTCGCCCGCCACATAAGGTTCAAGTCCGGACACTTCCGTGAGTATGATTTTGGGCGGGGCGATCAGGAGAATCCCCGGAAGAGCGGGGCCTGCCTCTTCGGAAAAGCCTGTCCGAGGCGCGGCGGCAGCATCTTCTGTTCCCGCACCGTCTGCCATGACTCCTTCGATAAAGGTAATCATTTTGTCCATTTTCGCTGCAGTTTTTTCGGCGTCCGGATGGAGCCTGCTGATCAGGTCATTGGTTCCGAGCATGACCGCGACCAGATCGACAGGTTTTTCCCTGAGGACCGCGCTGCGAAGATAATCCCATTCATACTTTGCCCCTGGCAGAGCCCTGCCGGGCATTCCGTCCGCGCTCACACGCCACAGTCCCGCCAGATTCTGCTGCAGGACATTTGTCCAGCGGCTGTCTTCAGGGTACCGTCCCCCCATGAATCCTGCCGGATCATATCCGTATGTATTGGAATCTCCGTAAAATAAAACCTTTTTCATGTGGAAAGTATTCTCCCCCGTCGGAACGTATTCATCCCTGTCGGAACACTTTTATCCCTGTTGGAGCGTATTCGGGGATAATGGACCGAGGAACCGGCCCCTGGTTCATCCCCATTGGAACCTGGACCGAGGAACCATCCCCTGTTCCACCCCTGGAACGAGGAACCGTCCCCTGGTTCACCCACTGCGCTTTTTCGCTTTCCTGACTTTTTTTACCGGTTTTCTGCTTTCCGTTTCCTTCTTCTGAGGGATGCGGGCAAACAGCAGGCGGTCGATGATCTTGTCAAACTGGATCTTGAAGAAGGCTGCCACGGGAACGGCAAAAAGCATGCCGACCAGGCCTCCGAAGGATCCGCCGATCAAAAGGGCGGCGATGACGAGCATGGGATGGACGTCAATGTTGCTGCTAAGGAGCTTCGGATTGATAATGTTTCCGTCCACGGTCTGGATCACAAAGAGGACGACGAGCGCCACCAGCAGGCGGCGAAGGTCGCCGGAGACCAGGCAGACAAGGATAGTGGATCCATAGGCTACCAGAGGGCCGACATAAGGTATGAGGTTGCCGATCCCGCTGAGGACTCCGATGATGACCGCATAACGCACGCCGATGAGAGAAAGCGATGCGCTGAACAGGAAGGCCATGATCAGGGCATCGATCAGCTGTCCCCTGACATAGCCGGAAAAGACCGCGTCCGCGTCCATTGCGAGAATATGCAGGTTCCTGCGCGCCTTTTTTCCTGCGACAGCGAGCAGGACGCGGTTCCAGTAGCGCCTGAGCCCTTTGCCGTCAAGCAGAAAATAAATGGCAAAGATGACAGAGAACAGGGCGCCGGTCAAAATTCCTCCGATCTGTCCTGCCGCGCCTGTGATACCGCTGCTAAGTCCGCTCGTGAAGGTGGCGATCCTTTTCCCTGTCGTCTGCAGGGCGGAAGCAACCTCGGCTGAGGAAATATTCATCCCGTTCAGCCAGTTCAGAATGGACTGTCTGAACCCGTCCAGAGTTCCCGCAAAGGACTGGGCCATGTTCACGAGGTCATTGATGTCCGCGACCTTCAGACTTCTGGAAATAGCGGAAACAAGGACGGACAGGATCAGAGAAACACACACCAGCGCCAGAAGGCAGGTGACCACGACCGCGCTCGTATGAAGCTTTGCTCGGGTCCGCAGCCGTCTGCGGAAAAATTTTATCTTTTTCAGTCTCTTTTCGCAAATCTCTACCAGAGGAGCAAGGAGATAGGCGAGCACGAATCCCCAGAACAGGGGCCGAAGCAGTATACCCGCTGTTTTTATCGCTTCTCCTGCTGCCGCAAGAACGGTACCTGCATTGTCGGTCACCCGCAGCAGTATGTAGCTGACCACGACCGTAATGACGATATACTTGGCGATCAGGCCGTACTCCCTTCGGTGCTTTCTGTAGAGGGCACGCTCCGCGGCAATATCCGCAGTGCCCGGAAGATCCTTTCTCTCTTTCTTAGGCTCTCCCGTGCCGTCTTTTTTCACGCCCTTCGCCTCCCCGGAAGCGGTTTTCGCGCTTAGCCCGTCCCTTCCCCCGTAATTTCCGGCATTTCCATCGTTAACGGCATTTCCATCGTTAACGGCATTTCCGACATTCCCGGTGTTTATGGCATTCCCGATGCCTTTCTCCCGGTCAGCATTTCTCTCTTTCGAAGCGCTGTCATTGACAGCCATCCTGACTATACTTTCCATCTGCTTTGCGTCCCCCGCCTGTTACCGCATATCCCTATCAAAAAACGACTGTGCGGCAGGATTGCTTTCAACATTCATACAGACATAATTAATGTCTGCTGCCGTACAAATCAAAATAACACAGCTCTTTTGAGAAAATCTTTTGTATTTTATCATAACAGGACAGCAGTTACAAGCCGCTGCGTTTTCAAGGCGGGACGGTCGCTGCGTTTTCAAGGCGGGACGGTTCCTCTGTTCAGTTTAAGCCAGGGAGCTCCCCCCGGTTCCACTTTTGAAAAAGGCAGTCCGTTTTAGCATCGGACTGCCTTTTTGGTATCGGGAAATATTCTTCCCCGGGGCTTCCCGGGGGGCTTCCCATATCTGCCAATGGTGCTTTACTTCACCGTGACGGAGATCTTCCTCGCCCTGCCGTTCCGGGCATAGACGTAAACGGTGCAGGTCCCCCTGCCCACGGCGGTGATGGTGCCGTTTTTGTCCACCGTGGCGACGCTGTCTTTGGACGAGGCGTAGCGGAAGGTGAGGGCATGTCCCTTGCCCAGGGATTTTTTCTTTTTGTCTGCGAGGATTTCCCCGGCCTTGATCCTGGCTTTTTTGCCTGCCTTCAGGCTGAATTTAGATCTGGTCAGGGTGATCTTCGCCGCGTTGGAATAAACGGGGTTGGTATCGCTGACCACGTGGGCCGTGATGGTGTTCGCGATCTTCGTCTGTTTCCCGTTTACCTCTCTGTAGGCCAGGACTGTGACCTTGATGGCTCTTTTGGGGTTCAGTTCTTTTTTGCCAAGGGAGGTGAAGCGGAAGGAGTTTTTGCCCGCCCCTGCGGTCCCGATCTTTTTGGAGGGAGAGTTCTTTCCGCAGTAAGCGGCCCAGACCTCATAGCTCTCCGCGTCCGGGGTGTCTCCCCATTTGACGAGGACGCCGCTGCCGTCACAGTCCACGTTAAGCCCCGCATTCATCCTGATCTTCGCGGCTTTCTTCTCGGTGGAGAGGATGGCGTCCGCAAGGGTGTAAGTACCCTTTTTAATGGTGGCGGAATAGTTGGGATTCTTGTTCCAGGTGACGGAAATGGGGTATTTCCCCGCTTTGGCCGTCTTCTTAGCCGTTGTGGAGAGCTTTATGCCCAGC
>DEPS01000008.1:15096-15583 GCA_002358875.1 Lachnospiraceae bacterium UBA3386 | reverse complement strand
GCGCTTGCGCGCTGCGGCATGGAGTATAAGTTTGTTACTGTGCGTAAATCGCACAAATATCCGGCGCAGGATTTGTACATAAAGAAATCGGCTTCACAGAAGCGATTCTGCTCCCATGAAGCCGTTTTTCTTTTGTTGCTTGAAAAATGTCAATTCAAATCTGCTTTGTTTCCGAAATTTCTAATTTGAAACGCCTCTACGGCTGCCCCTTTTTCCGAAATCAGATCATTTGCTCCTCCGGGGAGTTTTGATCATGCCTCAGTCTTGAAAGGATCTCCGGAATGCCTGCCCCTTGCCAGGGAAAACTCTGCTTTTATCTGGCCGGGAATCCCGGCTGACCGTACTGCAGGATTTATTTTCACCATTGTGGCCGCATGGGTTCTCACATAAGCCTGCGGGAAACAGGGGACGGTTCCCCGTTCCGCCTTCCGCAGCGGAGCCGGGCAACAGCCAGGGTGAAACAGGGGGGTGAAACAGGGGACGGTTC
>DEPS01000008.1:0-15041 GCA_002358875.1 Lachnospiraceae bacterium UBA3386 | reverse complement strand
GGAACCGTCCCCTGTTTCACCCTGTTTCTTTTGTCCAAAGCGGATTCTCAAACCAAAGTATACCGCCCAAATCCAAAGCTCGTATTCTTCCCTATATGGACCAGCTCTCCGGCGATCAGAAGTGCTCTCGCAGCATCATCCAGATGTGCGACCCTGCAGTATCCTTCAATTCCGTAAAAGGATATTTTGGCCTTTTGCGTACCGGAATAGCGGTTCATTTTCTCTGTGTATGCTCTCTGATCCAAAAGCTCCGGAATGTGCTCCGCAATATTAATGCGCTGGTAATCCTTCCCCTCTTCACGCCCTTCAAAACAGTTCAGAATAAAAAGCCTTCGTTCAACAGCTGCCAGCACAGCCTCCGGCAAAAAGCTTTTCTGGACTTCTCCCCTGTATTTCAGAGTCAGGGGAGAATGAAAGACAATCGTATCTTCCCTGCCAGGCTCTCCGTCTTCTCCCCTGTTATCCCATTCATCCATTTCGAACTCTGTTCCGAACGCGGTCCGGGAAACATTCCCGCCGATTCTCCTTATATCTCCCGGATAAGTTTCTTCAAAATTGTTCCCGACGTTCACATTTTCGGAGCACTTCTCCAAAGACATGCGGAACAGGCGGTAGCGGACATAATCCGAAAGCAACATGATCTCGATATTTTCCCTGAAGACATCATTTCCGTCCACAACGACCTTTCCCCTGGAGTTAGTCACACGCTTCACCCGGAAGGGGACGTGGTCCTTTCCCAGCCCCTGCATGCCCAGATAATGAAAAGCCTGCAAAAACTGCGTGAAATAAACGATCGTCCTTCCCAGTAGAACAAGCCTGAATTCCAGAATCTGCCCTCCGGCAAAGAATTCCTGCGTGTCCTCACATTCCAGCACATACCCCTCGCTGTCCTGCCGCGTCATAAAGGGCGGGCGTATTGTCATTTTGGGATACATCATCCGGCGCACAAGACAGTCTTCTTCAAAGTCACAGGATTCGCACTTCCCGTCCCGGATACAGTTAGACATCAGGAGCATCTGCCCCATCCCTCCCCTGAGCGCGGATGCCTTGCTGCGCGGCAGATATCCGTCCCTCTGGATCTGCAAATAAAAATGCAGCTTCAGATAACGGATTTGGAGATAGTCCTCAATCTCAGATGGGAGAGCAATATCGCCTGTTTCTGTTTTTCTATTCCTATTGTTTCTTTCCATCGAATTGTGAATCCTTTCGCCCGACTTTTCAAATCATCTTGCGCAAAGACTGTTGATAAACGTCAGATAACATGCAAAATCGCCCATCACCTTCCTGTTTATTCGGTCATCTCCCTCGTATCCCAGCTTGTCTCTCCAAAATGCAGGTTTCTTTTTCTGACTTCTCAAATATCGGGAAAGCATATCGATCTGCAGAATCACGGTATTATGCCGGGCTGTCCTGACAGAGTCTTCTTCCATCTTTTGTGCCTTATCCATCTGCAGCCACCTTGCTCGAATATCGGAGTAATTGACCGCGGCAGCAATCAGGTCCTCGTACAACTCCAGAGCATCCGGATCTGTACCAATTTCCTCAATCATCTCCTGATGGATTACCTCTTGTTGATCAAACGGCATAGCTCTTTCTGATAAAAGATATTCCCTATACGTATCAAGTTCCATCTTCCCATCCTTCAAAAATATTTCCGAAAACGGACGAAGTCAAACTGTATGGTTTTGACATTTCCATCCGCATGAACCTTGCGCTCGCTGCAGGCGTACAGCACAGTCACGCCTGCTGCAAGCAGTCTTTTGATCACCGAAAAGCTCAGTCCGAATTCCCCCTGGCACATCACCGCCGCAGGCTTCATTGACATAATTTCTTCCGTCTTTTTTTCAGCGATCCTGTCCAGCTCAGCTTCGTCTATTGCAGGATCTACGGGCGGAAACGGAAGGTCGACGATCCTGCTGCCATATGTCAGGGCAGCTGTGATCTGTTCTTCTGACCATGCGCCGGAAGGGTGGTTGGAAAAGTTAACAAACAGTCCTTCCTTTTTAGACTTTTTCTCCATAATAAACGAGTCTCCCCTATTTACAGGACTCCATTCTGATTCAGATGTCCTGCCTGTGCGACACGAATACATCAATTCAGCCTGTTTTTCAGCTCAAATCGAGAATACTGGCCCTGAGACCCTCAGGGACCTGGTCTGCCAGCTTCTCCCACTGATCGAGATAATCCCGCAGTTGCTTTTCGTAATTCGTCCCACTGCTGTCCATCCAGTTTCTGTCTCTGGAATGTCTGCTTTTCATAAAGCAGTAAAAACCGTCTTCATTATGTTTGCCTTCGATTGCATGGTTTAACTGGTTTCGTAAACCGCACAGGGAGCGATATTTTCCTATCAAAGAAACGATATCGTCTTCCTTTTCATTGTCCAGGCCAAAGTGTAAAAGGTTCTGAGGATCCTGAAAAGCATTAATCCCTCCACAAAAGCCTCCCTTGCAGTAGTCTTTCACAAGATAATGATTCAAGTCCTTCATTCGATAACGTTCTTTATTACTCAATCCTGAATAAATCCCCTCACAGGTTCGAAGGAAAGCAGTTTTGTCGTCAGAAGAAGCATCCTTCTTCAGATAGTACACAAGCCCTGAAAGCACGAATTCCTGAGGCATTTTTGATTCAAAAATCGTCAAAGCCTGCTGCAGGAATTTCTTGTCCAGACACCAGCGGATCTGAGCTACATGAGGGTATTTCGCATTCAGCAGGCTGGCGTAATCTTCCTGAATATCCTGATAAACAACATCCAGTTCCGTAATTATTTCTGGATTTTCAAAATCTTCCTTCAGGTTTTTAATTTTTTGTATCGCCCCGTCAAATCCATTCGCATTACACTTGCTGATTGCGGAAGAAGCCTGCTGAATCGCTTTGATCAGCTTTTTCTCCTTTGAATTTCCCCGTACTTTTCCACGGAAATAGGCTTCCAGATTATCACCCCATCCGTAACGAGAGAAAGCGTCCATAGCGGAGATTAGATCATAAGTCCTGTATTCCCTGCTTGTCTCCCGGATCGTGTGGAGAGGTTTTGGACGCTTGGGTTCAAAATCATTCGCATATCGCCCACAAACATCCACTCCCTGCCTCTCCAGAAGCTCGACAATTGCATTCATCTGAGCAACTGAATTACGGTCACCGCCCTGCATATCCATGTACAGATGAATCTTTTTTCTGACTTCTTCAGCACAATCAACATCAGTACTCCGACCTCGTATTGCATTAACCGCGTGCCAGAAAAAAACAGGGTCCTCAAGGTCGATTTGAATAATCCCAGGCAATCTGTATGCATCTTCGATATTTGCCGGTTTCATATCTGCTACAGATGTCTCAGGAATGTCCGATAATACATCATTAACGGTAATAGGTATATCTTCGTTTCTACCCAGATAATTAGCCAGCCTTTTTCTGTACATAGAAGTTGCGGTTTCTCCACCCCAATTCTCAGGTTTCTCCGTCCTTGCCTTCTCGCTCTCAAGAATGACGATCCGGTCAAGCCGTTCCCCCAAAGATGCCAGTTTGCAGATGACATACTTTGTGTGCGGTTCCATCTGAGACAGACTTTTGAAATAGAGTGTCCTTCCATCTTCTTCAATCCGGTAAGTGTTAATCTTGGGGATCCATGGTAGCGTGCTCATGGAGAGTAACATTACATTCTCGTGGCTCTCTTTTTCAGAAATATTCATTGAAGATCTCCTCGTCTTTCCAAGATGTAGTGGTTTCAACATTTATATTGGACAAGCCCGCCATTCAGGCATAGAAAGCTCGTATAATAGAACTACTTAGTTGAATACATCCAAACAACCCCAAACTTCTAATCTGGTTTGTTTTAACATACAGACAGAATGGCAGGACTATGATAAGTCTCATGCCATTCCGTCCAGATCTATGTGATATCACTTCAGGCAGTTCCACCCATTATCCAGATTTCCGGATTTGACTGCCTTGTATACGTGGCCGCAGTGCCTTTTAGAGACCTCGATGAATTTCGGAAATGCATTGCCTGGCAGTGCGATGCCTTTATATTGACGGGCGTATTTTACGACATTTTCATCATTGGGCCATTCTTTTATATGAACAGCCGGGAGACCTGACATCTTCTCCAGCTTTTCTTTCTGCGAATCAGAAAGCGGATATCCTGCAAGAAAAACGATGGAACTGATTGGCTCATTATTTCCAGCAGCATCTTTGGATGACTGTCCTGAAACGGAGCCCGAAAGTGAAGCTGCATTGGGCAACGCAGGGCTTTTTCCCGGATGGCTCGCGATGACTTCCAGCGGCGTCGGAAGGGGCGCCTTTGCCCTCGTCTGGTCCTGGAACTGTTCCAGGGTCATATAGCGGGTCGCTTCTGAGTCAGGGATCCTGGTTGAATCCTTCATGGCAAAGAAATCTCTGATCAGCGGAAGCGTCATGATGTCGCGGTTGCCGATATGCTTCCTGATATGGAGTTTATATGTGTTGATCAGTTCTTCCACAGGAATGTCTTTGTAGGGATCGGAAAATAAAGCGAATGCCGCCTTCTCTCCAGCATCCGAAGCATCTGATCCAGTAAGAGACAAACCATAAGCTTTTTTGGAGTCCAGGCTTTGAGCAGACCGGAGTGTCAGCTTTACGGCACCGTAGCCGTATGCTTTGCCTTTTCCTAAGTTCATCCAGGAACTGTCTTCAAGGCGGATAGACCACAGGAGGAGGCCTAGCTCGTATTTTCGCAGGTTTTTGAAACGAATCGTACCATTAAATATGCTTCCGCTGTCAAGGGGAGTAAGGGGGGAATCCAGTTTTTTGTTCTCATGGCCAGGTTCAATTCCGGGATCCGCCTCCCTGTGGAGCCAATACTGTTTGGCACCGCGAAGCTGCATCTGTCTGCTGTTATAACTGGTCTCCCCGGCTGACTGATCCAGGTAGTTGAGGCAGTCCGTGGGACGCGGCTCAGAGAGTGTGAGGAACCTCGGAGACAGCTCTTTTGCAGGTTCCGTCTGCACAGCGTCGGAGAAAGAGACACG
Organism: Lachnospiraceae bacterium UBA3386; assembly: GCA_002358875.1. Lineage (GTDB taxonomy): Bacteria > Bacillota > Clostridia > Lachnospirales > Lachnospiraceae > CAG-791. Next base: position 10,041 of record DEPS01000008.1, on the reverse strand, counting down.
GGTCTTTCTTGCCTCAGGGGCGCTGCCTTCTAAAGCGGAATTCTTTGAAGAATTCGTGGACGTATACCCGAAGATTGCCTTTACATAATCAACCTTTCCCGGGACGTGATTTCTGCTGATCCCATCTGAGACAGTATTGTCATAAAACAGGCGCAGCCTTGGCGTGAAGCCAAAATAGCATCGTCCGCCAAGCTGGATATAAAAGACCGGCTTGCGGCCTTTTTCGCCAATTTCTTCTGGAAGATTAAAGAACGCCTTGTATTCTTCAATCTTTCTTGTATTAATTCTATGGGGATTCTTTTTCTCAAGTGTAATGCTGTTTTTGCGCCGGTTGTAGTCCACCTTGAAATCACGAACATCCCTCTCGGAAAGCTCCACAGCAACCCTGGGTGTTCCATCGGAGCCGGAGCAGTCAATCTCAGGAATCACGTAGACGACCTTTTTCTTCTGCATGAAGCCCGTGCTGACAAGCATGCCTCTCTGATAACCGTTTTCCTTTAAACCCGTAGTTTTTTCCACCGGTTTCAGTGCAGAAATATTCTTATTTCCGCTTAACCTGTAGTCTGCCTGAACGTAATAGGGAATGTATCCGTTGTTATTCGTTCCCTTGTAACTCAGATTCCCGCGACGATCATATTCCTCACGGAAAGGCCTTGCCTGATTCATCATCTTGTCCTGCATTTCCGGAATCAGGAGGCTGAAAGGGAAAGAAGCGGGATCAGCCGTGTATTTTCCCTTGTTCTTCAGGTACTGCTCGATCACGAAACGTTCGCTGAGAGTGTAGTAGTTCATCCTTCCAAGGTTTTGATCGATAGCATAGCCTTTACCGTCTGCCGGGTCGAGTACAGTCCTGTAGATGATGTATTTTCCGTTTTCTTTTTTTTCGATATATCCTGCCTGGACATTTTTCAGGACACTGAGAGTATATTCCTTCCCGTCACTATTTCGCATCCTTGCTATGGCTGCCCCCAGGATGTCGCCGTACCGTTTCTTATTCAGACCGTTCGCCACGTTCCTGTACATGAGAGAGTAGTCATCAATTTCATCGCGGACATTTCCCAGTCCCAGAACCATGGCGTTGTTGCGAATGAGACCGCGCATAGTGCTGCCCGGAATAATGTAGTCGCCCGCCGCGTTCCTGCAGAACCTGTGCTGTTCTGTACCGTCATCCACAAAGATGGGAGTCATGGATTCCAGCGAGTATCTGATTTCTCCCGAAAAGAGTTCTTCACCATCATCCGTGAAATCAGCCAGGACATTGTGGCCGACAATCTTTCTCTCGTCTTCCGGATAAGCGGGAGTCTGAGGAAAGGGGACGAAGTTATAAGGGGCAAAAACATTTGCGGTTTCCTTAATCCCGGAGCCGGATCTGAATCCTCCGCCGCCTGGATTTCTGCTGTCGCCTCGTCTATTTTGAAAAGCCATAAAATTACCTCCTTAGACGCTTTTTTGGCGTCTAATCCTGAACTTCGACCAGCCTTGTTTTCGCTGTTCTCGCCTGTCCGTCCTCATCATAGGATATATATTCACGTATAATGATCTCGTTGTATCCTTTGGGTATTTCTGTCCTGCAGTTTTTACGAATCGGATGGGCGCGGTCTATAAAAGCGAATTCTCTGATGACAGAATCGGAATCTGCTGCTGTTCCGCTTTTTTGGTCTCCCGGTAAGGCAGCTTCTGAAGTCCCGAAGGAATCATCATTTGAATTATCATCCGGTAGATCCTGAGTCGAGACGGCCATCCATTTATCGTCCTCGCGGAAGATATGGAGCTCCGCGTCTTTCCCAAATATCCTCGCCTCCAGGCACTCGTCGAGGTCGATCTCCTCCCACTTTTCGAAGGGAATGAGGCGCATCTCGCTCATCATATATGCGAGCGCGTACTGAAATCCCGAATCAGGGCGGATATTGCCGTCCCACTCTTTCCTTAAACCGATTCTGGTCTTGCTCATGCCCCCTCCTTTCCTGCTTCATCCGCAGATTCTTTTTCGGGTGCCTCAGCCAGTGCCTGCAGGCATTTTCCGAGTATTCCTTCGGGATCGTTAACTGTCATGCGGATCCGGCCGTCAACTGCGGCCGCGGGAGAGAAAGCACCGCCCCCTGTTTCTCGTGAAAAAATGATCTCTGCTGTCGCATTATCTGCCCTCTGAACTACGAGCTTGTCGGCGCGAAGGAAGCCTCTTCCCACGCTGTAACCGCTCCCCAGGTTGTAGATTCCCAAAGCGAGGTCGCGGAGTGCCAGGATCAGCATAGCGCAGGAGCGGTCCTCCTTTACCGTGTCTCCATGAACGGTGTCCTTCATGACAGCAGCTTCAATAGAGAGCTTTCCGTGTACGGCCTGCTCTTTGAAAAGACCCGTGTTCATAACTCCGCCTGTAAAGCGGTCTATGCGGATGCGGTTGTATATCAGATTCTTTTCATGTCCCTCAATCTGCCCGACCAGAACGTCATAAAAACGGACATTTCCGCTCGCTCCTGTGTCCTTTTTCTTTCCGGTTTTGCCGAAGGCTTCTCCGACCAGAGAGCCGCTCTTGAATCCAGGCGTATTCTTTTCCATATAGCCTGCAATGCGTTCAAACTGAGCCCTGACAGCACCCTTAATGGAGCTTCCGGGAATAATGTAATAACCCTGGACGTTCCGCATGTTTACATAATCAGGTTCCTTTTCTTTCCTGTCTGCAAATTTTTTGATCTCCTCGTCCGTCAGGGCGATAGATTTGACCAGAAGGGCCCCTTCCGTCTCCGCCTCCAGTGTCAACGTGTATGCCCGCAGAGAATCCCGGTTTTCCTCCAGCAGGGCTTCCAGCTCGCCACGGAGATCGTTATATGCAGCCGGCACCAAATTTTCTTCATTGGCCCAATCCCTGCGTCCCTGCCTGTCGAGCATATCGAAGGCGTGATGCCTCAAAGACAGAATCTCCATGGAGCCGCAGCCGTTGCTCTTTTGGCCTCCAAACTGCACCTGGCCGCTGTGGATCAGGGCAAAGACCTGCAGGATCCGCTTCTGTTCGGGAGTACCCTCAGCTGTAATATTGCTGTAAACATAGACCCTGAACTCGATTTCAGATCCCGCGCCGATGTATTCCGTCTCGAACTTCTGCCCGGAAGCGGAATCAAGACCCTTGCCCTTCGAGGCAGCGCTTGTCCCGGTCTCGGGATTGATCCGGATGCGGGGACGAAGCTCAATCTGCATCTTCTGACTGTCACCCAAAAACTCTCCGTCTGTAAAGCGGATCCTTCCGGCAGTTTTGTCGCTGTCCCCAAACAGATCCAGCGCCTGATTCCCGTCCTTAAAAAGGCCTTCATAGCAGGAGCGGAATACTCCCGCAATCCCGGAAGCCTGCACAAAGGGCTTGTCCTCGACCGGATGAACCAGGACCTCCCCGGTCCCTTTGTCGGGGCTGCCCACATGGAGGGGCTGGCGGAGCCTGGCATGCACTATGTATTTATCGATCCAGTTGTAGGAAGCTGTAAGAGCCATTACACTTTCACCTCCTGTTTAAATTTGTACCGTATGATCTGGATCAGGAACTCCAGTTTTGCCTGTTTTTCCTCAGAATCTTTCAGGAGACCACTGATCGGAAAGCCCATGACCATCTTCTCCTTTTCCTTTTCCTTTTCTTCTTCCCTTACTTTCTTTTCTCCCGTTTCAGCTTCTTCCCAATTGATGAACTGCAGCTTGAGCAGCTCATGCAGGGGAGTCGTTTCAATCTCCTTAATCTTTCTGTAGAGAGGATCACTGAGCGCTTTTTTCGCAGTGCTGTGGACCCGCCCATTCTCATCCTTCTGGATCTTATGGGCAAAATAATCGTTTATGCCCTTCCATCCTGCTTCCGGGGTAAAGCGGTTTTTCATTGCAATTGAAAGAATATTTCCGAGCTGGCTGGACGTGCTGTCCGGCAGACTGAGCTCTTCGACTATATATCTTTGCATGGCAGCACTGATCCGGTTCCTGTAGCAGGATCTCGCCGCGATTTCGATGACACCTTCATCCTCGTTATGCTTCACGGCGCCGGAAATAGCTTTCTCTGCCTTTTCAGAAGTGTCTGCCTTTTTAGATGTTTTTTCTTTGCCGGAAGAATCCTTGTCAGGCTGGGACTGCGGGCGCAGGGAATCCTCTCCCGCCAGCTTAAACTTTATGCTTTCATAGTCCCTGACAAAAAGGACCTGGCCAAATCCCTCGTTCCTGCGCACGCCGATACCCCTGCTGTGTACGGCATCCAGATGCTCCCTGTCAAGTGTTCCCTCGTAAGAGAGATGAAATACACTCCCTTTTTCATACATAGGAGCGGAAGGCGTCGCGCCGCCGTAATGGCGGTTAAATCCCCTTGCGTCGGTCACTGTCGTCGCGCAGTATTCTATTTTGAGTTTTTCCACGCCCAGAATGCGCTCCAGGGTGGGAATATCCAGCCCGCAGTATTCTCCGCAGGCATCTCTCATGACCGTGTCGGAGAGGAGCATCATGTAACAGTCTTTACTGCCGTTTTCCTCTTTGATGGCATAAGGGGAGAACGGTATCTCCTCTGTCAGAGTGCACGTTTCCACAAGGCATTTTCCAAGTCCGGAGGTCCGGCTGTTCCCTATGATCAGCGTTCCTTCCAATGTGCTTTTTATGACATCCGCCAGGGTCCTGCCTCCTGCTCCGGGGACGGGGGCTTCCGCGTCATCCAGGGCTATGTAACCGGTATAACGATACCCGGGCTGAATAGAAGTACTGCGAAAAATGTTCTGGTCCTTCTTCTCCCCAAGCTTGATTTTCGTGTCTGAAATGACCTTGGGCGAATAGAAATGGAGCGTCCCGCCCCCAGAAGAATCAGGGGCGGACTCATCCGGGAACTCTATATAAACATTCGTCCCGATCTTTGCGCGCTTAAAGGATTCATCGAACTCCCCCTTCACGGTGACGTTCTGCAGTTCCTTTCTGTCTTTTCTCCTGCTCTTATCCTCATAAAAACCTTTGGGGGAAGGCAGGAGCACCAGATCCTTTCCCTTTACTCCTGCATCAATCTCATCCCCTGCAGCGCCCTTTTCCCTTAGATCTTTGATCGTAAGATAGGCGTTGAGGAAGCGGATACGGTCGGAGAAAAGCTCCTTTTTAATGGCAGAAAAAGAACCGTCAGGTAAATAGCCTTTTGAAGCAAGCCGGTTGATCACGCAGCCGCGGACTGTGGTACCCGGGATGTAGCGCCGGGTCATAGCCTGCCCCTGTTTGGCGGAGCTGTCATCCGCGATCCGGACGGGCTCCTTAAGCAGGATTTTGTATTTTATATATTTCATCATGCGTCACCTCCGGGCTTTTCTTCAGCGCAGGGCATCGGACCCTCCGGTACTTTGGATATCGCGTTCTCTGATTCGTTTGACGCTGTGTCTTTCTCTTTTTCAGTTATCGCTTTCTCCGGCTCAATACGCACATTTCCGAAGCCGCGGTTGCGCAGGGTCCCGAGCCATTTGACAAAAGGAAGGACCTCCTTCACGAGCTCTTCATCTTCTGCGGCACAGGAGATCTCACTGTAAAATACAAGTCCCTTGTTGATGCAGCGGGCGTACCGAAGGGATCCCTTCGCAGCCGTTCCCTCCTCAGATATCCTCGTGAAAGCTCGGGTATTGGAGAGGCAGTCCAGAATGGCGCCCGGGTCATCCCCGATCTCCCTGAAAATTACCGCACGGACAAAGGGGGACATGGAAAAATCCGAAAATACCAGTCTTCTTACTTCTTCTTCCTGACTTGCCGCCCCGGGATTTCCTTCCCCGAACAGAGTCTCGATGATTTTGTCTTCGGAATAACCTTCCCACTCGAAGTACCGTTTCATCTCCTCGCGGAAAAGACCCTTGAAGGTGCTTCCCTTATAGTAGGGGAAGCCCTGTGCGTCTGTCAGAACGGAAATGTCCTCCTCACCGGGAATACTCATACCGTTTCCAAAGATCGTATCGGAAAGGAGTGTCATCTTAACCGGGATCGTTTTTCTGACCACAGCTTCCATGTGTTCCTGATTCCTGTCAGTCATTCCTTCCTCCCTTCACATCAGCGAGTAGATTTCCAACGCTTCCGCCGCGTCGAAAAGAACGGAACGCTCATCTCCGTCAGCTGTTTTCACATACAGGGGTATCTTTTCTGTATCCGTGCGAAGCTGGATTTCTTTAAAAATGCCGTAATAGCTGTCTACCGCCAGTCCCTTCAGCTTGTGGAAGCGGATAAAGTGCTGCGCCTTCGCTTCACCCTGCTTGAGGATGCCTCTCAGCTCTTTCAGCTTTGAATAAACATCCTCTGCAGCATCTCCCGACAGGGAGCCGCCACTCAGATATTTCTTCATCTGTTCTTTGAATGCGGCGTACTGCCTGTGAGGCTCTATCGTTCCCGCGTCTGCAGGAGCTTCTGCATCAGATGTAACAGTCACGATGTAGGGGCGCATTTCCAGATGCCTCAGGCTTCCTTCCACAGAGTCCTTTGTCAGGTACCCCTTTCTGATCTCGTCCAGTGACATTCCGATCTCACCCATTTCCAGATGCCAGTCAATGGCACAGATCCCGGCGCCGTTGTCTTCCAGTACTGAAGGAATGACTGCCTCTGATATATTCTGATTTTTACAGGCTTCCTTCTGCTTCTCCCTGAGGTCGGACGCAAAACTCTTCGCGTTCGCACACAGCATCTCTGCAAGTTCGTAGGCACGGAAAAAGGGGTATTTCTGGTGGACAATGGCTACACCGGCGCTCGCGCTGTAGGGCTTATTATCTTTCTGGTTTTTTAAAGAGGACAGCTCTTCCAGAAAGACCGCCGCGCACTCGATGCCGATCCGGCCGTCGGTCACAAAGCAGATATCATCCCCGGATGCGATAATTCCCCGGATCGGGAAGAAGCGTTCCTGCGTTTTTCCCTTTGTTTTCAGCGTCAGCTCTTTAAGCCTGCCTTCATTAAGGCTGCTGCCGACCCTCTCGAACATTTTTTTCAGAGCAGATTTAAAATCTTCATCGATTCCCCTACTGAAAGCTTCGACTTCCGACTGAAAATCTTTCCACCTCAAATTCTCGTCAATTTGTTTCTTTTCCCGTTTCAGGTATCGTTCCTGAAGGCTCTTGTAATAATCGTTGCAACGGGCTCCCATTCCGTTTCCATCAATATGGACTACGGCGAGGAAATTGACGTCTCCCTTTGTCCCGCCAAGGTTTTCGAACTTTGTCGCGGCAGCAAATCCATCGGGAACAGGATTGCTTCCTGCCACAACCCCATTCAGTTTCCTGGCTTCTTCGTATTTTGACATCTCAAGCATTTGTGTCTCTGCACTACAGGGACTGCCGTCAAAACCGCTTCTATTGACAAAGCTCAGCAGTCCTTGCCCATCCCTCTCCTTATTTTCCCCGGAATCTGAAATAACCTTTCTTCCGGATACGATGCCGCGGGTCTCCGAATCGAGTTTCTCGATTCCGAAGCTCCCCTGCCGAAACGAAGCGCGGCGAAGAGATTTTTTACGCTCAAGTCCTTCTACGAGTGCCTTTAAGTAGCTGTCGGGAGTGCATTCTTCAGAAACAATTGCCTCGTTCGAAGCCTCATCTTCTGCAAATTTTTCATCCTTCTCCTGACTGCGCTCCTTTTCAGAGAAAACATAGTCCAGCATTCTTTTCGCGCTGACCCTGCTGCAATAGGGAAGGGTAAAGAGGAAGACCTCTATTTCCGGATTCATCGTGCGCAGGAGGAAGGAATAACGGCTGTTGAAGTCCCTCGCCTTTTCCAGCGTGTCAAAAACAAGCACAGTATGCCCGCCGCCCGCATAAACCTTATTTGATTCGGGATGAAAAACAGCCTCATCCCCGATCAGTTCTTCGATACTCTTCGGATCTGTGAGCCAGGATATCTCGGCAGACCTCTCAATATTCTCTTTCAGCTTATTGCTTCCAAAGATATAGGCCTGTTTTTGAGATACTTCAATAATTGACAGATATCTTTCAATCAAATCGCTGCCCTCCTTCCATTATTTTGTTTTATATGCCCTTTCAAAAGTTGGAATAGTTCAAATCGTCCGATCATCGGACGTCTGAATAAAGAATTGCCAAAATAAAAGTTTTTGTATAACCATAAATGCCCTCCGTCCAATAGAAATGCAGTGCAGTGCAGCTACCAAAACAAGCATCAGGTGTTCAAACATCTTTATGAAAAGACACTGAAACCCAAGCTTCCAAACAGCCCTTGTCATCTGTGAAAGAATGACAATAAGGCTTTCTCTAAAGCCGCCTTCATCGTAGAAATTGCACAAAATAGATTATAAAACTTCTGTATCGTTTTGTCCATTAAGACAATCTGTACATCTTATATTTTTTTACACAATCCATACAGCATTCCCCTTCTCTTGCCCATGCTTCAACATACTTTTCCACACCTCCTTCCCTGGTTTTTTATTTTCTGTATCAGCCATTGAGTATTGGCCGCTTGCTGAGACTCCCTTTATTCAATACCCGGCAGTGGAAAGCACCATTTAAGTAAAGTAAAAAATTTTTTAATTTGCTTTATGCGGAGCATATCCTGCAATTACAGTAGTTAACATTTTTGGCATAACGAAAAACACCCCTTCAAAAGAAAGGAGTGTTTTTTTGCCTTATCTGACAAAAATCAGAAGAATTCTTTCCATGCCCCTACGTCGGGCAAGCCTTATTTCTACCCGCATTCTTCAATAAGAAATGATTTCCTTGGGCAGGTGTCAATGCCCTATGTCGGGCAAGCCTCATTTCTACATTTATCTCTCAAAATCACTATGGTTGCTGTCTGCATTAGTGTCAATGCCCTATGTCGGGCAAGCCTCATTTCTACCAAACCGGTTTACATGGAGCAGGCCATCACAGTAACTGTGTCAATGCCCTATGTCGGGCAAGCCTCATTTCTACAGTATCGCAATAAGGCCATCCCGGCAGAAGACGTTGTGTGTCAATGCCCTATGTCGGGCAAGCCTCATTTCTACCGGCCAACCGGGAGAAATTGTTCCCAAAAAAGTGATCTGTGTCAATGCCCTATGTCGGGCAAGCCTCATTTCTACTCAATTGGCAGAGCGGCCGATTTATACTCGGCAAGATGTGTGTCAATGCCCTATGTCGGGCAAGCCTCATTTCTACCTCTGGGAACGCTCATGGAAGATGCAAACGACAATCTGTGTCAATGCCCTATGTCGGGCAAGCCTCATTTCTACGTTAGAATAACGGAAAAAGAAGTTGATGCAGTTAATGTGTGTCAATGCCCTATGTCGGGCAAGCCTCATTTCTACCGATGGGCCGGAAGTATTGGAACGAATAACAATTATTGTGTCAATGCCCTATGTCGGGCAAGCCTCATTTCTACTCAATCGATAATCCTAAATATCTGGATTACACTGTTCTGTGTCAATGCCCTATGTCGGGCAAGCCTCATTTCTACATTACTTTAAGGAAATCAGAACGACAAGCAATATAAGGTGTCAATGCCCTATGTCGGGCAAGCCTCATTTCTACGACTACGAGGACGAGGACGACGACGACGGCATTCTCCGTGTGTCAATGCCCTATGTCGGGCAAGCCTCATTTCTACTCAAGCAAGCCATCGATAAGAAACTGTCTAAAAAGGTGTCAATGCCCTATGTCGGGCAAGCCTCATTTCTACTTTTTAACCGAAATTGGCAAGACTGCCAAAAAAATGTGTCAATGCCCTATGTCGGGCAAGCCTCATTTCTACGCTGAAGACGGAAGGACAACACTGATATCCAGATGTGTCAATGCCCTATGTCGGGCAAGCCTCATTTCTACATCCATCTGTGGGACAATTGAATATGACCACGAAAACTGTGTCAATGCCCTATGTCGGGCAAGCCTCATTTCTACGAATAGGAGGAAAAATGATAAGACAAAATTTTAAAATCGTGTCAATGCCCTATGTCGGGCAAGCCTCATTTCTACTGATCGCCTGCGTTTTACCATTAGCCAAGTAAATAAGATGTGTCAATGCCCTATGTCGGGCAAGCCTCATTTCTACATGGCTTACACATTCACATCTGCAAATAAAGACCAGTGTGTCAATGCCCTATGTCGG
>DEPS01000004.1 GCA_002358875.1 Lachnospiraceae bacterium UBA3386 | reverse complement strand
GCTGCAGGCCCTGCTTCCTACGGCATGACCGATACCCTCGGCCGCATGCACTCCGATGCGCAGTTCGCAGGTTCCTCCTCCGTTCCCGCGCACGTTGAGATGATGGGCTTCCTCGGCGCCGGCAACAACCCCATGGTCGGTATGACTGTTGCGGTTGCTGTTGCTGTCCAGCAGGCAATGGGCTGAAAAGTCTTAACGCCTTCATGAAGACCTGACAAAACTGCGTCTTTAATGCTAAGGCGGTATCAAATCAGTAAGAAAAGCTCCCGAGGGCAACTTCGGGAGCTTTTTTTCGAAAACAGCATCTGTGCGCTGTTAAAGGAACTGAATCCTCAGTGCGGACATCTGTGCGCTGCAAAAGGACCTGAATCCTAAGTGCGGGCGCCAGTGCGCTGCCGGGCGGCATATGGCATATATTCGCGAAAAGAAAGGAGATCTCGTATGGAAAACGATCATGCGGAAAAGGCGCGGGAGCTGTTTCTGGAGGGCTACAACTGCGCCCAGGCGGTTTTCTGTGCTTTCGGAGACCTGACAGGTCTGGAAACGGAAGAGGCAGCACGGCTGGCTTCCTCCTTTGGCGGCGGCATGGGCCGCATGCGGGAGGTGTGCGGCACGGTGAGCGGCGCCCTGCTTGTGCTGGGGGTCCTGCGCGGCTATGCGGATCCAAAGGACGGAAAGGCAAAAAAAGAGCATTATCACCTGGTGCAGGAATTCGCCCGGCGCTTTAAGGAGATCAACAAAACGATCATCTGCAGGGAGCTGCTGCAGGGTGTGAAGGTGGTGCCTGGAAGAAATCCCGAGCCCCGGACGCCGGAATATTATGCTGCGCGCCCCTGTCTGCGCCATGTGGGAGAGGCGGCCCAGATCGTGGACGAGCTTCTTGGAAGCCGGCAGGGATAATTTCGACCTGTACGGTTTAAGCGAAAAAAGCGATTTTATGGCAGCCCGCTGCCAATAAAATCGCTTTTTGCATTTGCAACCGTACAGTTAGAATAATTTATCCCTGTGTCACGCGCTGAAGCTGGTACCCGATGCCGATGTGAGTCTGGATCTGGTCAAAACCGGGGGCTGCTGTCCTGAGCTTTTTGCGCAGGGAGGTCATATAGACCCTGAGGGAGACGATGTCGGTATCCACGCCGCCGCCCCAGATCCGGTCGATGATATAGGAATGAGTCAGGACCTTGCCGGCGTTCTGAGCCAGAAGGGTGAGCAGCCTGTATTCGATTGCTGTCAGGTGGACCTCCTTCTCACAGACTGTGACATTTCTGGACGAAAAATCAATGGTCAGTTCCCCGTTGATAAAGAGCGGGTCTGCCTGGGGCTGTCCGGAAATGTACTGCATGCGGCGCTGGGCGGCGCGGATGCGGGCGAGGAGCTCCTCGATGGAGAAAGGTTTGGTCAGATAGTCGTCCGCACCGCTGTCGAGAGCCAGGATCTTGTCGCTGTCTTCCCCCCTGGCGCTGATAATGATGATGACGGCAGAAGACCAGGAACGTACAGTCCGTATGACCTCGATTCCGTCCATATCGGGCAGGCCCAGATCCAAAAGGATCAGGTCCGGGCGGTGGGAGGCGCACAGGGAAACGGCTTCGCTTCCTGTGGCGGCGGAAAGATAGGAATAGTGATGGATCCTGAGTGTGGTCGTGATGAGATTGGAAACGGAGCGGTCGTCTTCAACGACGAGAATTTTCATATCATTCATTTGGATCATCTCCTGTAAGGATTCAGAGCCATTGTATCGGTGTTACTGTATTGTTACTGCTGTTCTGGCATCATTGTATCGGTGATATTTTTATCAGAGCTGTTGTTGAAAATTGAAAACAGGTACCGCAGGTCTGCATCGGGAAAAAGCAGGTGCCCTCTCTCTTTCCTATGTTTCCTCCGGGATGAAAATATCCGCTGCGGGAAGCCGGAAACGGAAGATGGCGCCGGAGGGGACGTTGTCACTGACTTCGATTTCTCCGCCGTGCGCGCGCAGGATCTGCGCACAGAGATTCAGGCCGACGCCGAGACTCCGGTAGCTGTCTGCCAGAGGCCTGCTTCCTGTATAAAAGAGGTCGAAAATGTGGGGTTTATCCTTATCCGGAATACCGGGGCCGGTATCGGCGACCTCCACGCAGATCCGGTTCTCTTCAGAGCAGGCTTTTACAGTGATGTCTGAACCGGGGGGCGTGTATTTGACGGCGTTGTTAAGGAGGTTGATGAGGACCTGCATGATGAGGCGGGAATCCATCCTGGCGAAGAGGGCTTCCTCGGGAGGAGTGAAACAGATCCTCTGGTCCGGGTGGTCGGCGACATGGCGCAGGCTCTCCTCGATTACGTCCTCCATGTTCTCCACGGTCATCGGAAGAGGATACCCCTTCTCCTGGCCTGCACTCCCAAGCTTCGTCATGGAGAGGATATTTTCGAACTGGGCGCTGAGCCAGCCGGCGTCCTCCATGATATCTTTATAGATTTTATTCCGGTCTTCGCGGGGAAGGTCATTTTCATGGCTGCGCAGGTTGGAGGCATTCCCGTAAATGGAGGTCAGAGGCGTCCGAAGATCGTGGGAGATGGACCGCAAAAGACCTGCGCGCAGGCGCTCGTTTTCCGCCTGGATCTCCGCCTTCTTCTGTTCCTGAGCCATCCTGGTGTTTTCCAGGGCCATTGTACACTCATGGACGATGGAAAGAAGGATCGTGTGCTCAAATTCCGTAAAGGGGCGGTCTTCCATATATATGCCGATCACGCCGAAGACGGTTTCGCCTGAATAAAGGCACAGGTATCTGCAGGCGCATTCGGGGAAGAGAGAGGTGAAGGCGCCCGCCTGGCACTGGCCTTCCAGTGAACGGCGGATGGCGTCCTCTTCTCTGCCGGAGGCTTTCGTAAAGACTGCGGGATAACCGGTTTCCCGCCGGCTATCATCCGGTATGGCTTCACCCGCTGATGCATCATCCGGCGCGGCATTGCCTGATTCGGCACCATTTGAAATGGAAGCACTTAAAGAGGCATTTTTCTTTAAGGCTGCGCTGTCTTTTACGGGGGAAAAGAGCCTGAAGACCGGTTCCTCTTCCCTTTTGCTCCCTGCCGGAAAAATGCGAAGGATGCTGCGGTCTGCCTCGCTTTGTTCCGCGGGAAATCGGTCTGCTGTGTTCTGTTCCGAGGGCGAGGTGGCTGTAGGGAAGGAGTCCGCGGGGCAGAAGAGGACCGTGCGGCGCAGAAGGTGGACGAGCTGCATGCAGGTGGTCTGCAGGATCGCCTCGTTTCCAACGGCCATTTCCAGCTGATTGGAAGTGTCCAGCAGTATTTTTGTCTGGTAGGCGTTCTCGGCGGACATACTGGCGATATTTTTCATGCGCATCGTCACGTTTCCTGTGATCAGCGCCGCTACGATCGTGACCAGATAGGTCACCAGATAGGCGGAGTCATACACCAGCAGAGTAAAGCGCGGCTCTATGAAAAGGAAGTTGAACAAAAGGACATAGAGCACTGCCGCAAGGAGCCCGTAGATACGGCTGGAAGTCATAAAGGATGCGATCAGCACACCCAGAATATAGATCGTGATGATGTTGGCGTTGCTGTAGCGGGAGTGGAAAAACCACACGGAAAGAAGCGTCGCGACTGTCATGATCGCCAGCACCCGCAGGAGGTCCTGCAGATTCCAGGGAATCTTCACGGCCTCCCTGTTCATGGTCCCGGGATAGGATGAGGAGATCCTGTCCGGGATGATGTGGATATCGACAGAGGGCAGGTAGTGGAGGAGCTGCTCATCGATGGGCCTTCTGGCCTGAAGGAAGAAAGAAGGCGGGCTGTACCCTAAAAAGAGATCCGTTATTCCGTGCTGTCTGGCATGTTCAGAGATCGCTTCGGGGATGTCGCTTCCCATGACAGTGTGGATCTCAAAGCCGTTTGCCTTCGCGTAAAGGATATTTTCCCGAAGGCGAGTATCTTCCTCCGCCTCCTGCTCCGTTCTGGCGACGTACAGCGCGATGGGAGGGGCGGATGAGGAAAGGGCAGCCCTGGCAGCTGCCCGGATGACCCTTTTGTTGCTGGGTGACGGAGAAAGGCAGACCATCACAAAAGGGAGGGGGACGTTTCCTGTCCTCCCTCCATTATTCGAAGAGACTGAGTATGGTTTTCTGCCGGGACGGGGCGTATGCCGCGCGGCGCTGCGCGGGGCGGTATGCCCTGCGTTTTGTGCGTTTTTGCCGGATGTTCTTTTCATCAGCTGTTTGTCTGCAGATTACTCCTCCACATCGGAGTTTTTTTTTCGGAGACAGACGGGCAGGAGGGAAGGCTTTTCGAGAAATCCTTTCTCGGGCTTTCGCTTTCGCCGGCCGTCTTTTTCTTATTATAGCGGTTTTTCCTGCGGTTCTTGCTGTTGCTGCCCCGCAGTACCTTCATAAACATATAATACATCAATCCTATGTAGATTGTTAACAAGAGAATGGCAAGAATATTTTCCAAAATAACGGTAAGAATTGCTGACATCTGTTATCCCCCCTTATTATTACTGCAAGATTTCTGAGGGTGTCAGAAAATCTTCTGGATCTGATCGGTCTTTCCAAGGACCAGCATGGTCTGGCCCTTTCGAAGGACTGTGTCAAAACGGATATCCATGTTCATCTGGCTGTCTGCGGGGGCAGGTTCCCGGCTGCTGAAAAAAGACCGGCGCTCTGTCCCTTTCGATCCTGACCCTGAAGACGGGCTCTTGTCCGTCCTTGCCGAGCGGATCCCCAGAATGTTGATATGATATTTTTTGCGGATGTCCAGATCGCCGATCTGTTTTCCGCTCCAGCGTTCAGGGACATCGATCTCAAAGATCGAATAACCGTCTGACAGATCCACATAATTGGAAATATTGTCGGAGCTGTAACGGATAGCCGTCCAGTAGCCGAGCTCACGTTCCGGGAAGACCACGGCGTCCGCCCCGTTGCGGAGCAGGAACTTTTCCTGCCTGTGGCTTGTCGCGCGGGACACGATCTTCCTCGCGCCAAGCTCTGAGAGTGTAAAAGTCGTCTGAAGGGAGCTTAAAAAATCGTCTCCGATCGAAACAATGCAGACGTCGTAATTCCTTACCCCCAGTGTCTTCAGGAAATTCGTGTCTGTGCTGTCTCCGATACGCGCGTCCGAGCAGAAGGGAAGAACCTGGTTGATCTGGCTCTCATCCTTATCGACGACCATGACCTGATGACCAAGGGCATGAAGCTTTATGGCTGCATAGCGGCCGAAACGGCCTGCACCGATAATCAAGATATTTTTCATGGCAATCTCCATTTCTGAACAATTTCGATCTGTACGGCTGCAGCCTGCATCTATGCAGGCCTGCATTTAAACAGGGGCCAAAGCGCTTAAATTGTACAGTCAGAACGATTTTTGGTTACGGGTTCTTACCCTACGTTTACTTTTTCCAGGGGAAGACGGCCTATATTCGTGTGAGTGCGGGAGACGAGGGCATATCCGAGAGTTATGCCTCCCATACGGCCGAAAAACATAAAGGAGATCAGAACGATCTTTGATACAGTTCCAAGCCCGGAGGTGATACCGGTCGTGAGCCCTACTGTTCCGAGGGCGGAGGCACACTCAAACATGGAAGGAAGGATGGGAATGTCCTCCAGCGTGGCCAGGATGAGGGTGCCCGAAAGGAGAAGGAGGAGGTAGACCGTGATCAGTGTCATGGCGTTGTGGATGACCTCCGGCTCGATCCTCCGGCGGAAGCAGTTGACATGTTCCTTTCTGCGCAAAAAGGATCTTGCGGAAATAATGAGGACAGCGGCGGTGGTGACCTTCATTCCTCCTGCGGTTGAGCCCGGCGCTCCGCCGGTTATCATCAGAAGGATCGTGATGAGAAGTCCTCCCTCGCTCATCTTTCCATAGTCAAAAGTATTGAAGCCGGCTGTCCTTGGCGTCACGCTCTGGAAAAGCGAGTAAAGCAGCCGCTCTTTTCCGGAATATGTCCGAAATTCCAGAAAATAAAACCATAGAAAGGGAAGGAGCAGGAGGACGGCGGTCGTCACAAGAATGAGCTTGCTCTGCAGCCGGAGCTGTTTAAAACGAAAGCAGCAGGAGAGCAGGTCGCTCCAGGTCACGAAGCCGAGCCCGCCCAGAATGATGAGCAGCATGATGACCACATTGACTAAGATGTTCCCGCTGTAATAAGTGAGCGAGGAAAACTGCTGCCTGCTTCCCATCAGGTCAAAGCCCGCGTTGCAGAAGGCCGATACAGAGTGAAAGACGGCATGGCCAAGCCCTTTAATGGGACCGAACTGGGCCGCGAAGGTGGGAAACAGGCACAGAGCACCGATCCCTTCGAAAAGGAAGGTGCCTGCTATCAGAAAACGCATAAAGCGGACCACTCCCCCGATCTGCAGAGCGGACAGAGAGTCCTGAACGGCGATCCTGGGAAGGAGGCCTATCTGGATACCTGTGAGAGAGAGCAGCGCGACGCCGGCTGTTACGACGCCGAGACCGCCGATCTGGATCAGGATCAGAATGACCGTCCTGCCGAACAGAGTCCATTTTGTCGCCGTGTCAAAGACGACAAGGCCGGTCACGCAGGTGGCGGATGTGGAAGTGAATACTGCGTCCAGCAGGCCGACACCGTCACTCCCCCTACTGGCAAAGGGCAGACACAGCAGCAGGGCGCCTGTTAAGATCACGAAAATAAAGCCAAGAGGGATCATCCTGAAGGAAGTCAGATTATCCTGAATAAAGATTCTTGCTTTTAGCATGGCGGACACCCCCTGTCCGGGCCGGACCAGCGCCTGGTTTTATTCGTACATGTTTGTGAACGCGAGGTCAAAACTACAAAAATGTACAGACTTATTGGTGCAATGTGACTGTAGATATTCGGACACCTGAATCAAACAGGCAGACAAATATGTCCGGCCGCATCCGGCTGGACATATTCCGGTTTAGGAATAAACATTTCCTTCCTGATATCATTATGATGGGGATCCTATGAAAAAGGGGTTAAAGAAGATGAGAAAGGCATTAAAAAGGCATTAAAAACGGCATTAAAATGACATAAAAAAGGGACTGTCCCGTTAAAGGAAACAGTCCCGGATTCAGCTGCTGTTCAGTCATTGGGTGTCAGTGGTGTATTCGGAGACCGTCACTTCTCCGTCTTCATCGACGCTGAACGACGCCATATCTGTGATGAAATCATCACCGTATATATCCGTGATACAGAAGGCGTATGTATAGTCCCCTTCATAAAGAAGGTCGTAATCCACATCCAGCCTTTTTCCGGTCAGGGTAAAGGGCTCTCCGACATACTCATCCAGATCCTCCCCGTCCTGACTGATGCTGTACCAGGTCGGCGTGATCACGTCGCCTTTCTGCAGCTTGATGACGTTCTTTGACGAGGCACCGGTCTCATCAATGCCGTCCCAGGCGCCTTCCACCTCCACGGAGCTGTCATCGAAGTACTGGCGCATCCGCAGGTATGTCTCTTCATCTCCAAGAAGGACAGGGCTTGTGTAGACGACGTAGTCATCTGTGACAGCGACGATATAGGTCGCCAGATTCTGTCCGTCCGGCAGCGACAGCCAGCGGCCGTCGAAGTTGTCGCTGACATAGCCGCTGTAGGGGTCGAGATTCACATCCCAGATCTCCCCGAGCTCTATGAAGCTGCCGTCCTTCATCTCCTGGTAGGCCAGGGCGCACACATCCGATGTGTTCTCAAAGCCGTTATCATCCAGTGTGAAACTGAAAGTGCCGTCCTCATCAATGCCGGGCTCTTCCTCAAAAGTGATCAGTCCGCTCTGCGCGCCGTCTTCGTGGTCATCGAAAAAGCTCCAGTCGTCGCTCTCTTCATCCACCTCGTAGTCATAATCACCCGTTTCATCGTCGAACAGGAAACTGTTAAGCCAGCTCCAGATCCCTTCCGGGAACAGACTCTCGTCGTCATAGTCCTCCGTGTCGCCTGAATTGACGCTGCCGTATCCCTGCCTTCCGACAAAGGACAGATAGTAGGGACTGACGCAGACGCTCTCAAAGGTCTTGATCTCTTTTGAACCCTGGATCGACAGAGGATAGTAAACGGACAGGCCGGACGCTCCGGTGTGGTCGGATCCCGCTGTTTTATAGACGACTGCCTTGTCGAGCGCGCTCACCGCCTCGTCAGAGGTACTTGTGAAATCTCTGCAGGCCCTGATCAGGCCGCCGAGGTCCACCATGTTTGTGTAGCCCTCCGCCTTGTTGTTTCCGCCGAAGTTATCGGCATTGCGGATGCCGCGGATCATCGAATTTAATGTATCCTTCTTCTCACTCTTTGTGTACATCTCCCGGGCGAAGATGTTGAAGGCCTTCAAAAAGCTGTCCAGGGCGGAGAGGTCAATGACAGACATCGTGGCGATCTCTCCATCTCCGGACTCCTCACACTGCTTTTTAAAGGTATCGCAGATGACCTTCCCCAGGTCGGCACCAGAAGCGCCGGGCTTTTTTGCCAGGTAGCTGCCGATCGCTGTGTAATCCCAGCCGGAACCGGGCTCGCTCTCCTCCGAGCCGATCATATACCTGGCATAGTTTGCCGCTATGTTGGCTGCCTCCACAGTTCCCATCAGGCAGGCATCGAAGCCGATGAACTCAAAAGCATCTGTCAGGACCCCGCTCTCCAGGACGCTGAGCATTGCCGCGTCGATTTCGCGCAGGGACAGGGAATCATCTTTTTCCAGTTCATCGAAACAGACGCCGGTAATGCTTCCGCCGCCGTGATTCCATAGCACAACTCCCATTTTTTCTGCCGGATAGGTCTGCACGCCCCAGCTCAGGAAATCGGTCAGCGTCGACGCCTTACCCATGGAAGTCTGGCTGACCTTTCCGACAGGCCTTAGTTTTCCGTCCTCAATGATAAAGCGGCCCAGCGAGTTTTTATCAACGCTTTTATTGTGCCAGTATTTACAGCCGCCGGTCTCGATGACGAACCGGACGCGGTCGCTGGCTGTCGCTTTGCACATTTCGTCGATGTCGGCTGTCCCCATGCCGCCGGTAAACCGTTTGGACTCGAGATTCGAGCCGCACAGGTAGACGAAGACCGTCCAGGTATCCTTTTCACCCATGGGCGAGGGATTTTTGATCTGCGGACGCTCGATGCGCATGGCGCCCGTGCCCTCATCCACCTGTATGGACATGCCGGCCGGAGCAGTCCTTTTTCCGCTTTTTTTGCTGCCGCTGTTTCTGCTGACATTTTTACCGTCGCCGCTGAAAGCGCACAGGGACAAAGTTACAAGAATGGCGGCCAGAATAATAGAAAGAGTCCTGCTCAAAGTCTTGATCATTGTTTTCCTTTACCTCGTTTTTTGTGGCTTAAATACTATGTCTGTCATGATAAAGGCAGGTATTAGTAGTCCGGGTCACGAGCCGGCCGGTTTGTGACCAATGAGATTATAGTTTTTTTTTATGGTATTTTTATGATATACTTTTCGTGTATTGTATAAAAATGTCCGGTGATCCCGGTCATATGTGTTTTTATCTTATCATTTTTTTACTGCTTTTCAAAGCGGGGCGCGCGGAGCAGGGCGAGTTTTTTATTAATGCGTGTCTGTGAACAAGAGGTCATGGCCGCGAGTACGTAGAAGCATAGTATGTAGAATCGTAATATTAATAATAATAAGGAAAGGGTCTGAATCAGGTGAAGCTTAAGAGTGTGAAACTTAAAAGGTTTTGTGCGGCTCTGGCAGTGGTCCTGCTGCTGTCCGCGTGCGGTGGAGCTGTTGCTAAGGACCAGGAAGAGGACGGCAGATGGAGAGTGTCCAATGTCATCGGAAGCGTCAAAGCGGGGGATGAGATCCGCCTGCAGGACGATTACGCCGCCGCGGCGGACAAGGATCTCATCGTAAACGCAACCCTGGGAAGCGGATCGTTCTATGATGTGAGAAAGTCAGTGCTCAATAAAAAGAAGGCCCTTCTTGAGGGGAATCCGTCAGAGGGCGCGCCCATGGAGGTGAAGAAGTTCGCGGATCTGGCATCTGACTGGGGAGCGAGAAATGAGGATGGCGTGGAGCCTCTGCGGCCATATCTGGAGGCGATCGAGTCGATCTCTTCGATCGAGGACCTGACGGCCTATGAATGTGACAGGGAGAGAAACCTTTTCGGACTGGGGGTGCTGATGCCGCTTAGTGTGGGGCAGTCGGGGGTTGATCCCGCCGTATGTACCGCGACTATTGGCTTTCCTGACTTCAGCCTGGGTGAGGAAGGTGAATACACTGCCCTCAATGCCGCAGGCCTGGAGAAGAGGGAGGCGGTGAATAAGATCACGGAGCACGTCCTCACCGGGCTTGGTTACAGCAAAGATAAGGTTCAGAAGCTTCTTGTGGCCAATTACCGCTTTGAGAAAAAGCTGGCTCATTCGGTGACCTATCTTTCAGCGGAAGAAAGTAAGGAAGCCCTGATGGACCGCGATAAATGCATCAGTGAGGCAGATGGATATCCCATCGGGCAGATTCTGGACGCCTGGGGCTATCCCTCGGACGGCAGCTATACCATGAATCCAAAGGAGGCGAAAAAGGCAGCCGCCCTCTATTCAGAGAAAAATCTGGAGGACATCAAGGGAATGCTGACGGTCCATCTGGTGACTCTTTCGGCGTCTTATCTGGACCGTGAGACCTTCGACCTGCAGAATAAGCTGGCGGTCAGCCGGCTGGAAAAAGAATCGGAGGACATTCCCCAGACAAAAGAGGAAGAGGAGATGGAGCTCCTTTTCGACGGTTTCCTGGGAACGGGCATGGCGGGAGTGATTCTGGATAAAATGTATTTGGATGCCTATGCCGACAGGGAGAGCGTGGAGAAGCTTGAAGAACTCACCAGGGATATTCTCGGCCAGTTCAGGGTCCTGATCGGGGAAGAAACATGGCTGTCGGAGGAGGGGAAAGAAGCCTGCATCAGCAAGCTGGAGGCACTGAAGCCCCATGTGGCGGTTCCGGATTTCGAATGTCTGGATCTTTCCGGCTTCCATGTCCGGTCCCGGGCGGAGGGAGGAAGCTTTTTACAGGCGGCCGCCGCGTCCCGGATGTGCCTGAAGACAAGTGAAGCAGTGCTCTGCAGCCGCCCGTATGACAGGAACCTGTGGATTCCGTCTCTGTATTCCACTACCCAGACCAATGCCTTTTACAGTCCCTCGGAGAACGGGATTTATATCCTGAAGGGGATTCTTGAGCCTCCTTTTTATTACGCCGGCATGTCCTATGAAGAAATTCTTGGGGGAATCGGAGCCATCATCGGGCACGAGATCACACATGGCTTTGACAAGAGCGGTTCCGAGTACAACAAAGACGGGATCAAGGAGAGCTGGCTCCCCTTTGATGACCTGATGGCCTTTTCGGACCGCTGTGACAAGGTGGCTGAGTACTATCAGACCATCCGCCCTTTCCCGGGCGGGGCGGCCTACGACGGCTCCCGCGTGACGGGGGAAGCCACAGCGGATATGGGAGGCCTTCGGATTACGCTGGCGCTGGCTGCAAAGAAAAAGGACTTTGATTACGACGCCTATTTCCGGCAGTATGCCAAAGTCTGGTTTGAGTGTATACCGGAGGATTCCGCAGTCAGTTCCTTCGACACGGATGAACATCCCCTGAATTACCTTCGCGTAAACGTCGGGCTCCAGCAGTTTGATGAGTTCGTTAAGACGTACGGGATCAAAGAAGGAGATGGAATGTACCTTCTGGATGAAAAGAGGATCCCGGTGTGGTGACCGCAGGAAATAAAATGTGATCGGAGGTTACGGATGGAGAACGCACAGGCAGCCATCAGGCTGGAACAGATCGTGAAAAATTACGGAAAACACGAGGTCCTCAAGGGAGCCTCCCTGACTGTGAACAAGGGAGATATTTACGGGCTGATCGGAAAAAACGGTTCCGGAAAGACGACAATCTTCAAAATCGTCCTGGGCCTGTCAGACTTCAGGGGAGGAAATCTTTCCATTGCAGGTTCCGCGAATCCAAAGGAGCTCATCCGGAACAGGCGCAAGATCGGATTTTTTGTGGGAAGTCATTTTTATCCCAACCTGTCCGCAAAGGAAAACCTGCGCTATTTCGCCACGGTGAAAAAGATCCCGGGCAGGGAGATGAAGAACGAGATCGAGAGGGTGCTGGAGCTTGTGGGCCTGGCTGATGTTAAAAAGAAGCCCTTCAAGAGCTTCTCTCTTGGCATGAAGCAGCGCCTGGGCATTGCCAACGCGATCCTGGGAAGCCCTGAGATCCTGATTCTGGACGAGCCGACCAACGGTCTCGATCCCCAGGGCATTGCGGATGTGCGCCATATGATCCACCGCTTCAACGAGGAATTCGGCATGACGGTGATCGTCTCCTCCCACATTCTGGGAGAGCTGGAGCACACGGCCCACAGGTTCGGGATCATCAACGAGGGGATCGTGGTGCGGGAGATCACGCAGGACGACCTCAAGGAGAAGGAGCAGGTGATCGAGATTGCGGTCGACGATCTCGAAAAGGCCAAAAAGCTGCTCGAGGAGGGCGGTGTAAAGGTGCTGCGAGAGGTGGAGGAAAAATCCACACTGGAGGACTTCTATTTCCGTCTGATCGGCGGGAGCGAATGAGCCTGCCTTTCCAACGGTGCAGCCGGGCGGTACGGTGCAGCATGGCAGTGTACCGGCGGTATGTTCGATCCCTGCGGCGTCCGGCCGGGCAGCGCAGGGTGCAGGACATGATATGGCGAAAAATGGCGCAGGGTGTCCGGGCGTGTCCGGCATTTTTCCTGCTTTCCGGTTCAGTTGAGGTGAGAGAATGGCGGCATTGATACATGCGGACCTGAGGCGGATCGTTCGCAAAAAAGGATTCTGGATCCTTCAAATTTTTCTTTTTCTTTTTCAGGCAGTTGACGTGATCCGCGCGCTTGGCGAGAACAATGAGACGGTCGTCAGAATATCTCAGTCGAGTTTCAACGGGATATATCTTTTATTAACGACGATCTTCGTCTATCTGTCCGTATTCGGAGATGATATCAGAAGCAATGTCCCGCCTTCCATCATCGGGATGGGCATGACAAAGGGAAAGTTTCTGCGGGCCAAGATCCTGGACTGCGTCCTGCTGATGGGAATATTTTACGCCCTGATCCTGGGAGTGAGGGCTTTCCTTTTCAGCTATATGGAAATATCGATCTCCGCAAGACAGATGCGGCTTTTGATCATCTACGGAGTCTTTACAGCCATTCGCGGGCTCTGCTGCATAGCGGCGGCGGTACTTGCCCAGCAGGTGCTGGGGAGCAGCGCGGTGGGAATCCTGGTCCTGGTCGTCACAACGATCCTGCTGGGAAATATCCTGCGGGGGCTGCAGACCCTGTACCACATCGGGGTCTACGACTATCTGCCGGACGGCCTGGTGGAGGGAACGATCAACGCAGTCTCAGCGGGCAACCTGCCCCTGGAGATCGTCCCCCTGATCGGGGTCTATCTTCTGGGTGTTTCGTGGGCTGCCTGCAGGGTTTTTGAAAGAAAGGAACTTGAATTATGACAAGCTTGATCAGGGCGGACCTGGGCAGGATCCTGCGCAAGTGGAGTTTTCTGGCTGTCATTTTCCTGTCTGCCGCAGATTCGGCCGGAAGTGCATTGTGGGCCAGAAACGATGTCTGGAACGGCTTTGCCTATGCCGTGAATCAGGGGAGCATCCTTACCGGGCTCTGTGTCTTTCTCATTGGTCTGAGTGTATTTTTGAGCATCTTTGCTGACGATTTTGTGTCGGGAGCGATGAAAGTGGTGGTCGGGAGGGGCTTTTCCCGGACCAGTGTCATCATCGCCAAGGTCATTGACTGCGTCCTTCTGACGATTCTTTCCTATGGCTTCCTCGCGGCCTTTCAGATCCTGCTCGGAGTCCTGCTCGGTGCGGGGATGTCTCCTGATGATGTGAAAAATCTCCTGCTCTGCGCCGCTTCGGGCGCCTTCCAGGTGATCTGCTGTACGCCCTGCGCGGCTGTCATATTTTTCATCACGGATAACATTCCCTTCTCCACTTTTATGGATCTGGCTTTTCTGGGGATCATTCCGATCGCCCTGAATCTGATGTCCGGCAGCGTCATTTTTCACAACATCCATATCAGTAACTATTACATCTCCGGTTTTGCACAGCGCTTCTTTTCCGATGCCATGCTGGGCGGCGGAGCGGCACTGACGCTGGTGACGGGTACGCTGATCTGGCTGGGGATCCCCAGTCTGCTTTCGATCCTGATCTTCGGGAAGAAGGAGCTTGATCTGTAAAAAATGAAGGGGATGAGCTCCCATTCAATTTCTACTGGAGGGGATTAGGTCTGGCTTTGTATGTTTTCGCTGACTGCTATTTCACCGTCTGCCGGGGGCTGCCGTCTGCTGGTGGATGCTGCCTGACAGGGGAATTCAGGGATCTTTCAGTTCCGGCAGGCGTTTACAAAAATCATATTCCGCGGTTTTTTGCCGCAGCAAACAGGTCTTAACTGATTTGCTGCGGCTTTTTTTGGGTACATGGCGCGATTCAAGGGCCCTGCGTGGCATGCAGGGTCCAAAAGGAGTGCTCACTGCGTGGGAATGACTCATGCACCCTGCATGGCATGCGCCCTGAATGGCGTGGGAAGGAGTGCTCATTTTAGGGGGGGGTGACTCATGCGCCCGGCATGCTGCCGGCCTGGGCCCGGCGTCGGCTGCGCCTTACCCGGTTGATGTGGCGCTCGAAATCTCCGCTTTTTAAAAGCTCCGCCAGGACATACTGGTCGAAGCTGGGCACAGTGCAGGAGTAAAAGCCCAGCTTATTCTCAAAGGCGCGGGCTGCGCCGGGAGGGAGGACCATATAGCCGATGCGCATGGAGGGGGCGAGAGTCCTGGAAAAGGTGTTGAGGTAGATGACATCGGCGTCCGGATCCATGGAGCAGAGGGAATCTTCGGACTTTTTGGAGACAGTGAGCTCGGAGTCGTAATTGTCTTCGATCAGTATGGCGCCCCTGCGCCTGGCCCACCTGAGATATTCGTGTTTTTTGGAGACCGTGACGGTGACGCCGCTGGGAAAGCTGTTGAAAGGGGTGACATGGAGGATGAGCGCCTTTGTGCGGTCAAGGTCCTTTGTGGCGATGCCTTCCGGCGTCAGGGGGAGCAGTTCGCAGGAGGCGCCCATGGCCTCATAGACTTCGCGAATCTTGCTGTAAGAGGGGTCTTCCAGGGCGTAGACCTTGTCTGTTCCAAGAAGCTGGACGATGAGACCGTAGAGATATTCCGCGCCGGAACCCACGACGATCCGGGAGGGATCGACTATGAGGCCCCTGCTCCGCGCAAGGTAGAGGGAGATTTCATTTCTCAGCTCGATGCAGCCGCTGTTGGGGGATTTGACCATGATCTTTTCACCGTAATCCTGCAGAACTCTCCGCATGGTCCTTGCGAGGACCGAGAAGGGAAATCCTGCTCCATCCAGAGAAGGGTGCGGTGTGGGGGGAGCATATAATTTTCCATTTTCAGGGAAAACAGAGGCTGTGCCGGGAAAATCCTCGCCGCGGTAGGTCACAAAGGTTCCGCTCCTCAGGCGGGTTTCCGCGTAGCCCTCCTCGCACAGAAGGGCAAGGGCATGATCTGCTGTGATGACGCTGACGCCCGCATCCTCCGCTGCCGCGCGCTTGGACGGGAGCCGGTCCCCGTAATGATACCGTCCTGTGGTGATATCCCTCACAAGCAGCCGGTAGAGCTGCAGATAAGCCGGTTCTTTTGTTGTTCTGTCAATGGAATATTTCATCTGGTTATATATTTTTATTCCTTTCTGGTTATTTTTGCATGGTCAGATTTATACTATCTTATATTCCATGATCTGTAAACCCGCCGGGATCTGAAAAAATGCGGTAATAAATTATTCTAAAGTAAGGCTGCAGCGTTTTGAGCACCTGCAAAAAGGCAGGCTGCAGCCGTAAAGGTCGAAATAATTCAGACTGCAGGTTCTGAGCGGATGAAAATGAGCTTTCCCTTTGTCGGGAAACTCATAAAATGGTATTATAAGGAGTACAGACATGGAAAAAAATCTTAAAAGCGGGAAACAGTTCACAGCGCGGGCTGCCGGGACGTATCAGGCGGGCGCGCAGGGCGCGGAGCCGGTCATCCGTCTCACGGTGACAGGCGTTCTGATGGCGCTGAACATCGCGATGTCTTCTTTCGGGATCCCGGTCCCGGGCGGGCATCTGTATCTGTGCGATGCGGTGATCTGCCTGGCGGCGATCCTGCTGAATCCTTTCGAGGCTTTCGTTGTGGGAGGCATCGGTTCTTTTCTGGGAGATCTGCTGTTTTATCCCCTTCCGATGTTCGTCTCGCTGGTGACACACGGGCTGCAGGCCGCCGTTATTTCTTATATTTCTCATCACCTGATGAAAAACAATCCAAAGCTGGCCTCGGGGATCGGGGTGACTGTGGGCGGAATTATCATGGTGACAGGCTATACGCTGGGCAAGATCTTCGTTTACAGTACGCTGGAATACGCGATGATCAAGCTTCCCTATGAAATCGCGCAGGCGGCCCTGGGCGCTGTTCTGGGTATGATCCTGTGCTGGAGATTCGGACTTCACGCGCTGTTTCTGGAGATCGTGGACAGGGAATAGTGAATGTACAGGCTCTCGTCCGGGCGGTACAGCAACTGACAGGCATCGTGGGGAAAGACTGGGATGATAAAAAAAGAGATGAAAGAGGATTCATGCAGTCTGCATCAGGCACTCTTAAAACCGGAGATTTTCCGGAATCTCGTCTGGACGGCGGCTGACATCGCTGATTTCAGGAGAGCTGTGCTGCCTCTGGCGCAGGCGGCTGCAAAAAGCGGGCGCCGCGTCATTTATATACATTATTCCGGGTGCGAAGTGCTGTTTGAGGAAAAATCGTTTCCGGAGGGCGGCTTCTCCATGCAGGAGGTCCCTCTTTCACACCGGTTCGAGGTCTTCACGGTAGCTGTCTACAGCCTGATCGCGGAGGGCGGGGAGGACGCAGTTTATCTGTTCGACCCGCTTTCCATGCTGCAGGCGGCCTGGACGACCGACCTCATGATGGAAAATTTTATCACCGTAATGACGTGCCTGGTGAAAAAGAAAGGGGTCAGCGCCCATTATCCCCGGCTGCCGGTGCAGATCGGAAATCTGAGGTCCATGGACCGGCCTTTCATCCTGGTAGATGATTTTTATCACAATGGCTACCGGATGCAGAAGATCACCCAGAGTCTGCGAGGGCAGGGGCTTAGAGAGGAGGGGCTGATCGCCGGCGCTGTCTCGGGCAGAGGCCGGGAAATGGCCCGTAGGGAAGGCCTGTCCGTGGAGGCTGTCTATGAGATACCCAACATGAAGCTCTGGATCCTTGAATCAGACATGATCCCCTTCTATGGAGGCGATCGTGTCGAACAGATGAGGGAAGACCCGGACAGAGAAGACGGTTTTGTCGCGGGACGACGTCCTTCCATCTACCCCATGCTCCCTTACCAGATGCCGTCCTTCTTAAAGGATGCCCCCTACCAGGCGGTCTACGATCTGTCCGTGATATGCCTCGAGAACGCGAGGCGGCTTTTTACCGTACTCGAAAAAATTTATGAAAACCGTTTTTTCCGCAGGCTTACACTCGAGCGTCTGACGGAGGTCATCGATGATCCCGGTTTCCCCGAGGCGGCTCTGGAATCGCCCCTCTCACAGGGACAGACCGCGTCCGGCCTGCTGGAACAGGAGATCACCAGGCTGAAGAGATTTAAGGTATGAACAAAACAGTGAAGAGAAAAGACCCGGAGGGCGGGAGCCCCTTCTGGGAGGGAAAGCATTTTTCTTTTTTCCAGAACAGAGAATGCGAATATTTCCCCTGCCATGAGACGGACGACGAAGAGGGATTCAGCTGCCTTTTCTGCTATTGCCCTCTCTATGCTCTGGGTGAAAGCTGTGGAGGAGATTTTCGCTATACGGACAAGGGAATCAAGGACTGCACAGGCTGCGTCATTCCGCATAAAAAGGAAAACTACGGTAGGATCACCGGAAGCTGCACAAAAATACTTGACGCTGTGAGAAAAAATGGATGATCAGCTGTCTGTTCATAAAAAGGAAATCATGGTAAAATCATTGTATAAAAAAACTGAGGTCCTGAGAAAGTGATCAGCTTATATATGATCAGGAGCGTCATGCACACAGCTGCGGAAAGGACGGTATGAATGAAGAAATTGAGTAAAAAGCCGGAGCTGCGCAGGGGCAGGAGGGCGGTAAATACGGAATTATCTATTTATGAGAAAAAGGAATATGCTCTGACGGAAAACAGCCTGAATGAACAGGAAGAGGAGATCATGCAGAGACGGCGCCGGCAGCGGCGGGAGCTGCAAAGACAGCTCCGGGCGCGTCAGGTGCGCAGACAGAAACGTATGGCGATATTCATGGTTTTGTTTTCCATCGTGTTTATTGTCATCGGAACACAGGTCGTAATGCATGCCTACGCCAGGAGCAGGATCTCGGACGAGGTTCTGAGCTACCGGAAGACGGTGAAAAAGTACGCGAAACAGGAAAAGATCTCCGGGCGGGAGAATATTCTGCTGGCTATTATGATGGTGGAGTCGATGGGAAAAGGAAGCGACGTCATGCAGTCCAGCGAATCCAAGGGGCTGCCCCGGAATTCTCTGGGGCCTGAGGAGTCCATTGAGCAGGCATGTATTTATTACTCCGCTCTTGTAAAAATTGCCAAAGGCAAGGGGATCAAGGATGAGAAGGCCCTGATACAGGCCTACAATTTCGGTCCCGGATACCTGAACTATATTTCGAATAAGGGAAAAAGACATTCCACAAAGCTCGCGACGGAATATGCGAAGAAGATGTCCGGGGGACAGAAGATACGCTACCTGAACCTGTACGCGATCCGGAAAAACGGCGGGTGGCTGTATAAGTTTGGAAATATGTTTTATGTGAAGCTCGTAGAGCGCTATATATAATGCGGCGTGATGGCCTGTAGTGAGTATTTACAATACAGATTCACAATATTTATTTACATGTTAGTTAATGGAGGTAATTTATGAGCTATCAGGAGAAGTACAGACAGAAGCTTGTGAGTGCGGCGCAGGCAGCCTCGGTCATCAAATCCGGCGACTGGGTGGATTACGGCTGGACGGCGACTACATCCCGTGCGGTGGACAAAGAGCTTGCGAAGCGCATGCCTGAGCTGTATGATGTCAATTTTTACGGCGGCATCCTTTTGAGTGAGCCGGCAATTTTCAAGATCGAAAATCCTGAGCAGCATTTTACATGGAACAGCTGGCATATGACCGGAATTGAGCGCAGAGCCTGTACAAAGGGTTTTGGCTTCTACTGTGCGCTGAAGTATTCCGAACTTCCCCGCTGGTATTTTGAAAATGTCAAAGAGATCGACGTGGCGGTCATGCAGGTCGGCCCCATGGACGAAAAGGGATACTTTAACTGCGGACCCAGCGCTTCCCACGCCTATGCGGCAGTGCAGACCGCAAAAAAGGTCATCGTAGAGGTCAACGAGAGCATGCCCATCTGCCTGGGCGACCGCTCGGCCTATGTCCATATCGACGATGTCGACATGATCGTCGAGACCGACAACACTCCTATTGACGCCATGCCCCCTTCAGCCCCCGGAACGGATATCGACAAGGCTGTCGCGGATCTGGTCGTGAAGGAGATCCCCGACGGCGCCTGCCTGCAGCTGGGTATCGGCGGCATGCCCAACACCATCGGCAAAATGATCGCCGAGTCCGACCTCAAGGATCTGGGCGTCCACACCGAGATGTATGTCGATGCATTCGTGGATATTGCCGAGGCCGGCAAGATCACCGGAGCGCACAAGAATTTCGACAGAGGCCTGCAGACCTATGCTTTCGCGGCCGGAACGAAGAAGATGTACGATTACCTCGATAAGAACCCTCAGTGCAAGTCCGCCTCTGTCGACTACGTCAACCACTATTTACGTGTCGCCAACCTGGACAACTTTATCTCCATCAATAACGCGGTCGATATGGACCTCTTCGGCCAGATCAACGCCGAGAGCGCAGGCACAAAGCAGATCTCCGGCGCGGGCGGCCAGCTCGACTTCGTCCTGGGTGCCTACGGCTCCAGAGGCGGAAAGACCTTCATCTGCATGTCCTCGACCTTTAAGAATAAGGACGGAAGCCTTGCCAGCCGCATCCGCCCGACCCTCACCCCCGGTTCTATCGTGACCGATACCCGCGCCAACGTCATGTATGTCGTCACCGAGTACGGCTGCAAAAACCTCAAGGGCCTGAGCTCCTGGCAGCGCGCCGAGGCCCTGATCAGCCTGGCCCATCCCGATTTCCGTGACGGCCTGATCAAAGAAGCCGAAAAGATGAACATCTGGAAGCGCAGCAATAAGCGCTGAGTGGAACAGGGGACGGTTCCTTGTTTCACCGCCAACGACTTGCCCGATCAAAGCCTGGCAGGGCTGAGGGAATACGGAAAATAGAGAAGAGTATTTTTACAAAGTCAGAAAGGCAGTCCGTTTCCAGTACGGGCTGCTTTTTTCTGGTTCCCGTGAACGCTAATACAAAGATGAAACTGCCCATGCGTTTTTTTATGGCACTATTTCTTTAAAACTTTAATAATGATAAAATAGACTTCAGACAGCTGTTTCTCGGGAGAAAGGGAGGATCATCATGGCATCGATCGGACTCAGAATACTGGAACTGATAAAAAGCAGAGGAATGACGCAGAAGGAGTTCTCGGAGAAGACCGGGATCGCGCAGAGCACGATCAGTGACTGGCGGGGCAAGGGCCTCAACCCCAATGTCGACAAGATCATGATCATCAGCGAGGTGCTGGGCGTGTCTCCCGAGGATCTGCTCAGCGGGGAAGTCAGTACAAGAGCCCGGGGCGTCGACTACATCTGTGTGGACAAGGGATCGCCGGAATACCATATCGTCATGGAATACAGAAAGCTTGCCGCGTCCGACAGGGACCGTCTCGAGGGATACCTGAAAGGACTGAGCAGGCTGTGACAGGCAGAAGATGATGCGGAAGGGGATTATCAGCTATGCAGAATCAGTACTACGATGTGATCATAATCGGAGCAGGGCCGGGAGGCATTTTTTCCGCCTATGAGCTAATGAAGAAGAGGCCGGATCTTAAGATCGGCGTGTTTGAATCCGGAAGGGAACTGGAAAAGCGCCGCTGCCCCATCGACGGGGAAAAGATAAAAACCTGCATCGGCTGCAAAAGCTGCTCGATCATGTCCGGCTTTGGGGGCGCGGGTGCCTTCAGCGACGGAAAATATAACATTACAAACGATTTTGGCGGCACGCTCTATCAATATATCGGCAAAAAGAAGGCCATCGAGCTGATGCAGTATGTGGACGCCATCAATCTTTCCCACGGCGGGGAGGGGACCAGGCTCTATTCCACGGCCGGCACAGAGTTTAAAAAGAAATGCATTCAGAACAAGCTCCAGCTTTTGGACGCGTCTGTCCGCCATCTTGGCACAGATATCAATTATGTGGTCCTGAAGAATCTGTACGCGAAAATGAAGGACCATATCGATTTCCACTTCAACACGCCGGTAGACCGGATCGAACTGGCGGAGAAGGAGGCATCCATGGAGGATGCAGGAGCTGACGATACTGCCTCTGCGGTTTTGAAGGACACGGACCCTGCCCGGGAAGAGGCTGTGGGAGAAGGGTGCAGCCTGGGAAAGACGCAGGAGGAATCCGGCACAGGCGGGACGCAGGAGGACAGCAGCGCAGGGAAGACGCGCTACCTGGTCTTTTACCACGACGCAGGTGAGGAAAAGTGCGCAGGGGCCAGGTACTGCATCGTCTCCGTGGGCCGGAGCGGAAGCAAGTGGATGGAAAAGATCTGCCGGGAACTCGAGATCCCGACGAAATCCAACCGGGTGGACATAGGCGTTCGGGTGGAACTGCCCGCCGTTGTCTTTTCGCACCTGACGGACGAACTGTATGAGAGCAAGATCGTATACAGGACCCAGAAGTTCGAGGACAGTGTGCGCACCTTCTGCATGAACCCCAATGGGATCGTGGTCAACGAAAATACCAACGGGATCGTCACGGTGAACGGCCACAGCTTTGAGGACGAGTCGAGGAAGACCGAGAACACAAATTTCGCCCTCCTTGTTTCCAAGCATTTCTCCGAGCCCTTTAAGGACAGTAACGGCTACGGTGAGAGCATAGCCCGTCTCTCAAATATGCTGGGCGGCGGCGTCATCGTACAGCGCTTCGGAGACCTCGAAAGGGGGCGCAGGAGCAATGTCTCACGCATCCAGGAGGGAACCGTGCGGCCGACCCTGCAGGCAACGCCCGGCGACCTCAGTCTTGTCCTTCCCAAGCGGATACTGGACGGCATTATTGAGATGATCCATGCCCTTGACAGGATCGCTCCCGGCACGGCCAACAACGATACCCTTCTTTACGGCGTAGAAGTCAAGTTTTACAACATGGAAGTTGCACTTAACGAAAACCTTGAGACCAACCACCCCGGCCTTTATGTCATCGGCGACGGGAGCGGCGTGACCCACTCTCTTTCCCACGCCTCCGCTTCCGGCGTCTACGTGGCCGACCTGATTGCCGGAAAAGCCTGACGGACCCACGATCTTCCGGAATAAGTTTAAATGTTTTGCCCGATGGCAAAACATTTAAACCGCATTTGTGCCGCTTGCGCGGCCCAAATTGCTTGATCCCATCGGAGAGAACCGCAACATGAAATGCTTTGCATTTCATGTACGCGGCTTTCTCCTCGGGATGCCGCACTGGCGTGCGGCATGGGGTATAAGTATGGAAAAACAGCGAGCAATAGCGGCAATGAACCGCAGAGCGGTTCATAGAACAGCGTGCTCGCACGCATGTTCTCATACATTTTGCGCGTGTTTTTTTCGCAAAAGAGAGGAATCCGAATGTGTAAAGCGATGCGGGAGCATCGAAGCACAGCCGGCCTGCGGATAGGGCGAAGTATCGCGCAGCTTTGTTCATACGTAGTCTGTGACGCAAAAGAATGGAGTTGAAGTATGTCAAAAGCTTCAAGAAAAGCAAGAAAGAACAGAAGCAGTCAGGAGCAGAAGGGGATTTTCTTTCTCAACAGCACGGGAGTCCTTCTTAGCCGGCGGTCGGACTGCCCCTGGTGGGAGCGGATCAGCCAGGGCTTTTCCCTGGTCATCCTGACACTGTTCCCCCTTTATATAGGGAGAGAAAAGTATTCAAATATCACGGTCACGAAATTCCGTGCATTCGTGGTGCTGACGTGCGTGTACATGGTCCTCTGCGCGGTCATTGCCGCAGCCTTCCCTCCCGGTGAAAAAAAGGGGAGGGAGGGACGGTCCCTGCCCCTTCAGCGTCCTGTCCTTCCTCAGATCCTCCTCTTTGCCTACATGCTGTGGGCGGTGATCTGCACCCTTATATCTCCCTATAAGAACCTCTGGATTGGTCAGAACCGCTACGAGGGACTCTGCTCTCTGCTTTTATATGGGGTGGTCTTTTTGCTGCTTTCCTTCTGGGGAGAATATACAGATGCCTTTTTTTACGGGCTTGCCATAACCGGCGCGGTGATGGGAGTGATCGCATTTGCGCAGAGCTTCGGGGCAAAGATTTTTTACCCGGAGGGGTACACCTACTGGAACAGCTGGTTTCTCACGACGATAGGAAACGAGGACTGCGTGGCAGGCTATATCAATATCCTGATTCCGGCCCTGCTGTGCGGCTTCGTGATCCTGAACGGGAAATGGAGAAATATCAGCTTTCCGGCTATCTTTATCATGTCATATCTGGGAGCCTTCACAGATGTGGATACAGCAAAAATGGGCTATTTTTCCCTGATCGTCCTGCTTCCCTTCCTGTTCCAGAGCAGGGAGCGGTTTGCCAGGCTCCTGATCGGAATCGTGCCCGTGCTGGCGGGGGCAGCCCTGGCCCGTGCATATGAGGGCAGGGGGGAACTGAGGCATTTTGCACCCGGAAAAATATCCGCCATACTGGTCCTGGCAGCGGCTGTGTCCATGACACTTGGTGTGCTGCTGAGCCTTCTCAAAAAAGAATGGCCGGTAAAGCCTGTTGTCATCCGACGCTCAGGTTACATTGTCATGATCTTACTTATACTGGCAGGGCTTGTGTATGTTTTCAGCTATAGCGGGGACAGCGTTCTGCTGAAAGAAGCGTCACAGTTTCTGCACGGAAATCTGTCCGATACGGCCGGATCGTTCAGAGGATATATCTGGAAATCCACTTTAAAGCTGATTATGGAACGCCCCCTTGCCGGCAGCGGTCCGGGATCGTTTTATTTCCGTTTCGGCCCCTTCAACGAGGGCTACCGCGCTGTATCAGGACTGACCGCCTCAGTGGATTTCGCGCACAATGATTTTCTCAATATCGGTGTGTGTACGGGTCTTGTGGGCCTGGGTCTGTATATCGCCTTCCTTGTCTCCCTTGCGGTCCGATGCGCCAGGGTGACGGACCGCTGCCCTGTCATCCTGATCTTTATGGCGGGAATGGCAGGATATCTCTTATATTCCTTTTTTGTCTTTTCCATTGCCATCGTTTCTCCCGTCTTTTGGGTCATGGCAGGCCTGGCAGACAAATGCGTGCGGCAGGCATCGGGATAAGACGACACGGCGGGGAGCCATATTAGAACGGAAACGAGTTGGATGATTTGAATATGTAGACTGTTATACTGTCAGAAGGAACTGACTTCCGACAGGAAAAGAACCGGAGGAAGAAATTACCTCCGGTTCTTTTTTTATCTGTTTTTGAGATACTGAAAAAGCATGATACATTCTGGAGAAAGTAACAGATGAATCTGAAACAAAAACTCCGTGCAGGCGGATACAAGGAAAGATAATTTATTGGGTACCAGGAAGATTCAGTGTTAAGAATTACAGTAAAATCAGATGGTTTATTATGAAAGATGAATGCGGATGGAGCTGCCGGCTTTGTCTGAAACAGAACTGAAAAAGGACACCAAAAAGGGCGCACCGGAAAAGTTTTTTCGGTGCGCCTGATTTTTTGGAGGAGGAGAGAATGTTCTTTCACATTAGGATGAATACAAATCCGGTCACACCTTATCCACCCCTGCGTGGCTCATTCTGAAGGGATCGATACCTTCACCCTCAAGGGGAAGGTTTTTAAGGAAGCAGGATGGTGTACCGGAGGAAGCCTGCCGGCAGGAAGCCGGGACTGGAGCTCAGCGCTCGAGCAGTATGGAGAGCAGGACGAAGCCTGTCAGCAGGAACTGGTAGTACAAAAAGGGGATGATCGCGATGCTGGAGATCCCGGCCAGCGAGGCTGCGACAAGGAGCTGTGCGCCGTAGGGGATGATGCCCTGGAAGATGCAGGAGACGGTATCCAGGAGTGAGGCGACCTTCTTTGGATCGATCTTATATTCCGTGCTGATTTCCTTCGCGATGGGAGCGGCGATGACGATCGCCACGGTGTTGTTGGCTGTCGCGACATCCATGAGCCCGGTCAGGAGGCAGATCCCCAGCATGCCGCCTCTTTTGGAGCGGGCGAAGCGCCGGATGAGTGTCAGGATCGCCTCAAAGCCCCCGTGCTCGCGCATCAGGGCACTGATCGAGGCCACAAGGATGGTGACGATCATGGTCTCAAACATGCCGTTCGTTCCGTCCCCCATGGCAAGGAAGGCCGAGGAGAAAGACACGGTCCCTGCCGCCCCGCCTATAAGGAAGAAGAGCACGATCCCGAGTCCCAGGACGATAAAGACGTTGATGCCCAAAAGGGCGAGGATCAGGACGATGAAATAGGGAAGAGCCAGCCAGATATTGAAATCGTAATGTGTCAGGCCGACGGCCGGGACCTTCAGAGAATACGCGACCAGGATGCCGACGGTGATGAGGGCCGCCGGAAGCGCGATCATGAAGTTTACCCGGAATTTGTCCCGCATCTCCACGCCCTGGGTCCGGGTGGCTGCGATGGTCGTATCTGAAATGACAGACAGGTTGTCTCCGAACATGGACCCGCCCACGACTGTGCCGATAAGGAGGGGCAGCGAAAAGCTGGTATTTGCGGCGATCTCTGCCGCGATTGGGACAAGCACTGTGATGGTTCCGACGCTGGTTCCCATGGACATGGAGATCAGGCAGGCAATCACGAAAAGGCCCGGCACCGCCAGGTTTCCGGGGATGAAGTCGAGCATCAGGTTCGCCGTGCTTGCCGCACCGCCTGCCGCGCTGGCTAGGCCGCTGAAGGCGCCGGCCATAAGAAAGATGAAGAGCATGATGACGATGTTATCATCGCCGATCCCTCTCGCGCAGATATGGATCTTCTCATTGAAGCTTAAACTCCGGTTCTGCGCGAACGCGACGATCAGTGCCAGACCGAAGGCGACCACGACAGAAATTACATAAAACCCCATGGTTCCCTTTATCGGGCGGATGTATTCAAAGTAGATCCCGCTTCCCAGATAGATCAGAAGAAAGACCAGGATCGGAAGCAGTGCTGCAGCGTTCGGCTTTTTTTGGTCCGTTTCTTTCATTTTTTGATTCGTACCTCCTGTCTGTTAAGTTTTGTCGTATTAATTCTGTGTCAGTACCTGCTGTCCCCGTCAGAGCTTTTTGTTTCCCGGCTTCGCAAATTTGTGCGGCCTGTATGGCTGCAAAGGAAAAAGCGATTCGACCAGGTACTTTCGTGACAGGTTCTTAGGATTAAACGGGCACGAAAACAGCATAAAGAGGCCGGAGAATAATGTAACAGTCAGGCAGCAGGAACTTTATCATAGCGCAACATTGTTCAATAATCCAGTAAGTAACCGGCATAATGTAGAAAAACAACATAAAAAACAAAAAAAAGCGAAAAAGACAGGAAAAACAGAAAATATTGTCGAAAAAAGCAAAAAATATCGGTGAAAAGCTGTTTTATTGAAAGTCCTTCTTGTGTGTTAACAAAATTGTATGTTACACTGTGCAGAAATGGAAAAGGCAAAGTTCTGTACATATTAATGGAACATATACTCTGCAAAGTACTGTTTACGGATCGGTGCCATAAATAGAAACGGAATTACGTGTAACGCAGGACGGTGGGACCAAAAGGACACTCCTTGCGGCGTAAACAACGGCTTTGTCGGGATAAGGTGAATATAACGATCTGCATCTTTGAATTGTTTACCGCGCTTTTTAACGGCGGAGATGTCTTTAGAAGATGTTCGTTGATCATGTATCTTTGACAAGGAGGGCAAAGGGAGTGCGAAAGCAGAAAAGGGATGTTTTGTACAGTAATAAAACGAGCCGCAGGCGGCATTTGCTGCTGGGGATGGCATTTATTCTGGCAGTGATCATGTCGGTGGAGGTATTTGCGGTATCAGTTTTTGCGGCTTCGGGAAGCCGCAGGAGGACAAAGAAGGCTGCTCAGAAAATGACTGTAACGGTATCAGTCAAAAAAATTGCTGTAGGGAAAACGGTACAGATCAAAGTAAAAAAGGTAAAAGGCGGAGCGGCTGTCACATATCAGTCGTTAAACGAAGAAGTGGCGGTTGTCAGTGCCGCAGGTAAAGTGACGGCAAAAAAGGTGGGAAAAGTCACCATCCGGGTAAAGGCTGCGGAGACGGCAAAATATAAGGAGGCGGCGAAGACCGTCTCTTTGAAGATCGTGCCTGCGGCAACGGCGAACCTGAAAGCAGAGGTTCTGGATACCGGGATCAGGCTGGTCTGGGAAAAAGTTGACGGAGCCAGCGGCTACTATCTCTATCGGGATGGGTCTCTGATCAAAAATATCAAGAGCGGCACTACTGTTGTTTATACTGATCTTAAGGCAAACAAGAAAAAGAAGTACACATATAAGCTGATCGCGTGGGCATCGGAAACAGGGAAAAGCACCTTGTTAAAGAAAGTCCAGATCAGACGGGTGAAAAAGGGCATAACGAATCCTGCTTCTCCCGAACCGTCGACAAATCCCGAGCCTGCGACGAATCCCGAACCGCCGACAAATCCCGAACCGCCGACAAATCCCGAACCGCCGACAAATCCCGATCCGGACGACGGTTCTGATAAGATCACTACGGCTCCCTCCGGTGTGCGCTACTGCTTTGAGAAAAAGTTTGTTAAGGATACACTGGATGCCAGCAAAGCAGGAGATCTTGCAGTAATTGATACAGAAGGTGTAAGATCTGATGTGATCAGCAAGGCTTTAAGCAACGGGGTGAGGATCTATGGATATCTCAACGCCGGCTCACTGGAAAAAGACAGAACATATTATTCGAATTACAAAGATCTGTCCATCGCAAAATACGAAGGATGGGATGAATACTGGGTCGATGTCACGGATCCAAAGTGGAAAGCCCATCTGATCGAAGAGGCAAAGAAGATCAAGGCAGCCGGTGCAACGGGTGTCTACCTCGATAATTCGGATATTCTTTACATGGTAGAAGAGGGATTTAAGCTCGATAAGACGAAAATGACTGAACTGGGAAAGCAGTGTCTCCAGAAGCAGTCCTATCAGGAAGAGGTCTATCAGGTACTCAGTGAGGTGGTAAAGACAATCCAGAATTCAGTCGGTCTCACAGTTATGCCCAACGGCGGCGGCACCTTTGTGGAAAAGTTCATTGAAGATAATGAGGGATTTATCAAAGAGATCAATCAGGAAAGCGTCCTTTACATAGACAATGAGAAACAGGATTCGGGAGACACAAAATATCTCACCAAATATATGAACTGGTGCAAACAACAGGGAATCATAGTCAGGGGGATTGAATACATTAATACGGAGGCCGGCGCCCAGCGGGCGATTAATTATTATAAAGACCAGGGATGGGATTCAGTCTATATCAGCACAAAAAAGAGGTTGAAGGGGGACTGAACTGAGAAATAAAAAAATAACCAAATAATCCGAAACGCCCGGCAGACCATGAGCCTGCCGGGCGTAATTTTCATATATTTGTGACAGATCAGTTATCTGGTGCCGTCAGGCTCCGGCAAAACGGAAAAGAATGCCGACGGCGGCGGAAAAGACGATAAAGGCGATGGGATGGATTTTCGGGAAAAACTTCTGCCCGGCAAAGATCACGACAGCGAGAGCGATCCCCTTCCAGAGAAAGAGATCGGCGGGGTTTTTTGTCGAGAGAAAGGCACTGAGATTGATCAGTGAGACCTTGGCGACATTGAGACCCGCCGCTGTGATCATGGCGATCGATGCGGGGCGCAGGCCGTAAAAGGCATTCTGAACATGTCTGCTGTCCCGGAATTTCTGCAGGAATTTTGAGATAATCAGGATGATGATCAGGGACGGAGCGGCGAGGGACAGTGTGGCGAGGATGCCGCCGGGATATCCGCCTGTCTTGAAGCCCGCGTAGGTCGACATGTTGATGCCGATCGCTCCGGGCGTGGACTCGGAGATGGCGATCATATCGGCTATATCCGAATGTGAGAACCAGTGAGTCTTGTCAGATATCTCATAGAGGAAGGGGAGCGTAGCCAGCCCCCCTCCGATGGAAAAAAGTCCTGTTTTGAAAAATTCGATAAAAAGCCGGATATAGGTCATTTCTGGATCATCCTTTCATGCGGATCTCTGCCCTGCAAAGATGTCGGCGTCTGCTGCTTACTGCCTCGCGGGAATGCTGCATTTTGTCCTGCGGGATGCTGTCGTGAAATGCGGAGAGGATTTTAGCAGGATCACGGAAGCTGTCATTTTTTGCCGCTGTCCTTTCCTCTGAGGGTCCCGATGATGACTCCGAAGGCACCGGAGAGGATGACCAGGACCGCTGCCGGGACGGCCAGCGGCAGGACGCCGGAGAGGGCGGTCATCAGGAAGACGATGAGGTAGAGGGCCAGGCTGAGGCCGTCCACGACGGATTTTTTCCACAGCCGCAGGACTGCCTGCACGATCAGGACGCAGACGCAGACGCGGATCCCGGCAAAGGCGTTCTGCACGACGGGCATGTCCGCGAAGCCCTGCAGGAAGGTGGCTATGACCAGAATTATGACAATGGGCATGGTGACGAAACCTGCTGTGGCGGCGATGGCTCCTGCGACGCCTTTTCTCCGGCTCCCGATAAAGGTCGCGACATTCAGGGCGATTATTCCCGGTGTGCACTGGCCGATCGCGAAATAATCCGTCAGGTCATCAGTTGTGGTCCAGCCCCTGTTTTCGACCAGATCGCGTTCGAGCAGCGGCAGCATGGCATAGCCGCCCCCGAAATTGACTGCGCCGATGCGCATAAAAGCCAGATACAGTTCAAGAAGCTCTTTCATAATGATCACCCTGCCCGGCGCCCTGTAATGGTCCATCACCGGACCATTACAAGACGCCGGTTTCTTAACCGGACAAATTGCATCAGATGAACAGATAAGAATGTCTGCAGGCTCTAATTTATCACCGGCGATAAGGTATGTCAAATGCAAGGGACCAGTCCGGAGTCAGAAAGTGATCAGTCCAGAGTCAGCAGGTCATTTTTCAGGAAGGATTCCTTGCAGCAGTAGGCGATCCTGGTCGCTTTCGTTCCGTCATAGACATTGGGCTCAGCGGCTTTTCCGGCTGCCACGTAATCGCAGAAGACTTCCATCTCGGTGATGTAGGCATCGTGCCAGCGGCTGACGAAATCCTGATAGCACTCGCTGCAGACGCCGTTTTCGCTCAGGACCTCTACCAGTGAGGACGCGGGAGTGGCGCCGATCCGGAGAGTGCCGTGCGTGCCGACGATCTCGGTCTCCACGGCTGCGCCGTGGGCGGCGGTCCTGCCGGCAAACATAAATGCCATCACGTCGTTCTGGCACTGCATCAGGCAGGAGACATTGTCCCCGTCGTCCCATTCCTTAAACTGGGGGAACTCGAAGCAGCCGCCGATGGCCCAGATCTTTTTGGGTTCCGAACCGGTAAGCCAGCGGATCAGGTCGATGTCGTGGATGCACATATCGATAAACTGGCCGCCGGATTTGGGGGCAAAAGGAAGATAGCTGTCAAATGTGGACCTGGGATCCTGGGAATAGCAGCGGACCAGGACGACCTTACCGATATCGCCGTTCTCGATCTTTTTCTTCGCGATCCGATAGGATTTGTCAAAGCGGCGCATGAAGCCCAGCATGAAGATCTGATCGGGATGGGCTTTGATGATTTCCTCGGCCATAAGGCACTTTTCAACCGTCTCCGCCAGAGGCTTCTCGCAGAAAACATGCTTTCCGGCATCCATGGCGATGCGGATCATGTCCACATGCGATGCGGTATTTGTAAAGATTGCCACTGCTTCCACTTCGGGATCCGCACACATCGCTGCGGGATCCGCGTAGACCGCTTCCACATTCAGCTCCTGCGCGACTTCCCTTGCGCGGGCGAGATTGCCGTCGCAGATCGCGGCAAGCTCCATACCGGGAACACGGTTAGCAATATTACAGGCGTGCTCATAACCAAGACGTCCGACTCCGATGACACCTACTTTAAGCTTATTCATGATTTTTCCCCTTTCCGGTTTTTTTCCAGGTGCACAGTGCTGCTGACCGGAACCTTCTGTTTTTCCCTCAGCGCCCCTGTGCCGTATCGCTCTTTTCACTGTCATTATGATAGCGCGAAGGGCATCCTTCCGGCTTTAAAAATCTTGCTAAAACTTTGGCTGAAGATGAGACGAAATCGTCCTGTTTTCGGCTTTTTTTCAACGGATAAGGGGAGAAAAATACGGGCGTGAAAACCTGAAAGGGTATTCGGTTTTAAAAATATTGCTTTAACTGTTTTCCTTTTTGCTCACGACATACTGTTTTCTGAATTCTCCGGGCGGCATTCCGACGTGCCTGGAAAACTGCTGGTTGAAATGGCTCTGCGCATCGTAGCCCAGGGTGCAGGCAATCTCCGAGATGGAGCGCTGTGTGTGGATCAGCAGGGTCTGGGCTTCCCCGATGCGCCTTTTTTGAAGGTAGGTCATGGGCGCGTACCCGCTCATCGCCTTGAAGACATGCGCCATGTAATAGGTACTCACGTTCAGGGCGTCCGCGATCGTCTGGAGTGTCAGGGGCTCCCGGAAGTGG
The DNA here is from genome assembly GCA_002358875.1 of Lachnospiraceae bacterium UBA3386. Lineage (GTDB taxonomy): Bacteria > Bacillota > Clostridia > Lachnospirales > Lachnospiraceae > CAG-791. The sequence goes on along the minus strand of DEPS01000004.1, from coordinate 773 downwards.
GCGTCGATGTAGCGTTTGACCCGGTTTCCGATCACGGATTCCTCCTCTTCGGACTCTACAAGCGGACTGTCCTGATGCTCTGTGACGGCAAGAGTCATTGTGAGAAAGGAGAGCATAAGGCCCTGGCAGTATGTGGCCGCGCCGGCAAACTGCCCTGAAAGCAGCTGGAACATGATGCCGCACAGGGCATCCATCTGCTCAAACAGGGCTTCCGCCCGGAAGACGCAGCCCTTGTCTTTCGGGAGCAGGGCGTTTTCAGGAAGTCCCGGCATCCTGAGCCCTCCGACCGCGACACACCAGGTCTCCATCTGTGCCCCTTCGGAAGCAACTTCATCGTGGACGATGCCCGGATTATATACCAGAAGATTCCCTTTTGAAACCGCATGCTGGCGGTGATCGATCAGGTAATTGCTGCTGCCCTCTGTGATCAGGACGACCTCTGTATAATCCTCATGAGCGTGCATGATCCTGGGGTGACGGCTCGCGTCCAGCCTCTGCCTGCTGACATACAAAAGCCGGGGGGAATTGTCTTTTGTGAAAATCTGCTCTGCATCGTGCTTTACAAAACACTGTACCTGTAGCTTTCTATCTTCCTTTTCCATCTCTGCTCCTGCCTTTCCTTCTACAGCCGGCCCTTCTGTCAAAAACAGCATGTTCACCTCTGTCAGTGTAATCATAACAAGTGTCGGCCCGGTCATCAATGCCCGCGTCAGGATTTCTGCATGGGGTGCAGGCCTGACGTTACACTCGGGTTTTGCGCGAAAAGACCCGCA
>DEPS01000002.1:2551-9041 GCA_002358875.1 Lachnospiraceae bacterium UBA3386 | reverse complement strand
AGCAGGCTGAACTATATCATGGGGAATCCGCCCTTTGTGGGATATTCTCTTCAGAGCAAATCTCAGAAAGATGATATTCTTTCCGTTTATGTTGATGAGAAAGGGAAACCCTATAAAGCGGCAGGTAAGATTGATTATGTGTCTGGCTGGTATTGGAAGGCTTCTGAATTAATGTCAGGAACTCAAATCAGAGCGGCATTAGTTTCAACAAACAGTATCACACAAGGGGAGCAGGTGGCGAGTATATGGAAGCCTTTATTTGATCGATTTGGTATCCACATAGACTTCGCCCATCGAACATTCATCTGGGATAGTGAGGCAAGCATTAAGGCACATGTTCACTGCGTGATTGTAGGATTTAGTTCTTCTGTAATAATATCTCAGAAGACAATATATACTGATGGAAGACCAAATCGCGTTAGCTGCATTAATGCTTATTTGATGGAAGCTCCTACAGTATTCATTGAAAGCAGAACTAAACCTTTATGCAGTGTTCCGGTTATGAGTAGCGGGGGAAAACCTGTCGAAGGTGGAAACCTGATATTTACATCTGAAGAGAAGAGAGAATTTGTCCGCTTAGAGCCTAAATCAGAGTTATTCTTTAAACGTTTTGTGGGCTCAGATGATTACATTAATGGAAAAGAAAGATGGTGTCTATGGCTTCGCGGCGCAACTCCAAAGGAATTATTGTCGATGCCAAGAGTAATGGAAAGAGTAGAAGCTGTGAAAAAGTTCAGGATGAGGAGCACAAAGGCGGCAACAAGGGCGTGCGCTAATACTCCAACACAATTCATGGAGATTAAACAACCTACAGGAAGATTTCTGATTGTGCCGGAAGTATCTTCTGAAAGAAGACGATATATACCTATCGGATATGCGATCAAAGACATTATCTGTAGTAATAAAGTGCGTTTTGTTCCGGAAGCATCTCTATTCCATTTTGGAGTGATGACTTCTAACGTACATATGGCATGGGTGCGTGCTGTATGTGGAAGACTGAAAAGTGACTACAGTTACTCTGTAAATATAGTATACAATAATTTTCCATGGCCTAATGCATCGGATAAACAAATGATGCGTATTGAGACCACAGCACAAGAAATTCTGAATGCGCGAACACTTTACCCAGATTCGAGTCTTGCTGACATGTATGGCGAGCATATGTATCTATTCCCTGAATTGCTTACTGCTCACCAGAACAATGACCGCGCAGTTATGCAGGCTTATGGCTTCCCGATTAAAGGATTTACCGAATCTGACTGTGTGGCAGAACTGATGAAGCTGTATCAGAAGATGACGAAAGAGTAGTAATTGAATGAGGCAATGAGAATCATGCCAAAGAGTGAAGGAAGCAGCATGACCACCTACGTTCATTATGGTTCAGATCACTTTGAACCCTCTTCCTTCATTCCGGTTCGTAACGCTGGTTGGATGGAGGGAGGCTTCAGACCGAAACCGGCAGATGGAACCGGTCTGTGGGCAAGCCGAGAAAACGACGAATGGGGCTGGGAAGCCTGGTGCCGGGAAGCAAACTTCAACATTGGCAGACTCCGGCACTCCTTCCGTTTCACTTTGCCGGATGCCAATATCCTCACGATTAACTCTCCGGACCAGCTGATAGACCTTCCGAAACTCCATCGCTGGGAACCCAAAAAGCTGTCATGGATTGAAAACATCCAGCCTGGGGAGATCCCCACGATGGAGCAGCTTCATGAACTGTACATGCCAAATTGGTGCTACCTGGATTTTGAGAAGCTGGCAGAGGAGTACGATGCCATTGAACTGCGAAACAGCCTTTCGTTCAGGGACAGCCTGCCCACATGGGACTGTGATTGTATTTTGGTAATGAAAGCGGATAAGGTGGTGGAGATATGACATACGAAGAAGCAATCAACTCAATCCCTCTCGGACGCTACCGTCACTTCAAGGGAAACGAGTATGAGGTGATCGGCATAGCACGCCATTCGGAGGATGAGTCTCCGATGGTGGTTTATCGCGCTCTGTACGGTGACGGCGGCCTGTGGACAAGGCCAGCTGATATGTGGAATGAAACCGTGGAACTGGACGGAAAGAAGTATAAGAGGTTTGCACCGATTAACGAGGAATAACTCAATGCTGGAGACTGTAGAATGTCTGAAATAAACTATATCCACCAGGATGAAAAAAGGATTGAAGAAATCAGAGATGAAGCACTGAGGCGCGCCAGGCTGGTCAACCCGAAAATTCCCCTTGTGATCGACAGCCGCACGATTGATGACTATATAATGAAGAAATGGGATTACCCCGGCGCATGGTATTCTATGGGATTCAAGCTGCCAAAGGGCTTTAAGAATGAAGAAGAACTGATCAAGGCCATAGTCGATGATACGATGCGGCATTATAAGTAACTTCTTTTCCGATTTTCAAAAATATTAGAGTAAATTCTTAGGGTCAAAATAAAGAAAATAGTTTATGGAAGGTAGTATGACATACAAAGAAAAAAAGGGGGTGAGAGCATGACCGGAAATTTGTTGAGAACGAAAGCCGATGAGATTCTTGAACAAGGCCTGGAGCAAGGCCGAGAGCAAGGACAAAAGAAGACGGCAGCACTCTTCGGTTTTCTGCTCCAACATGGAAGAAGGGAAGATGCGATAAAGGCGTCTTCAAACAGAGCATTCTTGAAGGAATTGCTTTTGAAATATAAGAGCGGAGAACTTCATGCCGACTGATACAGGATCAGTGCGCTGCTTGCAGCCCCTCCCAATACCAGGATCGGGGCACGGGACAGGACGATCATGATACTCCTTTATGATTCAGCGATGGTTGATCCATCTTGTGATGTATGGACGAAAGCAGTGATATAGTATATATTTTCAGAAGAACAAGAATTGTGTCTACGATATTTAACTGTAGAAAAGGCCAACCTTTCCATCGCTTTGTTGTCCTGAATTGACGAAAACTATATTTTTAGATAAAATACATTGATTGTTATAGTAGCTTTTTACTCCGCTGTTTTATATATTATTCGAGGGTGGTATGTGGAAATTTTTTGGGGGATTATTCAAGATAATCGTAGCAGCTGCGGCAGTTGCAAATATTGTCCTGATGATGGTGTTTGAGTATGATACTGTACCCCTCCGGACTTTTGCCGTAGAGCATCTGGCCTGGGTATTTTCAGTCAGAGAGGACGCAGGGGGCGGCGCGACGACTGCGGAGGCGGCTGCGACTGCGGAGACAGCCGCTACTGCGCTGACTGCCGCTGTTGCGGAAGAAGATAAAGAGCCGGAGGGCGACGAACTGTTTGAGCGAAACAAGGCGGAGGGCAGACCGACCCTGGAGCTCACAGATGAGCACATTTACCTCAAGGTCGGTGATCATTTCAATTTCATGAATTATATCAAGACCATGAAGGACGTGGACGGGTCCATGCTTGACCACTATATTCATCTTGATAAAAGTGTGAGTACTTCCAGACCGGCGGAATATGAGCTTACCTATCGGATCACCAGTACGATTACAGGGAAGACAGACGAAAAGGTACTTTTGATTACTGTGGAGGATTAAGAAGTGCCTGTTACAGCACTTCATCCGGAGGAGGACATAATCGTTGAAAATCATCAGGAATGTTAGCATTGTGCTTTTCGTGCTGTCGGCGGCATTGTTTGGTTATTACATGCGTCAGGAACTGTACGAAAAGGATCATACCGGCCCGGTCTTTTCAGTAGATAACTATCTGGTGACGGTCAGTGTGAAGGACGACGAGAAAGCTCTTCTTAAGGGAATCACTGCGCGAGACGCGACAGACGGCGACGTGTCAAATTCGATTATCGTGGAGTCGGTCGGACCCTTTACGGGATATAGTCACAGGGCGGTCAATTATGTGGCCGTTGATTCCGACAACCATGTCGTTCATAAAAAGAGGGAGCTGGTTTACTCGGACTATATCTCTCCCCGTTTTCACCTCAGAAATCCCCTGTCATTTCCTTTAAATACGAAAAATGTGCTGCAGGGGGTGACCGCGGAGGACTGCCTGGACGGGAATGTCACACGCAGGATTCGAATGGTGACGAACGAGCAGATCGATACCAGTTATATCGGCGAGTACGATGTGCGGCTGAAGGTCACCAACAGTGCCGGAGGCATCTCTTATCTCCCTGTTACCATCTCTATTTACGATGAGAAGGTGGAGATGGGGAGACCTCAGCTGAATCTGACGGATTATCTCGTGTATTTGGAAAAGGACTCTGATTTTGATCCTCAGGAATATATGAAAAATTGTGTTATCGGCTCCAGGGCTTACACCTTTGTGGAAAAGGGCGGAACCTACGGGGTGGAGATCGATACCAAAAAGATGTCCAAGGAGCGCCAAAAGGAACTGAAGAAAGTGAGCACGATGGATAGTGATTATGTGGAGATCAGCGGCGAGGTGGACACTTCGACGACCGGTTTTTATCGTGTAAAATACTTTTTTCATGACGACGAGGACGAGGATGTCGGGACTGCGGAGGTCACGCTGTACGTCGTCGTGACAGACGAAAAGGTGGAAGACAGAGAAGACGGGAAATATTCAGAGCGGGAATCGTCCCAAGAGCAGGAAGAGCAGGAAGACGAGGACAGCGAGGATGACGAGTAGAGCGGATCGGCAGGAGGCGGAAGAGTAATCAGTATGCAGGAAAGGCAGATAAGGGGACGGCAGATGGCTGAGCCCCTGCAGAACGTTAATGTATATACGATGATCGCGGATGTGGCCTCGCAGTGGTTCTCGGTCCTGACCTTCACTGCGGCGGCTGTGATGCTGGCTTATGTCGTCATGAGTTATCTGCATCCCCAGCAGGAATACGCGACCACGGCGACCCTGGTCATCCTCAATGCCTATGAAGGCATGGAGGACGTCATCTACTATACAGATGAGTACGCCCAGCAGAACCTCAATTCATCAGAAACGGCTTCCAAGCTTGGCGGCGTTATGAACAGTGCTGAGCTCAAGGGGCTCGTGGCAAAAGAACTGCGGCTCGACAAATTTCAGGGTACGGTCACGTCTTCCCTTCTGGGCCAGTCAAATATCCTCAAGGTCACGGTCAGAGCCCAGACACCTTATATCTCTTATATGGAATGTGCTTCTATCATTAAAAATTATTCCAAATATTCCAGCGAGCTGCTGGGAGGTATAGAGTTGTCTGTGTTGGAAAATCCGACCGTGCCCGAGCGCGTGGAGAGGCCCTTCAAGATCCTGTACAACTCCCTGCTGGCAGGCGCAGGTGCTTTCGCCGCCATCTGCGCACTACTGGCCTTTCTGTCCTATATACGTGACACAGTGCGCAGCAGAAAGGAAGCGGAATCGAAGATTGACGCTTCGCTTCTTGAGGCGGTTCCATTTGAGAAAAAACACAGGAGATTTCGTCTCCGGATTGGAAAGCGCCGCAGGGACAGGGATGAGGACAGCATCCTGATTACGGATCCACTTGTGAGCTTCAGGTATTCGGAGAGTATCCGCAAGCTCGCGGTAAGGCTGGCCAACGAGATGTCAGATAAGGGGATGAAGGTTTTGCTGATCTCGAGCTGCGCGGAGAATGAGGGAAAGTCGACGACTGCTGTAAACATCGCACTGGCTATGTCCCAGAGTGATAGGAAGGTGGTGCTTGTGGATATGGACTTCCGTAAGCCTGCCGATTTTAAGATCCTGAATGCCAAAGAGGAGGATTTCAGGGGACTGGAGGAGTACCTCAGGGCGGATAAAAAAAAGGGAGAGGATGTAAAGACCAGCACCGGTGTCGGAAACGACGAAGAGATTAGGAGCCTTATGTACAGGATTCCCGGCACCAATCTGGATGCTGTGCTGATGAAAAAAGCTCTGCCCCAGGCGGCGGAGCAGTATGCCAGTGGAATCAGAAGGGTTCTGGCTTTTCTGAGGGAGGAGGCGGACATTATTATCGTAGATACAGTTCCGGTCAGCCTTGTTTCAGATGCGGAGGAACTTGCGCCCATGGCGGACGGATCCGTTATCGTGGTGCGCCAGCACTATATGGAGGCGGGGGATATTAACGACTGTATTGATTCACTCGGAGGCAAAAGGAAGGTCCTTGGCTCTGTCTATAATTTCAACAGGACAGGAGGCTTCGGTATGAAGCGCCGCGGATACGGGTATGGCTACGGATACGGTTACGGAGGGCGGTATGCAGGACATTACGCAAAGCGCTGAAGTCTATGAAGATAATTCATCAGGAGCAGGAGAAATAGATTATCTACGCATTCTGTTCGATATCCTGAGCGGGATCAGGAGATACGGATGGCTGTTCCTTGCAATCATCAGTATCCTGGGGACAGTGGGCTTTTATATAGCAAAGCGTACTTATTCGCCTTATTATGAGACCTACTCTACCTTTACGGTCAATTCCGTGACGGGATCTGGGACCAATAAAAATCTCACAAGCAGGATCTCTGGTATTTTTTCATATATCCTGACCAGCGACCCCCTGCGTAACCTGGTGATTGAGGATATGGGATACGGGGA
>DEPS01000002.1:412-2517 GCA_002358875.1 Lachnospiraceae bacterium UBA3386 | reverse complement strand
GCGGGCTACCTTCCCGGGCAGATCTATGCGTCTTCTTTGAATAATTCCAATATCTGTACGCTTAGGGTCCGTTCTTCCGATGCCAGGCTCTCTTATGAGATCATGAGGAGCGTGTTGCGAAATTATTCATCCATATCCGAGACGGTCATAGGCGAGGTGGAACTTGTACAGATGGATCAGGGCGGGGTTCCCTCCGCTCCTTCCAATCTTCCCCAGACTAGGCAGTATGCGACATACGGGATGCTGGGAGGGCTTGCCCTTTGCATCGCATTCCTTGCCCTTAAGTCCCTCATGAGGAGGACTATCCGGTCGGATGAAGAACTCAAGCAGTTCTTTAATGCGGTATATCTGGGAAATATCCCTCCTGTAATATTTAAGAAGCGGAGCAAAAAACGCAGCAACGCAATATTGATTGATGCGGAGGGAGCTCCTTTTGCCTTTGTGGAGTCCATGCGCTCTATCCGCCACCGCGTGGAGAGGGAGGCGAAGAACGCCGAGGCGAAATCGATCCTTGTCTCAAGCGCTATGGATTCGGAAGGGAAGACGACCGCTGCTATCAACCTCGCGCTGGCCCTGGCCAGACATGGAAGCCGTGTCCTCCTAGTGGACGCCGACCTTCGTCATCCTTCCGTACTTTCCGCCATGGGCATGGAGCCGGTGGAAAAGGGAACGGCGGATCTCCTGGCGGGAAAATGCGAGCCAAAGGATGTCATCATCCCCTATAAAAACAGCAGCCACCTAATGATCCTGCCCGGCGGCAAGGCATCAGACGAGGTATTCGACCCCGCTGTATCTCCCTGGGGCTCCGCGCGAGCTAAGAGTCTTTGCAAAGCTTTCCGTGAGGAATATGACTACGTGGTCTTTGACACGCCGCCCAGCGCCGTTCTGTCGGATGCCTCCCAGATGGCCAGGTTTACGGACGCTTTTGTCTTCGTCGTTCGCCTGAATTACACAGCTATGGATATCCTCCGCGAGGGCATGCAGATGTTCAACTCTACCGGTTGCAGACTTCTGGGCTGCATCTTGAACGACTCAAAGGACGGCGGCGGCAGCTACGGCTATGGCTACGGTAAATATGGCTATGGCCGCTACGGTTACGGGCGTTATGGTCGTTACGGCCGCTATGGCCGCTACGGACACAAATATGGCTACGGTCGCTATGGCAGCAGCTACGGCTATGGCTATGGAGAGAGCGAGGACAGTGGCAAGAGCGAAAGCAGCGGCGTAGAAAGCTAAGCCGTGTAAACGCAGAAAGCGGGATCAGAGGCAAGAGCAGTGAGAATTCTGGAAAACAGGGGTAAGTGGTTCAAGGCGAACCTTCACATGCATACGACTGTCTCGGACGGGGCCCTGGAACCCCGGGATGCTGTCGCCATCTACCGGAGCGCGGGCTACGACTTGGTGGCAATCACGGACCACCGGGAGGAGAGCCCCCTCTGGGAGGGAGACGGTTTCCTTGTCCTGCCCGGTGTGGAATGGGATACCGGTGATGTGGAACACCAGCCGGTCTATCATATCCTCGGGATTGGTATGAAGAGAGAAACAGTGGATTTTTATTCCGGCGCGCCCTATGAGGGGGCGGCTCTGGGCAGGGGCCGCGCAGGCATCTGGGTCACGACACGGGGCCGCAGCGGCATGCGCAGGTCGGAATATCACCCCCATCCCCAGGCGGTCATCGACGCCATCCGCGCTGCGGGCGGCATCGCCATCCTGGCCCACCCCGCCTGGTCGGTGATGGCGGCCGAGGAGATGATGAACCTGCGGGGCCTTGCCGGCGCGGAGATCTTTAACAGCATCTCCGGCCAGCCCTGGAACCCCGGCCGGTCGGAGTCCTCTTCCTACTGGGACCAGTGGGGCAAGAAAGGAATCTACGTTCGCGCCTTCGCCAACGACGATTCGCATCTGTACGAGGGCGAGCACTTGAAGGGCTTTACCATGATCAACGCCCCCGAACTCACTGTGGAGGCGGTCATGGATGCCCTGCGGCGCGGAAACTTCTACGCCAGCTGCGGCCCCAGGTTCTACGGCCTGGAGCTGGAGGAAGACTCCCGCCTGCTCAAGGTGGAGTGCTCTGAGGACGTTGAGGCAGTGGCTTTCTACACCAA
>DEPS01000002.1:0-385 GCA_002358875.1 Lachnospiraceae bacterium UBA3386 | reverse complement strand
AATACGCCCTGGGGAGACCGCAATTACCAGAGGATCCGGGGCGGCGGGACCGCAGCCTTCAGGACCTCGGCAACGGACCGGTTTGTGCGCGTGGAGCTGATCGACAAAGAGGGCAGGAAGGCCTGGAGCCATGCCTACCCCGTCGGGATCTATGCATAAGGAGAATATTATGAAAAAGTATGTCAGGTGGTTTTGGCCAGGCGTGCTGGCGGTGATTAGTACCGTGCTTGTAGTGATGGCGGGGATGAGTGGTTTGTTCCCGCCTCTTTTTTTTGCATTGCTGTTTTTTGTAGTCTTAGCCGTGTGCGGGGCCAACTTACTGCTGGCCACCAGCCCAAAAGCCGGGCTTCGCGCGGCGGGGGCGGTCTTTTCAGTCATCGCCAGT
>DEPS01000133.1:655-11852 GCA_002358875.1 Lachnospiraceae bacterium UBA3386 | reverse complement strand
TTGTCATATCCGATGGCCTCGCCCGTCGACTTCATCTCCGGAGACAGATAGGCATCCATTCCCCCAAGCTTTGAGAAGGAAAAAGCCGGCGCTTTCACATAAAAGCGTTCCTTTTCCTTTGGATAGACCACATCTATTGCATGGGCTGCCGGATCCGGGACCTGGTCCGACTCTGCCTTCTGATATCCATCTCCCCTCTCCGGGCAGACACACGCTTCATTCTTTTCAGCCGCCTGCAGGCAGGGATCCTTGGGGACCTCTGTCAGGCCCTGATCCTTTAGCGATACGCCAAGGCCGACCAGCGTCGCAATGTCCGCAAGGCTGTATCCCGTCGCCTTGGACAAAAAGGGCACCGTCCTGGAGGAACGGGGATTCACCTCGATGATATAGACATCTTCCTTCGCGTCCACAATAAACTGGATGTTGAACAGCCCCCGGATCCCGATCCCCAGTCCCAGTCTCCCGGCATAGTCCAGTATCCTGGCCCTGACCTTTTCAGAGAGACTGTAGGGCGGGTAGACACTGATCGAATCCCCGGAATGCACGCCCGTGCGCTCGACCAGCTCCATAATTCCAGGCACAAAGACCGTCTCGCCGTCACAGACTGCATCTACCTCGACTTCCTTTCCCCGGATATATTTATCCACGAGCACAGGCTTGTCCCGGTTAATGATGACGGCATTCTGAAGATACTCCCGAAGCTCCGCTTCCTTGCCGACGATCTGCATGGCCCGTCCCCCGAGCACGAAGCTGGGGCGCACCAGGACCGGATATCCGATCTCCCGCGCCGCTTCGATTCCCTCCTCTACGGAGATGACAGCCCGCCCCTTAGGCTGCGGAATGGCCAGTTTTTCAAGGAGCTTTTCAAAAGCATCCCGGTTCTCCGCCCTCTCGATGGCGTCGCAGTCGGTCCCGATCATTTTTACTCCGCGCGCCGCCAGGGGCTCGGCCAGGTTGACCGCCGTCTGCCCGCCCAGCGTCACGATGACCCCCTCCGGCTTCTCCATCGCGATCACATTCATGACATCCTCTGTGCAGAGGGGCTCGAAAAACAGCTTGTCGGAGCAGGTATAGTCCGTTGACACTGTCTCCGGATTGTTGTTGATGATGATCGCCTCGTATCCTGCCCTCCGGATCGTCTGTACCGCGTGGACGGTCGAGTAATCAAACTCCACGCCCTGCCCGATGCGGATGGGTCCCGAACCCAGCACGATGATCTTTTTCTCCTTCTGATCCGTTCGAGCCGCCTCGTTCTCCCCCTCATAGGTGGAATAAAAATAGGGCACATAGCTGTCAAACTCCGACGCACATGTATCGATCATCTTGTAGACCGGCGTGATCTTGTTTTTCTGGCGCACGGAAAAGATCTCCTCCTCCGGCATCCCCCAGATCATTCCGACGGCATAGTCGGAAAAGCCCTCTCTTTTTGCCTCCCGCAGCACCTGCAGGTCACCGGGATGGTCCCGCAGCCTTTTTTCCATTCTGACAATATTTCTTATCGCCCTGATGAAAAAGGCATCGATCCCCGTCCTCTGGCAGACTGTCTGTACCTCCCATTCCATGTCGCCCGCCAGGGATTCCTTATTGCCCTCCTGTGCTTCCATATTTCTGAGGACCGGCGATTTTCCAAAACGGCAGTCTTCGATTTTGATCTTTTCCTGGACAACCCCTGCCTTTTGTTCCAATTCTTCTTTGCAGATTCCTTCCCACGCATTTCTGAAATACTGCGCAATCGCGAAGATCCTGTCGTCACGCGCATCACGCATGTATTCCAGCAGCTCCTCCTGCGTCCTGCCGTCAAATTTGGGGGCGTGCAGATGTATATGTCCCGTCTCCAGGGACCGGATGCCCTTCAGAAGGCTTTCCTCCATGGTCCTGCCGACACTCATGACCTCGCCCGTCGCCTTCATCTGGGTGGAAAGGATGTTTTCCTCCTCTGCCCCTTTGGCGTATTTGTCAAAAGGGAATCTGGGTATCTTTGTGACCACATAGTCCAGAGCGGGTTCAAAGCAGGCAGGCGTATTGGCCAGCTGTATTTCGTCCAGTGTCATACCGATCCCGATCTTGGCGGACACGCGCGCGATCGGATATCCGCTTGCCTTTGATGCAAGGGCGGAAGAACGGGACACGCGGGGATTGACCTCAATGAGATAGTACTGGAAAGAGTTCGGATCCAGCGCGAACTGAACGTTGCAGCCTCCCTCGATCTCCAGCGCCCGGATCACCTTCAGGGCACTGTCGCGCAGCATATGGTACTCCCTGTTTGTGAGCGTCTGAGACGGACATACAACGATCGAATCTCCCGTATGTATCCCGACCGGGTCGAGATTTTCCATGTTACAGACAGTGATCGCGGTGTCATTCTTATCGCGCATGACCTCGTACTCGATCTCTTTATATCCTCTGACGCTCTTCTCAATCAGGACCTGGCGGACCGGAGAGATGGCGAGCGCATTCTCCATCATGGGTATAAAGTCTTCCTCGGCCTCCACAAAACCGCCGCCTGTGCCGCCCAGAGTAAAGGCGGGACGCAGAACGAGGGGAAAACCGATCTTTTCCGCCGCAGCGATCCCCTCTTCCATACTGCCGGCGACCTCCGAGGGAAGGACCGGCTCTCCCAGCTCCTCACACAGCTCCTTGAAAAGCCTGCGGTCCTCCGCCCTCTCGATCGAGGCGCTCCTTGTGCCAAGAAGCTCCACACGGCATTCCTTCAGGATCCCTTTTTTCTCCAGGCGGACAGCGAGGTTGAGCCCCGTCTGCCCTCCTATTCCGGGCAGGATCGCATCCGGGCGTTCCCTTCGTATGATCCTGGCCACATATTCCAGCGTCAGAGGCTCCATATACACCTTATCCGCGATGGCTGTATCCGTCATGATTGTCGCCGGATTGGAATTGCACAGGACGACTTCACAGCCCTCCTCCTTCAGCGCAAGACAGGCCTGCGTGCCGGCATAGTCAAACTCCGCCGCCTGGCCGATCACAATCGGTCCCGAACCAATGACAAGTACCTTGTGGATATCTTCTCTTTTGGGCATGTCAGATCTCTCCTTCCAAATACCCTGTACGAGCGAAAAACTAAGTTTTTTTCATCAGCAGGGATACCCGGACAGGCACATCCCTGCTGACGTCACCGCAGCGTCTGCAGGAATCTGTCAAACAGATATGTGCTGTCACGGGGACCCGGCGCGCTCTCCGGGTGATACTGGACGCCAAAAGCCCCGTCCCGCGCGCAGGCCACCCCTTCGATGGTCCTGTCCAGCAGATTGACATGGGTGACCTCAAGCGGCGTCTTTTTCAGGCTCCCTTCATCAATCGCATAGGAATGGTTCTGCGATGTGATCTCGATCCTGCCCGTCTGAAGGTTCTTCACCGGGTGATTTCCGCCGCGGTGGCCGAATTTCAGCTTGTAGGTCTCCGCTCCGTAGGCGAGCGAGAGGATCTGGTGACCCAGGCAAATCCCGAAAAGGGGATAACTGCCCAGCAGGGAGCGGACCGCCCCGATCGTCTCCGGCACATCGGTCGGATCCCCCGGGCCGTTGGAAATCAGGATCCCGTCCGGATGGAGTGAACGGATCTCCCTCGCCGGGGTGTTCCAGGGCACGACCGTCACCATGCAGCCCTGCCGGTACAGCGACCGGACGATGTTTTTCTTCATCCCGCAGTCAATGGCCACGACATGCCTGCCGCCGGAAAAAAAGCCCTCTCCGCCAAACGCGGATCTTCCTCCGGAAAAAGAGCCTGTCCCATCAAACACGGAACTTCCCCTGCTGCTTTTATCCTGTATGCTCCGGGGCGTGCCCTGCCCGCTGAACACGGACCTTTCTCCGGACATGCCCGAAAACAATTCTTCATTTAAAAAAGAGTAATAAACTGTACGGTTTTTGCAGCTCACCCTGGAGACAGCATCCCGCCTGAGCTTAGTATTTCGCAGGATCTCAAGGCCCTTCTCAATGGGCGTGCAGGCGTCCGTCAGAAGTGCCTTGCGGGTCCCGTAATCGCGGATCGAGCGCGCCAGCGCCCGGGTGTCCACCCCGCTGATCCCCACAATGCCGTGCTCCTCCATGACCTGTCCAAGGGACCATCTGCTGCGGAAATTCGACGGCTCATCATTATAGCTTCGCACGATCAGCGCGCCGATGGCAGGGATCTCGGATTCATAGTCCTCCTCCGCCGTCCCGTAATTTCCGATCAGCGGATAGGTCATCACCACGGCCTGATCCGCATAGGACAGGTCGGACAGGATCTCCTGATAGCCGACCATGGATGTATTGAACACGATCTCGCAGACCCGGTCTTCACGGCTCCCGAAAGCACTGCCGTAAAACTCCTGTCCATCCTCCAGAAGGATCTTTCTGTTTCCTGAACTGTTCATTTTCCCTTTCCCCTGTCACATGTCTTGTGGCTGTATGCTGACCCGCCCGGTCCTTTCTCTGAATGCCGCCCGGGCAGGCTCCCCTTATACCTGAACGGGACCCACCCGGCCTTTTCAGGCACCAGTACCTGTGCCCTTTTGTTACACGCCGCTGGCACCGTAGTTGGACAGCACGCTTGCGGAAGGATCGTTGACGTCGCAGCCTTCCCAGCTTCTGTTGGGCATCCAGAAATCGGCGACCATTTGAGCCTGTCCCGGATAGTATTTTTCAAAAATTTCCCTGTACAGAAGAGATTCTTTGGTAAAGGGCGTGGCAAAGGTATATTTTTTCCTCTTCTCTTCGTATTCGGCGTCGCTGTAGAGCGATTCCGCATATTCGATGAGATCCCTGCGCATGGAATGTCCCACGGCGTCGGAAAATGCCGCCTTCTCGCGCATCAGGATCTCCCGGGGGATCAGATCATCTTTTTCAAAGGCGTGGCGGAGCAGATATTTGCCTATGCCGTATCTGTTCAGCTTCTTTTCAGGATCGATGGCCATGCAGTAGGACAAAAAGTCCAGATCGCCGAAGGGCACGCGGGCTTCCAGAGAGTGGACGCTGATGCAGCGGTCCGCGCGAAGCACGTCGTACATGTGGATCTCGCGGATACGTTTCTCGGACTCCTCCTGGAAGGCGGCCGCATCGGGCGCAAAGTCCGTATATTTATATCCGAAGATCTCATCCGAGATCTCACCGGTGAGGATCACACGGATATTCGTGTTTTCGTGGATCCACTTGCAGACCAGATACATGCCGATCGAGGCGCGGATGGTGGTGATGTCCCAGGTCCCCAGCGCCGCGATGACTTTTTCCAGAGAGGCGATCACCTCATCCCGGGTCATGATGACCTCGTGGTGGTCGCTGTGGATAAAATCCGCCACCTTCCGCGCATACTTGAGGTCGATGGCATCTATGTCCATTCCGATGGAAAATGTCTGGAGCGGCCGGTCCAGCACTTTCGCCGCTGCGCCGCACACCAGAGAGGAGTCAAGGCCGCCGGACAAAAGGAAGCCGATCGGGGCATCGGCATCCAGACGTTTCCCGATCCCCTCCAGGAGCTTGTCATGAATATTGTGAGCAATCTGCTCCAGGCCGTCCTTATGAAAATGCTCCGCCTTCCAGATCCTGCGGTACTCACAGATCTCCATCGCCTGCTCTTTCGCGCATTTTGCATCAGGAGCCTTAGGCTGTATTCCCGTAACGCTCGCGGCGCACCCGCTGTCCTCAGGCTGTCCTTTTACATCCCCTTTTTCTGCAGCTTCTGCGCCCCCGGCCGGCTGAAAGTCCGCATCGATGACCGCATAGCACCCGGGCGGGAAGGGCATGATCTTTGCACATACCCCGACCAGGTTTTTTGCCTCCGAGGCAAAATACAAAAACCCCTCTGCATCCCGGCCGTAATACAAAGGACGGATTCCGACAGGATCCCTCGCCGCGATATACTGCCTGGCATCCGCATCATAAAGGATCAGCGCATATTCCGCATCCAGAATACGGAACATGTCCCTGCCGAACTCCTCATACAAGGGCAGCAGGATCTCACAGTCCGAATCACTTCTGAAGTGATAGCCCCTCTTTACCAGGGCGTCGCGCAGCTTCCTGAAGCCGTATATCTCCCCGTTGCAGACGACAGCATTTTTCCCCAGGCAGAAGGGCTGCATCCCCTCCTCCGTCAGTCCCATGATCGACAGGCGGTTAAATCCCAGATAGCCGGTCCCTGTCTCCATGATCCTGCTGTCGTCCGGCCCCCTGCTCACCGTTTTTCTGAGCATTTCCGCCACAGCTTCGCGATCCGCATCTTCACGACAGACTGCAAGAATTGAACACATATCTCCTCCCCTCAGGCGCTTTTTGGCGCCGATGCTGATATTTTCGGCCGCTTTAAAGTTTCAGCCGTTCTTTAAAAACACGATACTGACCTTTTGGCCGCTTGAAACTTCGGCCATTCTTTAATACACGATACCGACCTTTTGGCTGCTTTGAGCGCCGGCCGTTCTTTTTAAATCCATAAAAAAGAACGGCGCAGACGGTGACCCTGTCGTTTTTTACTTCTGCCCGCTGTACATGCGCACTAGGAAGAAAAACCTGTGGTCACGACGTCTTTGCCGTTCCTGTTTTTTAATTGTTTTGTATTCTTGTATACATTTTCCGCTGTCTAGTATTACTCAGACCGCTTAAAAAGTCAAGAGAAAATCCGCCGAACATCTTTCAATAAACCGGCAAAACCCGGGATTTCGCGGCTGTCTGTAATGCATCCATAACAGTTGGCACGGAAAGTTGAGCAGTTCCCGATTTGAGCTAAAGCCTGCAAATCAGGTTTTTACAGCTCCGCTCACAGCCTCCGGATACGCTCCATGGCCTCGATCGTGTTCTCCCTGCTTCCAAAGGCCGTCAGGCGGAAATAGTGCTCCCCGCCGGGTCCAAAGCCTGAGCCCGGGGTCCCGACTACATTTGCCCGCTCCAGCAGGAAGTCAAAAAACTCCCAGCTGGTCATGTTCTTCGGAGTCCGCAGCCAGATATAGGGGGCGTTCACCCCGCCCGAAGCCTCGTAACCCGCTTCATGAAGGCCTTCAATGATATATTTCGCGTTTTCCATATAGTGTGCGATCTGTGCCCGGATCTGGGCCTGTCCCTCTTCAGAATAGACAGCCTCTCCTGCCCTCTGTACGATATAGGGCGCGCCGTTGTATTTGGTCCCGTGGCGCCTTGCCCACAAATCCCAGAGCCGCACGCCGCCGGCCTCAAGCTCCTTCGGGATCACTGTAAATCCCAGACGAAGCCCCGTAAAGCCCGCAGTCTTGGAAAAGGACCGGAACTCGATCGCGCAGGTCCGGGCTCCTTCGCACTCATAAATGCTGTGCGGCACCTCCGGCTCGGAGATATATGCCTCATAGGCAGCGTCGTACAGGATCACCGATCCATTCTTATTCGCGTAGTCGACCCACTCCTGCAGCCTGTCCTTTTTCATGACCGCCCCTGTCGGATTATTGGGAAAACACAGATAGATCAGATCCGGCACCTGGTCAGGCAGCTCAGGCGCAAATCCGTTTTCCGCGGTGCAGGGCATATAGATGACATCCCTGTATCCGTCTTTTTCCCGGTCAAAGGCGCCTGTCCTTCCCGCCATGACGTTGGAATCCACATAGACCGGATACACAGGGTCGCAGACCGCGATCCGGTTGTCCAGACTGAAGATCTCCTGGATGTTGCCGCAGTCGCACTTGGCGCCGTCCGAGATGAAGATCTCATCGGCTGATATCGTACAGCCCCGGGACTGATAATCCATCTTTGCGATCTTCTCCCTCAGAAAGGCATATCCAAGATCCGGCGCGTAGCCGCGGAAGGTCTCTGCCGCCCCCATCTCCTCCACTGCTTTATGAAGCGCCTCGATGACCGCCGGCGCGATCGGCTGCGTGACATCCCCGATTCCGAGCCGGATCACATCTGCCTCCGGGCGGGCTTTCTGGAAGGCCCCGACCCTCTTTGCGATCTCAGAAAACAGATAACTTCCCTGCAGCCTCAGATAATTTTCATTTGCCTTTGCCATTTTTATCCTCCTGTGCCTTCCGCCGTCAGCTTAAACAGCTTTTACTCCTTCCGCCGTCAGTTCAAACAGCTTTTTACTCTTTCTGCCATCAGCTCAAACAGCTTTTACTCTTCCTGTTGTCAGCCCAAACAGCTCTTACTGCGGCCTGGTGTTAAAAAAAAAGCGCCCAAAAAAACGGCATACGCCGTTTTTTAAAGCGCCTTTGCTTACAACCTGATTTAATTTTCCGACGTCTTCCCCCGGCAGGGGGTGCTGAACGATCACCGTTAATTATACATATCCGAAAAACAATGTCAATCCGTCAGCCATCCGTCTCCTTCAGTTCCAGACAAAGCATTGTCAGATCGTCGAACTGAGGGGCGTCGCCCACAAAAGCGTTTACGCTCTCATGGACCGACTCCAGAATTTCCCGGGGGGTTTTCTGCTTCACGCTGTTCAGCGCCTGCAGCATCCTGTCCAGGGTAAACATGTTGTCGTCTTTGTCCGAAGCCTCGGGAACTCCGTCCGTATAGAGGAAAAGCCTGTCACCCTTTTCAAGACAAAGCTCAATATCCCTGTATTTCACACCTTCCATAGCGCCGACAGGCAGACTTCGTTTGGTCTTAAAGAGCTCAAAGTTGCCGTCCCTGCGGCAGATGGCGGCGTCCTCATGCCCGGCATTGGCAGCCAGGACCCTGCCGGAGGAGATCTCCAGGATCCCCAGCCAGACGGTGACAAACATATTCGCCAGATTATGTTCACAGACGACCTCATTTGTAAAACTCAGGATCTCCCCCGGGGTCCCTCCCATTTTTGTTCTGTTATGGATCACGATATTGGTGACCATCATGAACAGCGCCGCAGGGACGCCCTTTCCGGAGACATCCCCGATTACAAATGCGAGGTGATCTTCATCCATCAGATAAAAATTATAAAAATCTCCCCCTACCTCCTTGGCCGGAGTCATGGTGGCATAGAGATCAAATTCCTTTCTGTCCGGAAACGCCGGAAAATCATTCGGTATGGAATTGTTCTGGATCCTGCTGGCTAGAGACAGCTCAGCGCCGATCCTCTCCTTTTCAGCCGTAAATGCAGTGATGTTTTCCACATACTGCACTATATCCGTCTCCATTTTTTCAATGGACTTTGAGAGCTTGTCGATCTCCTCGAGCCGGCTGATCTGTCCCATCGGCTCTCCCTTACTGTTCTCCCTGGCAAAGCGGTCCGCCTCTGAGGCGACCCTGCGGATGGGAGCGATAAACTGCCGTCTCAGATAATAAACAGTAAATACAGAAGAAAAAACAGCCAGAAGGAAGGTCGAAAGGACAATGCTGATCAGGTAAGGGCGCCTGGCATCATAGAGCTCGCGCATCGGCCTCTGGATGCACAGAACAGCCGCCACTTCTCCGGAGGAATCCTTCACCGGCACCAGCGTAGTGATGTGGGGATGCTGGCCGTCAGTGGTTTTTTTTCGATAAACCGTCTCATAGAGGGACTGCTTCTCATACAGCTTCCTGTATTTCTGCCGGTATTCCTCATTCGTAGTATCCCGCTTAAATCCCAGCTCCCAGGCCACATAGGAAGAATTATCGACATCGTTGTCAACGGCATTGAAAACGGCAGCAAACCTGCCGTAATCGCTCTGATCCACCTTTATGACATAAACAAGGGAGACACTCATTGTCTTACAGTAAGTATCCAGAAATCCCCTGGTCTTAAGATACTCTTCCTGTTTCTCTCCCGCAAGATAGGCATCCAGATTGTCGGCATTGATCAATCTGGTCGCCGTATCGGCCATGTGATATGTAGAAGTGGAGTATTCTTTTTCAAACGCAGTGACAAAACTGAAAAACCCCTGTGCACTGACCAGAAGACCCAGCAGAATCAGAAGAAAAACGATCGCCCCGATTATGTTCATCTCCATGGAGGACCGCATTTTACGTATCGTATCCATCGGATTCTCCTTTATGTAAAGGTCTACTACAGATAAAAGGCCTGCCGGCTATCTGTCCGGACGGAACCGGCGGCTGATCTCCTCCTCACAGGCAAGCAGGATCTGCTCTTCCTTCGCCCCGTCAATATCAAGCCCTGTCGCTTTGATCAGCTCCACATTCCTGATCCCGTAGAAATTCTCTGCCAGCGACTTTACATACCCGAACCCAAAGCTTTCCGGGAAAAACTCCCCTCCGGCCGTCGTGACATAAAAAAGCCTGTCTGCTCTGCAAAGTCCCTGTGGCACACCGTCCGCGGTATATTGAAAAGTAATGCCAACCACGTTGATCAGTTCAAAATACTGCTTCAGCGCCGCAGGAAAAGACAGATCCCAGAAAGGAGCGGCGATCACGATCTCATCCGCCTCGGAAAACCGCCTGGCAAGCTCGAAAATCGGATCGCTGAAATCTCTTTCCTTTATCAGGCGGTCCCTTTTATTGAGAAAGTCCTCGTCGACCTTCGGAAAAGGATAATTGATCAGACGCAGTTCTTCCACAGACACATTTAAGGCAGAGAAAAGACTCTCAGCCAGCCGTCTTGTCCTGGAATTTTTTCTAACACAGGCATTTACAAACAATATCATATCCGGATCTCCTCGTTCTTATTACCTGATGTCATACTTTTCCAGATTTTCAAAGGAGGCACTGCCTTCCTCCGCGAAAAAGCGGATTCCCTGCGCCAGCGCGGGATCCGGATAAACATTTCCCGTCATGGTATGCCGCCCGCCATCGATGAAGGCTTCCAGGGAAGTGACATCAAGGAAGAGATCAAATTCAATGCTCTCTTTAGCGTCGATGGCACAGACCCGCTCATTTACATCCTTCTCAAGGCCTGTCAGCTCAGTGCCGCCCTTCTTCCTGTCAAATACGACAAGCTCCTTCTCCCGGTCATAATACAGCAGGGTCTCGTGCTCCGTGCTGCAGAAAAGCTTTACCCCCGCCCGCTTTGCGCTGCCCGGCTTTAAGGTAAACTTCAGCTCGATCACGTTTCCTGATACTCCGGGAACACTGACTTCCTCCCGGTCCGCCTTGACCAGGGGAACCTTCACCGGATCATGCCTGCATGCGGCGATCTCCCTGACCGGTTTCTGGATCAGCTGATCTCCCTCCACCGTCAGCTCGCGCGGCAGTGTGTAGGTCCCGGCCCATTCCTCATCGCGTGAAGGGAAGGATCTGTCCCACATCTCCTTCCAGGCGATCATAATGACCCTTCCGTCCGGAGTGCGCAGGGTCTGGGCGGCATAAAAATCAAAGCCGCTGTCCACCTC
>DEPS01000133.1:0-585 GCA_002358875.1 Lachnospiraceae bacterium UBA3386 | reverse complement strand
CATATAAAGCCCGGAGTGAACGTTCTGATAGAGGTGGCCCGACTGAGGCAGATTCTGCGGACTGCTCAGCAGCACCTCATCGCCCGAATCCGCAACGAAATAATCCGGGCACTCGTACACGCCCTTCAGGCAGAAAAAGTCACTGTCAAGCTCAGGCTGAGGATACAGGAGATGCCCTACATAGGACCAGTCATAAAGATCCCGGCTTTTGAGCAGGCAGAGGTTTCCCCACCCCTCCTTTTTATGCTCCTTGGCAGGCTGACGGGGATTGGTCACCTCGCGCTGCCGCTGCGGTGCCGGCTCCCTGCGGATCCCGCCCTCGAGGTACCTTATGCCTGCGATCATGTAATATATATCTCCCCGCTTGAAAATTCGCGGATCACGGAAATCCTCCTCGTAGATCTCCGGCGAAAGCATTTCCGCCGTCAGGATCGGGTTTCCCGGATCCTTCTGAAAATGATCCCCGTCATCCGAGACCGCGAGACACTGACGCTGCATCATGGGCTGCGCCGCCGTATACATCAGATAAAGGCGGCCGTCCTTTTCAATCGCTGAACCGGAACAGCAGCCGCAGACGAGCTCATA
>DEPS01000036.1:945-6709 GCA_002358875.1 Lachnospiraceae bacterium UBA3386 | reverse complement strand
GGCCGGAGGCCCGCGCTATGTTTTTTCGGCGGGGCCTTGTTTTAGGAAGATAGGACTGGATCCTCTTTGCATCTTTTGAAAACCTTCCAAGGTCTTCTTTAAGAGCTAAGGATATCTGCTTCCTGTAGCCGTCTGAAAGGGATACATTTCCTGAAGCATCGGTAAAGAAAGACATCGCATCCTCTTCACTGATTTCAGGCAGATGTTCAAGACCTTTCTCCTGCATGGAAAGCAGAAAGCAGGACAGGGCTGAGAGTTCCCCTGCTACAGTATGGAGCTTAAGGTTTCTGGAGAGACCTGATCTCCTGCATGCATCAGCCACTTCCTTAAATTCGGTATTGAGCTTATGGTATGAGCCGCGTTTAATGAGTGGATCTTTTCTTCGGTAATCAGGGTAAATGTTGCTGGTGTCGAAACGTTTAAGGATTCCGTACTCCAACCTGTATCTTCGTTGCGTGTCAGGAGATTTTGTCTGGCCCTGCCTTATCTGACAGGCAGTTTCATATGAATCTACAGTCTCCCCGTTTTTCTGGAGCCAGCTGATTTCTGTCTTCAGAAGTCTGATGTAACTTTCAGCATACCCGGCATCTCTCATGTGCCGAATAAGCTTATCATAGTTTTGGAACAAGTTTTCAAAGTTCATTTTTTCACCTCCTGCCAAAATCATAAACGGCAGAAGGATGAAATAAAATCTTAACTTTCAGTTCGTGAAATTCAGCAATTATGCGGAGTGGCAATAGAAAGTTTGGATTTTATTAAAGTTTGGATTTCAAAGTATGTGTTGTTCTTCATGGCGGTGGTCTCCCTTCGTTTTTTGTTGTGTGCATATTACCGTCATACCCCGGATAAGTCCACGCCATAAAGCGATAAATCCACATAATAAAACCACCAGATTTCCGGCCTGTTTTCCGGCTGATATCTGGTGGCTGTAGACTATTTTCTCTTTTCGTTCAGGAACTCCACAAGCTCATGTACGTTGGTGACGGGGTTTGTTTCCCTCCGCAGGATGGTATCGTATTCTTTTAGAACTGCCTGCATCCTTTTCTCCGCCCGGCTGACCGCTTCCTGCTGTTTCGGAAGGAGTGTCTGATAAAGGTCGTCCGACTTCGTGTACTCCGGCAGCCTGCCTTTTTTCCTGAGCTGCCGGATCACGGCATCGCAATCCTCAAGATAGCCGGTGTGGTCCGTATAATGAAGCAGATACCAGTATTCAAAGCATGGATTCGAAAATGCGATCCGGTATCCGTTCTTATCTGCCATCTCCCCGGCGCTCCGGAGCATCGCGTTTGTATTCTCATCCCGGTCAAAGACACACCAGACAACATCGCCCTCATCCGGGTAGTACGGATACTCGCCGAGCGTATTCTTTGCCTTCCTGACCAGGGAATCCGCCGATTTGTACGGAGACGGAAGCGGGATGATATCGATGTTGCAGTATCTCGTGCGGAAGGCCCTAAAATATCTCGGTTCTGTTTCCGACCCTTCGCAGATGATATACACAACCGGATTGCGCTTCCGCTTCCTTCCGGATCCCCGGTCGTATTCCTTTATTCTTGCCACAGCCCTTCACCTCCGCTGATAAAGGGGATGGCCCCGTACCGTCCCTGCAGATATCCCTTCTGGATGTTCTCGCCCTTCCGCGGCGAGAAGTCCGTCAGGGCATAAAGATCCGTTTCCGCGGTCTTTTCATTCTTTTCGGCAAACCAGATCTGGTCACGCCTCAGAATCCGCTGGTCAAGCAGCCCCACATCGTGCGTCGTGAATATCAGCTGTGCCTGGTTGTTGTTAATCCCCTTATCCTGCATCGCCTCGATCAGATGCCTTGTCAGCAGGGGATGCATGCTGGACTCTATCTCATCCACGATCAGGGTGCCGCCGGTCTCCAGCGTTTTCAGCCAGGTTCCTATGCGGGAGAAAAACCGCTGTGTTCCGGCAGATTCCTGGTTGATCAGAAGGTCGTAATCTGTCTCTTTCCCTTTCTCATCCTGCAGCCTGTGTGTCGTCATGATGACAGGCTTTTCCTTACTGCCGGATACCTTGATATCCACGATGCCAAGGTCGGCGATCATCATTTCCCGCAGGATCTTCTTTTTCCTGCCGCCGTTCCGTTCCAGTTCGGAAAGCGTCTGGTCATACGACCCGTTGTCCCTCTGGAGCGTGTTCAGCTTCCTGCTGAACCACAGATAGGCATCCTGGGTTTCCTGGTTGTTCCATTCATTGGATGTCACCAGGTACAGCCGGTTCTCGGGCGTCCTGCCTGCAAGCACCGCCTGTTCCGTTTTGTTCTCCCGGAAGACATACTCTCCGTCCTTACGGGAGAATACCAGCCCCTCCCGTCCGTTGCGCCAGTGGTACAGATACTCCTCTACGATCTTCTCCCTTGTGAAGGAAAAGCCGTAGGCATACTTTATTCCCTCATAGTAGTAGATGGCTTCGAGCTTTGTGGGCTCTTCCTCATCAGTGAAGGCAAACGGCTCCTGTGGAAGCAACGTGTCCTTCAGGGGCTTTGCGTATTCACCAACCACCATGCTCCGCATCAGTTCAAGCGCGTGAAGGACGTTGCTCTTTCCCGCCGCGTTTGCCCCATAGATGGCAGCTACAGGCAGGATCTTCCTCTTGCCGTCAGGGGACAGCAGGGATTCCTGGAATTCGTGGTCAGTTGTGGCCGCCAGGCTCAGAACTGCGCAGCCGTGGATCGACCTATGGTTTGTGACTGAAAACTGTAGAAGCATTCTCACACCTCCTTGCAGTCCCATACTACCACAAAGCCGCTCCAATTTCAAGTTTATCTTTTGTTATCGCAGACTTTCTGCAATTTTCGTCAATAAATCCTTTCATGGAACACTTTGAGCAGTCTTATACACGGAATGAACAGAAAAAACCGCTAAAGAAACACCATGCGGCATAAGAACGGCGCTGTGGCACCCCATCCCGAATACGGATGTATGACCAAAGAGAGGCTTTAAGCCCCTCTGTGGCCGCCGTGTGCGCCGTGTCAGCGGCCCAGGCAGTCAATGATGCGTCTGGTCGTGCCGGAGTCCACATGCCCGTCCTTCCAGAAGGCGATCTGGAAATCGCCCTCGATGCCGGGAAGCTCCAGCTCGTAGGTGACCGCGTTGCAGCCGCCGGCCATGCACTGCTCCACCGCCCTGCGGTAGAAGTCCATGCTGACCGGCTCGGTCGTCCCGTCCGGCGCCTTGATGCGCGCGCCATTGTTGGAAAGGCTCTGGATGTGCCTCTCTTCCGGGGTGAGGTTCGTGTTGATCATGGTGATGCCCTCCTTACTGAACTTTCTTCATTCCGTCGGCCTTGCCGAGGAGGTAGGCTTTCTCAAGCATCGCCTGGATGGCGTTGATGCTGACTTCCGGAAAATCCTCGCTGTCGTTGTTCCTGCCCTCGATGCCGCCCCGCAGCTCCAGCCCGTAGTCGGCGTCCATCGCGATCTGCTCCAGAGCCTTAAGCGTCTTCCTGCTGATGCCCTTTACCTCGCTGTCCTCGTACTTCATGGTGGTGTTCTCCCTTCGCTTTTGTTGTGTGCATATTACCGTCTATGTGCGGAATAGTCCACGCCATAAAGCGATTTATCCGGCGAGAATACTGCCGGAAGATGCGTCCCTGATCTTGTGCAGATCATGTGATCTGCATCGGAGACTTACCGCTGCCCAGCCGGAACATGACCACATGGCCGTTTTCAGTCCGCATGAACATTTCCGGGTAGCGGAACTTCTCAGTGTATTTCTCCGCCAGCTCATCAGGAATTGAGCCGAAATCCGTGCTGGTCAGTCCGCAGATGTAGAAGGTTCCTACGATTACGTCGTAGGGATTCCCGTCCTCATCGGTCAGGATCCTATTGGCAGGGTAGCCTTTGGCCTTCCCGTCGTCATCACACAAAATGGCGACCAGATCATCCCATGGATACACTGCCTGGACTGTGCCGCCCACAAGCTCCTGCAGGTTCTCAAGCGTATGGTCCACCTCGATGAGCCTCGGCGCTTCCAGGGGAGCAATCTCAAGCATCCTTATCCGTTCCATTGGCCGCCTCCGTTCTGCGGATCCTTCACCGCCGTCCACTCCATGAGCGGCAGAGCCTTGGTGAGACCGGCCTTTTCCAGTGCCTCGATGGTTCCGCACTGGTCGCAGACCGTGATGTCTGCCCAGCGGCTTAAGGCGTGTCTGCCCTTCGGCCCCGGCATCACCGCTCCGCAACGCGGGCAGACGGCATCCTCTTCCGTCTGGTGCTTTCCGTACCAGTCCAGCGTCACCTTCGCCTCTGCCTCCGTACCCACCTTGTGGCAGCGGTCAGCGCCGTAGGCCACTTTCAGGGAGCTTCCCATGTCCCATGCACAGAGGATGTCTCCGGCGTCATCAACTCCCTTGCAGGTCGCCTGTGCTCCCACAGGAATCTTCGTATAGGGATCGTCCATCTCGTCCAGGACGATGCGGCATCCCGCCGGGTATGTCTTTCTCAGTCTCTCGACCGTCTTTCTGTCAGCAAAGACCATGTTCCACCTCCATCGCTTCTTCAAAGGCAAGCTCCAGCAGATGCGTGTTGAAGCCAAACCTGGTGTATCCCTCTTCGAGGGTGTCGTAGTAGCCCTTCATGGGCGTGCGGATGGGATGCCCGTCATTCATCAGGTAGACCATTGCCGTGATCTCCTGCGGATTCTTTCCGTCCAGATCAGTCATCGTGACCGCCATGTCCTGCTTGTAGTAGTAGGACGGATACCCTTCGTAGAGGTCGAGGTTGCGCTCATCCCTCCCGCTGATCTCCCAGATCAGGATCGGAACCACCCTGCCCTCGCAGGGTTCGATGTTTGCGTGGACACGGAAGACCAGCTTCCAGTCCCTGATGGCCGCCATGCCCACGACCTTCGCGTCGGGGCATCTGTGCGCCATTTGCTCTACGGACAGGTTTGATCCGTAGCTTATGTAATACCGCTTATTCATGTTCATCCTCCTCGCCATAATATTCCGAAAGCCACTGAGCGGCTTCATTTCTGCCGATGCTGTCCTCCAGAGCCTTCTTAAGCGGCTCCTTCCCAAAGCCCCACAGCTCGTATCCGCTGTCCAGAAGATCGTAGTAATCCTCGTCCGGCTCGCCGAGCAGACGGTGTTCGTGCATGATGTACGCGATGCAGTTTCTCCGTAGTTTCTTCTTCCTGCCGTTAAAGCCCCACACGGGGAGCAGGAATTCCCGCTTGTAGTAGTACTTGGGGTAGCCTTCAAATCTATCAAGCTTCTGCTCATCGTCCGCCGTCATCTTGTAGATCAGGACCGGCACACAGCAGTTGGCGTCCTGCTCGATGGTCGCATACGCGCCCGTCATGCTCTGCTTGAACAGCAGCCGGTAACCGTGGATCACGGACGTCCCGAAGGGCTCCGCTTTCGGACACCGCTTCTTCATCCGCTCCTCATTCAGGTTGCTGCCGTAAGCGATGCAGTAGACCTCGCTGTCCTGCGGATGGAACAGCGTGAAGCCTTTCAGGTAGTCACTCACTGGGCTCACCGCCCTTCCTCTCGATGCGGTCGAGGTCCTTCTCCCCGGCATCACCGTCCGCCTCGCCGAGCACATGGAACTCCACACCCTGGAAATTGTCCGAGTCCAGTATGTACTCTGCGTTCTTCCACGCATCGGATGCCCTTGTATGGGCTTCCGCCTCTGATCCTGCTTCCACGATCACGGTCTTCTGAATTGTCTCCGTAATCAGCACTTTGTATTCCTTTGTCATGGCCTGTCGCCTCCTTTCACTGCCTTAAGCCGGGT
>DEPS01000036.1:0-875 GCA_002358875.1 Lachnospiraceae bacterium UBA3386 | reverse complement strand
GCTGCGTTGCCGTCCATGTTCCGGAGGAGGATCTCGCGGGCTGTTTCAAATTCCTCCCCGATGAAGCCGAGCCTGAGCATCCAGCACCGGAAGGCGTATTTCTCGTTGTCGGTCTGCTGGGGCTTGGGGCTTGCGTAGGCGACCTCCTTGGCAAGCTCGCTCATGGCCAGGCAAAGCTGGATGTAAGCCTTCATTTCGCCGGCGTGGATCCCGCCCTTCTTGCCGTCGTGCGGGTCGGAAAACTGGAAGAGTCTGAATTCCACCGTCTTTTTCGTGAATGAAGCGTGGAGGTTGAGCATGTGGTACCGGCTGTCGTTGTAGTGCTGGGTGCGTCCGTAGTTTGCGCCGTTGCCTTCGTACCAGCAGTCTGCAAGCTTCGCCATGGTCTTCGGCTTCTGCCGGTTGAGGCGGTCAAGGAACCTGTGGTCGACCACCTTGCAGTAGTGTCCGGTCCGGTCGGCGTCGATGCGGATCGCCCTTCCGATCTGCGTCTCATGTGCGGCCATGATGTTGACCAGGTTGCGGAGGCTTTTGGCGTCGTGGTCGCGTCCGTCCAGCCCTTTGAGTCCGATGTGGATGTGGACCCCGCAGCCTCTTGAAGGGCTGCTCTTCATCCCCGCGTGGCGGAGGGTCCGGAGAAGTTCCTGGAAGGTCTCCATGTCGGCGTATGTGAGGATCGGGGTGACCAGTTCGCATTTCTCGTCGTCCGGTCCGCTGATGGAAACGTCCCTCTGGAATTTCCATTCTCTGTCCTGTGCGTCCCATGCGCTCCAGGTCATGTAGCCGTTTCTGTAGGCTGTGTTCTCGTATCTGCCGGTTCCGAAGAACTCGGCGGCAACCTTCGCTGCCTTCTGGCGGGTGATGTTGTTGCCCTC
>DEPS01000084.1:10523-13397 GCA_002358875.1 Lachnospiraceae bacterium UBA3386 | reverse complement strand
ACCGGCGTCAGCGAGGACGGAAGTCCTCAGATGTACCACCTGGGACATTTCTTCTTTGTGATCGATCCCGAAGCCTTCATGGGTCTTGATACCTTCAAAAAGACTGCCGGCGACATCTGCCGCGCCCTCCGCGCTTCCCGCAAGGCTCCCGGATATGACCGCATTTACACGGCGGGAGAGAAGGAATACCTGGTCTGGCTGGAGAGAAAGGACAAGGGCGTTCCCGTAGGCGAAGCAGTTCAGAAGGAACTCACATCCCTGCGCGACAGGTTCAGCCTGCCCTACCGCTTCCCGTTTGAATGAAAGTGGAACAGGGGACGGTTCCTTGTTCCGGGGGCGGCAGGGGCCGGTGTTTCAGAGTGGAACAGGGGACGGTTCCTTGGTCCAAAAGGTGAGAAAGGGGACGGTTCCCCGGTCCGAAAAACGGACCGGAGAACCGTCCCCTGTTTCTATCCCGAAAAGAAAAATGCCGGGCATTATTTACTCATTGTTGATTTCCAGCGCTCTGTAGTAGCCCTTGTCCATGTTGCAGAAGCAGGCATTAAGAAGGTTTTCTGTAACAGAAGTGAGCTTCCATGTGCTCCCGTATTTCCTGACCTTTACGACGAAAGTCTTTGATGTTGCCTTCGCCGGGTATTTCTTTATTCCCTTTTTAAAGGAAGAAATAAACATGGATCCCAGATATTCGTCTTCGGGATCCTCACCATGTTTTTGGTAGTAGGTTTCCCAGGACCTAAGGACGGACAGTGTTGCCTGGCAGGAGGCATTGTAGAGACTCCGGTAGTTCACTTTTACCTTGATCGTCGCAGATGCTTTGTCCTTAGCTATGACTGTATTAAGTATGGTGTAGGAAAAGCGCTTCTTGTTCTCCGCCCTTACATAGTCGCTGACCTTATTTGTGGCGGAATCGCTGAAGTAGATGTCGCCGTCAATGAGCGAGGCGTCTTTCACATACTTCTTTATTTTCTGCTTGTCCGCAGATTTTGCATACTTAAATAACTCCTTCAAAGGCTTCTGTGCGCTCGTCTCCAAGGTCGTGCTGGACGTTTTCGCCGTACTCGCAGCCATGACCTGCGCTTTAAGATTATCCTCCTTCAAGCCCTCAGTCTTCACCTCTGCATCTGTGGTCGCCGCATTTACCGCTCGTGCCGCTGTTGTCTGCGCTCCGACCTGCATGGCAGGTGCCGAGCCGAGCATGAGCACGAGGGCGAGGACATACATTTTGGTTTTCTTTATTATTTCTTTTTTCATTTTCAAATCCTTTCCGGCTGTTCAGCCAAAAAACAAGATAGAAGCTGACGCCCTGAAATAATTTACTCTCGAAGCCCGGAAAAATCAATGCTGTTTTCAATAGAATTCACGACAATCATGAGACACTTTCTGTCAGAATTGAACAGAGGGAGGTGGAACCGTCCCCTGTTCCACCCCCTGTTCCGCTTAAATCTCCCAAATCTCCGCTTCCTGTTCGAGCCGGATATTTTCGGAGAGCATGAGGGAGATCACCTCAGCGAACATACTGTATTCCGGATCTGCAAGGCAGCGTATAAGCAAATCCCGGTAAGCCCCCTTCTCAAGAGGCATAGAGCGGTCACGGTACTTGCTGAGAGTTTCCGCATCCATATAAAGCGGTTTCGCATCCCGGAATATTTCCTTTTTCAGCCGGAGAAAGATCCGGAATCCGCCAAGATCTATGTCGCTCCAGTGATATATGGCGGCCTGATCCTGCTCCGCCGCTTCTGCAATCAGCCTGAGCCAGCGTCCTTTGGTCGGGCTGAAAAAGCCTCCATGATAAAGGACCAGCGCCCCTTCTGTCTGATGGGTTCTCAGGTACCAGGTATAGTTTGCCTTGTTTTCAATACATATAATCGTGGAAACGCCAGCAAGATGCACCTTTTCAACATGCTTTACGGCTTCTCCGTTTATGCATGCACCATAAATATGATCGGAATAGTCGAGGATCCTTCCGTCATCCAGATCAGCCTTCAAGGATCCCCTGAATTCAAGGATCTCCGGCCATTTCACGATGCCTCTTTCTGCCAGAAGCTGTCCGTCCTCATCACATTCCCTCCCGTCCCGCTTTGCCAGATATCGGAGTATGGACAGCGCTTTCGATCGAAGCTCCCTCTCAAAATATTTACTGTCCCCGAACAGCCTTAAACTGAGAACCCTCTCAAGCTCTTCCTCCCGGGCGTGTGTCACCACAGGGGAGGGCGTGTCCGTCCCCGGGGCAGTAATATCCGGTGGAATACCTGCCTGCTTTATATCAAGAAAGCAGATCTCCCTGAGAAAGCGCAGAAGGCTCCGGTTTTTCCTGGCATCCGCAGGCAGGCCGTCGGGGAAAATGCCATCCGTGGGAAAGCTTCCTGCTTCGTCAAAAAAGAAGCGCGGGATACGTTTCTTTGTACGGATCTCGTCCAGCTCTTCCAGAAGAAACCCCGTCAGGTCGCCTCTTTTGAGTTCCTCATCCTTAAGCCCTGTCTCCGAAAGGGCAGCGCAGATCTGCTTCTCGAGGACCAGAAGCTTCTGATGTCTGGAAATCCGGCCCGCCGCCCGATAGCTCTGCTCAAGCCTTTCCATGTCCGTGTTCAGCCAGACTTTATCAACCAGATTACCTTTTTCAAACCGCTCCCAGGCATAATCAAGCAGCCCGTCCTGACGCAGGGTATCCAGCGCTTCCAGAAATTCCCTCTTGGAATCGCCCTGTTCCATAAAGGAAGAAAACTGCGGGCAGGATGATATATTTACAAGGATCCGCCTTGTTGACGCGCCCTCCCGGAAGGCTTTGCTGCGCTCATATCTGTCAAGCAGCTCATTCAAAATCAGCTTCTTCATCCGGTTTCTCTTTCACTTCATCATCGAGTTATTCATCCGTTT
>DEPS01000084.1:0-10446 GCA_002358875.1 Lachnospiraceae bacterium UBA3386 | reverse complement strand
TCATCCGGTTATTCATCCGCTTCTTCATCCAGTTCTTCTTTTATTTCTTCAATCTGTGCCGGATCGAAGCTTCTCGTAAAGGAATGGTGGCCGCTTTTGTACACGGCGATGTTTCTGTCCACTCTCGGAGCGATATCCGGTATCTTATCCGGCGGGGCGGAGAAAACGGCCTGCAGGCCAAAGCGCCGGAGGAGGCTTATCCCCTCCCGAATCCTTTCTCCGTCCATCTTGCTGAAAGCTTCATCCAGAATGATGAGGCGCATTGTATTGTTTTTGCCCTTCACTTTTATGCGGCAGATCTGTGAAAAGGAAGCCAAAAGGGCCAGATAAAAGGGAATCTGGGTTTCGCCTCCGGACTTTTTCAGCAGGGTTTTCGACAGTCTCTGCTCTTCCCCCTGATCGTTCGTGACGATCAGGTCAAAAACGAGATATGTCTTATAATCCGTATATTTCCTGATGTTTTTCTCATATTCTGCCCGCCTCTGAGCGGACACATCCGTCTCGTTGAGGATCAGCATCCTGAAGAGTGAATCGATCTCTTTCTGGTATTTTTCATTGAAATGCTGCGAAGCAATATTCCATCCCCCGGTATCCATCAGCATGGGATCGGTGATCATGTCGTAATAGCTTCTGTATTCCGCCCGCGGGTTGATCACGAAACGATACCGGTCCGTGCCAAAAACGCTGTCCTTCAGGGAGTGGTTGAGCTCCTTGACCTGCTCCCGCACCGATTCAATATTGGATTTGAGCTTGGCGATAAAATCGTCCCGGAACTGGCTGTAGGCTTTTTCCTTTGCGTCTTTGATCTGCTCAATATAATAGGGGAGCTTTATATCCGCCAAAGAATGGAGCTCGCTGTCATACTCTTCATTGTCCTTCCGTTCAGTATCATAAGGCATCCGGTATTCCTGGTTATACTCCACCCTCATCCGTCTGCGGTCCCTTTCATGGTTTTCCATGATCGTACGGGTCTGGCTCCGGGCCCGGCTGAAGCTGTCCTTAAAGGACAGGACATTCCCGGCTCCGTCCTTGGCGATCCGGGCCTGGGATTGTTTCTGCTCCTTCTGAAAGCGGGGTTCCCCCACTTCGCTGATCCAGGCTTCTTTAAACTGTCCCCGGATCTCGTCTTCGGCATCCCTGATTTTCTTCGCCGCATCAGGAAGGTCTCTTTCCACTATCCCTTCCAGGTGAACTTTTGTCTCCGCAGAAAGCCTGGTTTTCTCTTCTTTCTTTTTTTCCTTTTCCCTGCATTCCGTCTGTTTTTCCTTAATGCGGGAATTCAGGGCGTCCAGATAAGTAAAGTCAAGTCCTTCGTATTCGGCCCTCAGCCGCTCCAGTTCTTCTGTGAGGGAAGGAATCTTTTCTCCCTTATCGATCGAGTCCTGATGCTGCATGGCTTCAAAGAGACTCATCGCCTTTTCGTGAGCGGCTTCTTGGGCGATCTGGTGGGCTCCGGCAATTTTATCACACTCTTTCCTGGACGCCTCAAGCTCCCCGGTCAGTTTTTCCAGAAGGATTTCCAAAGAACGTCTCCCGATAAAGGGATCCGCATAGCGGGCGGGATTTAATTTCCGGCTCACATAACCTTTATAAAGCATGACTTCCCTGGTAATGGCCGTGCGATAGCGGTTCAGCTCCCGGACGTCCTCGCATTTGATCACATTGCCCAGAAGATAATCCGCGTAAAGGCGGGCTTGCGGATCCTCTGTCTCGATCTCCTCGGCGAGAGACCCTTTCTGAGGCTTCCCGGCGTATTCCTCCTTCAGCTTCCCAAGATCAACAAGTCCCGTATCATAAATCTTTTCTTCTTTTTTGATCCTGTTGTATATCTCATTGGCTGCGGTATAGTATTCCGGCGGAATCAGAAGGTTAAACTTCTGCCGGTCCAGATATCCCTCAATGGCATCCCGCCAGGCGGCGTCACGGATTTCCAGCAGCTCCGCAAAAATCCGGACATCTACCGCTTTGTGGAAGCGGTCAAACAGGCCGCTTTCCAGCCTGCTTTTTAAGGCTGTCACCTGAGAGGGATAGGGTTTGATCCCTTTTTTCAGATTATCGATGCGGACAGACAGCTCCAGGATCCGCTCTTTCACCTGCCCGGCCCGCTTTTTTAAATCATATGCATATTCCTGGATTTTACTCTGGATCTCCTCCATGCTGCGGTGGGCGGCCATGAGGTCATAGGAAGGCAGCTCTGTGTCCTTCAGAGAACTCATTTTTGCAAAGAAATCCCTGTCTTCCTCCCGGACCGGATAGTCTGTGTTTGAAAGGCTTATCAGCTGCCCGCTCCAGGCCGCTCCATATTCACGAATGGCATCCCACGCCTTGCGGAAAGCATCCGCAAGCTTTTTGATCTCATCCCGGAGCTTTTGGATCTCTTCTTCCAGAGCCTTTTGTTTTTTTGCAAGATCCGAAGTGTGATACTCCTCCTCCAGATTTTTGATTTCTTCATTTAACTGCCAGATCTCCCCGTTCAGAAGGGCAAGGTCTCTGTCCAGAACTGCCAGAAAATCCCGGTATTCAGCCTCCTTCTTTCTAAGCTCTGCCTCCTGTGCCCGATGCTCCTCCTGATCAGCGCGCAGGATAATATAGGTCTGCTGATGATAGCGGTCCTGATCCGCTTCATAGATGCGGGAAGCCTGGGCGATCGCGGTCAGGGCCGCAACCCGCTCCTGAGTCCGCATGGCATCCGCTTCCAGATTTTTATACTGGCGGATGTCGCTCTGCATCTGTTCGATCTCAATATTGTTTCTGACATCGCAGATCGATTCCGTGATGAACTGTTCAATATCCGCGATGGGGGAAAAGGGCACGGCCTTTTTAAGCAGGGTCAGGTATTTTCTTTTCAGGGAGCCGTATTTGGCCAGGATCAGCTCCTGATACCTCTTGTTGGTATCGATGATCTCCACATTGTATTTGGCCTGCTTTTTAAGACGGCTTTTCAGCTGCGGCAGGCTGTAGGGCGTGCTGGTCTTTTCGTCCGTGAAAAGATCGTCGGGCATCCGCATCCGGTCGGCGATGATCCATTTATAATCATAGTGCAGATCCTCATAGCAGTCACAGACGATCCCGGCAAGAAAGGAAGTGTTCTTTTCCGTATCCTCAAATTCCAGAATCACATAACTGGTAAAGGAAGATGACCTCAGATAGCGGAATCCGGTCTCCCCGTCATCTCCATTTTCGCCGAACAGATAGCTTTTTAATGTTCTTACGGATCTGTCATTCGCGGCCTTGTTGAAAAAATTTCCATTGGTGTCTCCAAGCAGCACCAGCTGCAGGGCATCAATGATCGTGGACTTTCCGGAAGCGGTATTGCCGGTCAGAAAATTCAGATCTCCAAATTCGATCAGCTCCCTGTCGTAGCTGTACCAATGGATCAGGAGCATTTTCTTAAGCCTCTTCATATTCGTCCTCCTCATCCGGCTCCGGATCATATTCAATCCCGGATTCTTTCTCTTCCACGAGTTTCGCCATGTTGGAGATCTGTTCATTGGATACAACAAATAAAATTGTCGGCAGGATCAGGAGGCGGGTCTGGGGCGATTCAAAGGAGCCGTCCAGCCTCTGCAGGATACGAAAGCGGTGCAATGTCCGCAGCGCCTGATTAAGCTGAAAATTTGCCGGTTTCTTTTTGACCGCGCCCAGAATGAGCATTTTGCTCACCAGATCCGAAATTGTAATGATCACTTCTTTTGCCAGGGTCAGCCTGGCACGCTCCTCCTCATAGATCAGGCGCAGAGTATAGACCATGACCGTGGTGAGTTTGTCAAAATGCACCCTGCTGCTGTCAATACTGCTGGACAGATAGATCACCCCGTAGGCAGTATCCCGCTCCAGATGGAAGCCGCCCATTTCAAGATATTCCTGAAAGAGCTCAAAGTTCCTTTCCACAAAAAGATATTCCCGGTTGATTCTGGTGATGCCTTCTCCCGGGTCATATTCTTCCACGAGGAGAAAGGTGTTGGACAGAAGGCGGTTCACTGCCCGCGAAAACTGTTCCTGTTCAGCCAGGCTCAAGTGTCTGTATCTCTCCTCGATCATTTCCCTTTCTCCTTTATAAACACGGCATTGGGCAGACGGTATCCGTTTCGGCTGTAATATCCCTCTTCAAAACGAATCTGATAGGGGGCGCTTTTTTCTCCGGCTCGAATGGTCGATAACAAAAACATGAGGAAATCCTCCGTCGTATCGACCGGCACATCCCTGGTCTCAAACCTGTCTCTGTCTCCGAAGCATTTTCTGACATAGGCATCGATCTTTTTGTCGCTGTACTGCTTCCGGACCTGTTTCAGGAAATCCCTGACGAGGCCGTCCGGCTCATCTCTTTTTGCAATCGCAAGGGGCGGACCCGAATCCTTCCTTGTCCGTTTCGCCTCTGAATATAGAGACTTGTCATCAAAGAACTGGTGCCGGTAGACCGTCAGGTTTTTTTCCATGAGTGCCAGCGTGTCATAATCTCCGGACCTTCTCAGAAGTTCAATGATATTGCCCCTGACGCCCCGATCCGAATTCATCAGATAGCGGATATGCTCCACAGATGCATTGACATACTCCGTATGCCTGCGGTCAATGGCTCCCAGCATTTCCTCGATCCCGTCATAGGCTTCCACGATATAATTGATCATGGAAAACATCTGCTCCCGCCCGTCTTCTTCATTCTCAAAGACATGGCGAAGGATCCCCTGCTGCACAATTGCGTCCTGGGTCTCATCTTCAAGCCCCCAGGCGTTCAGCGTGGAAACAATGGCGTGCTTAAAGCGCGGAACCGAATCCATCGTTTTCAGCGGATAATAAACAGCATCCACGATCCTTGTCTTATACTCATCAAAATGCTCGCTGAGCAGGGTGTTGACATCCCCCTCCCCGGCGATTTTGGCATAGTAGCGGCGGATATTATTGAACAGGGTCTTGAGCTCATCGACCAGATCGACCGTATTTTTCCATGCCGCATGAAGCGCCTGATAAACGTAATCCGGATTATCCTTTGCGTTGACCAGCGCTGCATGCGTGGCATACACATAGCTGTTATATTCCCGGACCCGCTCCGTCGAAAGGTCGTAGAGCAGATTCATCATAGCCACCGCATAATCCGGGATCGTAATGTGCTCCTCAAAGCTCTTTGCTTCAAACTCTGTTTCGATCCAGCCGGTATCCTTCAGCTTCCGGAGAAGGAGATGCGCTTTACCGGACAGATTTTCGGCATTTTCCGCATCGCTTTCCTCCGCTGCCTCCTCGCTGAAGTCAGCTGTTTCAAAAGCCTCTTCGAGAGAATCCATCAACATCACGATCAGATCCTCCCTGCGAATAACCAGCTCTGTTTTAAAAGCCTGGCGCAGCACAAAAAGGGCCTGTACATAAAGTTCTTTCTTTTGTGAAGCAAGAATGCTGAAAAAACGCTCCGGTATCCGATTAAAAAAGGCCATACGCCCCGATCCCCTCATAAAAAATATTTTTTGGCTGCTCCCGCCCCCCGACAGGGAGTGAATATATTAAAACTGATTATACACAAAAAAACCCGCAAATACTATGTGATTCACAGGTTTTTGGCGGGTGGAACAGGGTGGTTCCGGTGTGGAACAGGGGGTGGTTCCGGTGGTGGAACAGAGGGACGGTTCCTCGGTCCAAAAACGGACCGGGGAACCGTCCCCTGTTCCAAAAGACAGGCTTTTGCCCGGACTAAAACAACCTCATCTGCGGGTCGATCCAGGATTTCTGCCTTGCCTGGTGGATCACATCCTGAGGCAGGGAATTCCCGATCAGGAAGGGAGATTTTGGATTGTGGCGGCGCATATTCTCCAGTATCAGTTTCCGTTCCGCATTGGCATAGCAATAGCGGCAGAAGTGGGCGCAGGTGTTGTAGGCACCGATGTCCCCGGTCAGATAGCAGGCGCATTCTTTCCGGTTGTAGGGATTGGGCGGCGCATCGAGATTCTGCCCGATCGCTTTCTCGAAGGTGCCGACCGTCATGCAGCCACCGCAGTCAGCGCCGGTGCTTTGAAGGTGCCGGCTGTCCCCACAGGGCTTTATAACCATGTTGTATTTCCGGCCGATCCTGACAAATTCCTCCGTGAGGCGGATCTGCTCCTTTATCGGTACGGTTTTTGCTTCAGGATAATTGGTCTTCACTTTTTCATACAGCATGATAAAGCTGATGACAGCGGTGTGCGTAAAGCCGGAAAGCGCCGCTGCCATTTCCCGAAATGCCCTGATGTGCCTTTGTGCCGTCCATTCATCGTTGATTATGATCGGGTCATACCGCCAGCCGATGCTCTGAACGCCGACGATCTCTGACAGCTTCCTGAAAGAACGAATGACTTCGGAAACAGGCGGTACATTGGGCTCAATATCCCTGCCATAGGGCGTGATGGTCACAAACCAGTACTGCCCATAAGCTTTCAGCAGCTCCATGCAGGGGAGCATGGGTGCGGGATTCTTGGTACAGAAGCCGATCATATCTACCACAGCCGGATTCAGATCATACCTTGTGACGGACTGGGGATTGTAGGGATTTCGCACCAGAACAAAGCCTTCGCGGAGCCTGTTTGCAAGCCAGACCGAATAGAAGGCGGGAATATCCGTGCGCATGCCGGTTTGAATGATCATTGCTCTGCTTCCTTTATTCCGATTTCCGTATAAATCATGCCGTTTCTGCCGCGGTCTGACCGCATGAGCGAGATGCCGCTGACGGTCATCTCGACTTTTTCCACATTTATCCCCGGCATCCTGCCGTCCGCCCTGCGGATCAAAGTGATATGCGGGGAGAACCGCTTCCGGTCGAAGGGAATCCCGGCGTCGCCCAGCGCCCTCCGGATGCGGCGGACGATGGCAGCAAGCGGAGCGGAGTCCTCCATCCCTGCCCACCAAAGATCGCCGAAATTGCCAAAGCCATTCAGCCTCAGCACAAAAGGCCGAAAGGACACGGCCTCCAGCGCATCCATCACAAACTGAGGATCCGGATACTCCCCGATAAAAGCCAGCGTCAGATGCAGGTTTTCTTCTTTCGTATAATTTCCCCTGACACCCCTGTCATACATCTCGCACTGGGTATTTATGAGAGCGTCTTTCATGGCATCAGAAAGATTTATTGCGATAAACAGTCTCATAGTCTTAATGGCTCCATCCATATTTCAAAGCTGCCTCCAGGCAGGAAGACCTTCGGGATTTCCGTAAACATCATAGCACGCTTTCATTGGTTTGAGAACGGGGTGAAACAGGGGGTGAAACAGGGGACGGTTCCTCGGTCCAAAAAAGGACCGGTGAAACAGGGGACGGTTCCACGTAAGGCCATGGCGACAGTTCTGCTTTTATGGTAAACTGATAGCAAATGAGGCACATGATGAAGGCGGCAGGAGGTGCCGCGCGGCTGAACGGGCGCAGCTGTACCGGGCTGTCTGCGAGAAGGACACGGCGCAGATAAGCAAGATTCTGACCGGCCTCCTCAGGCACTCCATCAGCACTTTCGACAGTGAGGAGAGTTTTTATCACGGCTTCCTTCTGTCCATGCTGCTGGAAATGCCTGATTACTCCGCGGGGTCCAACCGCGAGGAGGGCGACGGAAGGCCGGATGTCATACTTTATCCGGAGAATCCATCGGAACCGGCTTACATCTTCGAATGCAAGGTACGTAAGAAATTCAACGAAATGCAGGACGGCCTCACGGAGGCTTTCCGTCAGATCCGGACGAAACGATGCGAAGAGGGAATCCTCCGAGCCTGAAGAATCAGCCTCGTAACGGCACAAAAAAGGCGCTGTGATGTCCCTCAGCCTGGAAAAACGTGCCTGGCACCGACGTGCAGGTGCTGATCCCATTGAATACGCAATGCAGATCCGGGTGCCTGACCACATGGAGGGATTTAACA
This sequence comes from Lachnospiraceae bacterium UBA3386, assembly GCA_002358875.1. Lineage (GTDB taxonomy): Bacteria > Bacillota > Clostridia > Lachnospirales > Lachnospiraceae > CAG-791. The sequence goes on along the minus strand of DEPS01000084.1, from coordinate 2,587 downwards.
AGGAATACTCTGATCGAATATGCGTTGTGCAGGGAGTGACAATGATGCAAATGATAAAAGTCACAAATGAAAAATATAAAGAGACAAAACGGCTGCTCAGAAAAGCAAAGCAGGAGCGGCAGCTTGTATTATTTGTTGGGGCAGGTGCTTCAGTTGATGCCGGGATGCCATTGTGGAAAACGGCAATCACACGGATTGCGGAGAAACTGAACCTCGACAAAAACAGTAATCTTGATGGCCTGATCGTTCCGCAATATTATTACAACGCACGTGGCAGAAAAGAGTACACGCAGTTGATGCGTGAACCTTATATATGCTGCCGAGCTATTTGATGAAAGCGAAGTTGGAAAGTCTGATCATACAACACAGCTTTTACAGGCAGTACAGATCAGATTAAAGAAGTTATCAAGCAATACTTTAATAAATGGAATTGTCCTGATACCGCAAGGGGATATATTACATATGCAGATCTGGTATTAGCCGGGATTATTGATACAGATAAAGAAATTGAAAATAAAGCCTTTGAATTTTTGGTTAATTATTATGAGAATAAACAAAAAGAGCTTGAAAAAGGTAAGCGGTCTTATTCAGATGCTGACAGTGTAGAAAACTACTTGGTAAACCTATATTTAGTTGATAAGATTAATGATAGAGAAAGACTGAAGAGTGTTGTGGCCAGCGGAGATGATGCCTTTTCAAAATGGTTGTTAGATGCGGAAGCATATGATTATGAAAACTTTGATCTTAACTGGTTAACACATTGTTACCCATCGCTAATAAAAAAGCTTGCAGGAAATGAGAAGATTCGTCTTTCGATAATTTCAGTATATAAAGAAAAGTACCCCTCTAAACAGATTGAGAAGAAGACGAATGAGCTTATGGTAAAGTACTTTATCTGAAATTCTGGAAGTACGAGAGAGATGTTTGCCTACCCTGCCACTATCATGTATCAATGTCTGTATGGAGGTGATTGAGATGAAGACACAAGGAAGAATTAAAAGGATTCTCGGGCATCTGTTAATCTTGGCAATGGTCATTGCAATGGTCCCGGCGATGCCAGGTGAGGCCGCATCGAAAAAATCGAAGGCTATTTCGGCATATAAAAAGATGCTCAGCAAGAACACAGTTACGGTAATACCGAAAAAAATTCGCTTCGGAAGATTTCTCCGTACTCGGGAACCGGCGAAATCAAAAAATGTCATGTTTGCTATTGCATATATTGACAATGATTCTGTCCCGGAACTGATTCTTCTGGATTCAGCAACGGAATTCTGCGGGATTTGGACATTCAGAAATGGAAAAGTGGAAAATGTAGATATTATTCAGGCGGCTTATGATATCCCCAAAGGATATGGCACAAAGGTTACCGGATATTACAAGAGAAAAGGAATATTCCAGGAAGTGTCTGTTTTTCCTGGAGGCTACAACAAGAGCTTCAGTAAAATTTCCAACGGCACAGCAGAGGAGGTCCTTTTTGCTGTAAAAGACAGAGGAGACACAGCGGAGCAGTATTATTACAATGGTAGTGATGGTGCCTCCAAAAAGATCTCAAAAGGAAAATTTAATAAGAAACTGAAATCCTATATCGGGAGTACAAAGCTGACGAAAACGGTCATGCGCAAAAATACCGAATCCAACAGGAAAAAATATTTAAAGTGAACGTCAATAGAGCGTTATTAGATTGGCGCTCGATCTCCACGTTGGCTGTCACCTTTACAGATACACCATGCGTTTACTGTGGAGGAGCTGTGCCGCGCGGTACAGACGGACAGCCCTATAATGATGGTCACAGGTAAAGAGTATGGCGTCAGCGAAGACATCAAACTCATCCGCAAAGCGATCACGCTGTCCCTGGAAAACGTGGACATCAGCTATGTGGAAGGGCATTGCTTCATGGATTATATGCGGGAACATGGAGCGGTATCGCCAGAGACAGCAGTGGATCCTTCTGATGCCGGTTTGAATAACGCGCCTATGTACTCCTTCCTCCATTCTAAGAAAGTCACCCGTACATCGGATGGATTATTCTATCTGCGGAGTCAGTCAATAGACGCAGAGCCGGACCAGCATGACTGTTATTTTCGGGTCATATCCAACCAGGTGCGATTCGGCTGCGGCTTCAGGAACTATGAGGGAAAGCGGCAGTATTTTGCATGGCACAGATATCCGAACCAAAATGACGATTTCTTTACTACGGCGGAAATTTCAGAGGCAGAATTTATGCAGATAGCTGTAGAGTACCCTGCAGAGATACTTGCTGACAGAGAAACGGCGGAGGTGTTCAGAAATAAATATGTCGAGTGAGTCTAAAATCTGAATCAATTACGGCTAATTTAAGCGAAGGCAGTCAGGTTCCTTGGGAAAAATGGATCACCAAAATACTCATTACGTCCGTCTATGAAATTAACATTATTGTTCTGTTCCCTGATAAGAGGACAACATTCTCAACTACTAAATAGTGTTTGCTGAGCGGTATATACTCAGCAAAGAATCAGCAAAAAACCAATGAAATCAGGCACTTAACTCTCATAAACGGCATAATAGATGCAGGGTTTTTGAAATCTGGAACCCAAATTCTTTGTATCTA
>DEPS01000116.1:8257-16921 GCA_002358875.1 Lachnospiraceae bacterium UBA3386 | reverse complement strand
ATCGAAGCCGCGGTGCAGGAGATTAATCTCCTCAACCCAATCGAATCCACTTAAACACCATATAAAGACTGCCGAGAATATACTTATTGAGGAGGTAAAAGAACATGAACAGGGATGGTTTTGATATCGCCAGCCATCAGGCTGGTATGGATGCCGGGAAGGCAGCAGGAGATTTTGCTATCATCAAAGCGACACAGGGAGTCAGCTATACAAACCCGTACTTTTCCCGCCATTACTCCCAGGCAGCGGCAGCCGGTAAACTCCTGGGAGCGTATCACTATGCATCCGGAGGGGATCCCGCGAAGGAGGCGGATTATTTTCTGACTGTCGTCGGGCACAGAGTAGGGAACTGCATCCTGTGCCTTGACTGGGAGCACAACCGAGATGGCGGAGCGAACTATGTTTTTGGCACATCGGCAGAGGTGGAGTGGTGCCGCAAGTTCGCACAGCGGATCCACGATAAGGCGGGGGTATGGCCGCTGGTCTACATGAGCGCAGGCGTAACCCGCCGGCACAACTGGGGCCCTGTAGCGCAGAATTGCCGTCTCTGGCTCGCGCAGTATCCGCACTGCAATCTCACAGGTTATCAGTCAAAGCCCTGGACGGACGGCAAGCCTCTGGGAGCTTGGGGGCGCAACATCGCAATCCATCAGTACACGCCTTCCGGTAGCATTTCCGGATACCGCCGGCAGAGGCCTCACGAACTCGATCTGGATATCTGCTATCTCTCTGTTGAGGAGTGGATGGCACTGGCAGCAGGCAATGCCGCGAAAGCAGCGCCTGCAGAATTCCCGGACAGATCTGATGGAGAGCTCGCAGTAGAGGTGTTGTTTGATCTGCACGGCCGTGGGGATGCCCGCAGGGAGAAACTGGGGAGCCGCTACGGCAAAGCCCAGGACATGGTAGAGTATTACCTTGATAATGCAGGCGATATGCTCGCCGCCATCATGGCGTATCAGAAAAAGTACGGGGCAAATGCCTTGGTAAAAAAAGGATAGAAAGCAGGAACCCGAAAACTATGTAACCCCTCTTGTAGCCTTGCAAAAAGCTGCAGGAGGGGTTATTTTATTATAGAATAAGGCACTATGACACGAGATATGACACGAAACGCTAAGTGCAGCGCAGTTAAGGCACTTGTCGCCGGGTTCGAATCCCGTCGTCTCCATTAAATAAAAAGGATCTGCCTGGTTCGGCAGGTCCTTTTTTGTTAGTTATTTTCTTTATAAATGGACCTTAATTTGCCTGTCAGTGCTATAATATAGTCGGCAGTCTGTATTTGTGATCCAAATAGGCCGGGGACCGGTTTTATGATATATGAGAGCGAGGGCGTGATATCATTTGGGAAGAGAATTAAAGCCCCGTATCCTGAAATATGAGATCAAAGACGGGGATGCGGGCAGAACGATCAAAGAATTCCTGATGCAGAGAGTCGGCTTTTCTTCGAGGCAGCTGAGCCGTTTTAAATATAGAAAGGACGGCCTTTTGCTAAACGGCGAAAAGCGCTATGTCAACGCCCTTCTTGAGGCGGGCGACGTGCTGCAGATCCGTCTGACGCAGGGCGGGGAGCCTGTGGAGGAACATCCGCATGACGCCCTTATAAGGTCGAAGGGGAGTTTGGCAAAAGCAGAAGAGGCAGAATTCGAAAGGGAGATACAGACAGGGTATCTGCCCGCAAGGGACGGGCGGCTGCAGAAGATCTGGGTGCGCCCGGCGGCATGGCTTTCGGAAAGATTTCCGCTTCGCATATTATATGAAGATGAGGATATACTGGCGGCGGATAAGCCGTCCGGCGTTGTCTGCCATCCAAGCCCCGGACACTTCGACGATACTCTTTCCAATCAGGTTGCGGAGCATCTTGGGAGGGTCGGGCAGGAACTGGATGTGCGGGTGACGGGAAGACTGGACAGGGATACATCCGGGATCGTGGTTTTTGCTTTAAATACGGAAACAGCTGCCCAGCTGATCCGGCAGCGGCAGGCGCAGATGATGGACAAGATATACATAGCAAGAGTGGAAGGTCATTTTTCGGGACACAGCCATGCCCGGGGCGGATCCGGGGAAAACAGGAAGGATGATGCTGCGGTTCCTGATCATGACTGGTTCAGCAGCCGGCATGACGGGATGGCAGGGACGATCGACCTTCCTCTTCGGAGGGAGAGCGGGGATTCATTCCGCATGGTCGTTGCAGCGGACGGAAAGAAGGCCAGGACGCATTACCGGATCCTGGGGGAGCTTCCCGACGGGACGTCACTTGCCGCCTGCCGGATCGAGCAGGGGAGGACTCATCAGATAAGGGTCCACATGATGTCAATCGGGCATCCGATTGTGGGAGATATGCTTTACGGGACGGGACAGGCTTTTCACGATCCGCACAATAGCGGGGAATCGTTCTCTTTGTGCGCCGGAACTTTGGGACATGGGGTTCCCATGATGCTGCACGCATGGCGGTCTAAAATGGTGCAGCCCTTTACGGGGGAGGAGATCCTGCTGGAAGCACCTCTGCCGCACTGGGCAATGGAAGAGGAGATCTTCATACGCTGTATTGATGATATATTTACACTGCGCGGGAATAAATCGATAACGAATCTGCAGAAAAACGGTCTTCCGGGAACAAGGGGGGTATGACAAAAATGGAGAACGAGGCAGTATTAAGCGGGCAGTTGATCTTAAACCAGAAAAACCTTTCCCTGATCGAACAGTTTGGAGAGTTTATGCCCGGCGGCTTTTTTATCTGCAGAGCGGATGAAAGTGAAGAACTGTTATATGCAAATAAGGCGGTCTGTGAGATCTTCGGCTGTGACAGTCTGGAGAAATTCAAGGAGCTGACCGGCTTTACCTTCCGGGGGATGATCCATCCGGAGGATTATGACAGGATCTTCGCCTCTGTCAGTCCTCAGATCAATGCGGACAGAGGAGATTTCAGCGACATGGATATGCAGTACCGGATCATCCGCAGGGACGGGGAGACCCGCTGGGTGGACGGGCACGGCCATTATGTGATGTCCGATGTCTATAAGGGACTGCATTATGTCTTTATTTCGGATGTTACCGACAGGCGTCAGCAGGCGGAATCTGATAAAGCCCTGCGCTCCGCAGTCATTGAGGCCCTGACCCGTTCTTATGATTCGGTCTGGCTCATCAATGATATTGAGACAGAGCACTTTGAACTTGTCCGGATCGACCAGGAGATGGTCCATCTGATGCCTGCCCATATGGCCGTTCAGATCAGGAAATTTTCCGATGCCTTTGCCTTCTACGCAAGGCTGGTGATGGAAGAGGACAGGCAGAAATTTCTGGATTCGGTCACATCAGAGAATATCATCAAAAACACAGAGAATAAAGTGATCTATTCCGTGCCCTTCCGCCGGGTCTTTGAGTCCGGTATCCGCTACTACAGGGTGGAGTTTGCCAGGCTCGACCTGCCCAGCGGAGAAACCGGCATCGTGACAGGCTTTAAGGATGTGGACGAGGAGGTGCGCAAGGACCAGCAGATCCAGCAGGCTCTGCGCGACGCCATCGAGACAGCCAATGCCTCCAACAAGGCAAAGAGCGATTTCCTCTCCAGCATGAGCCATGACATGCGGACCCCCATGAACGGGATCATAGGCATGACTGCCATCGCCGCCAATCATCTGGACGACAGGGAGAGGGTGGAGGACTGCCTGAGGAAGATCACGGATTCCTCCAAACATCTTTTGTCCCTGATCAATGACGTTCTGGATATGAACAAGATCGAGTCCGGAAAGGTGGAGCTGCACGAAGAGGAATTCTGCCTTGCGGATATCATCGACGGAACGCTTGCCATGACCCGTTCCCAGATCCAGGCCCACGGGCATTCCTTCAAGGTGAATATAGTCAATGTAGAGCACGAACAGCTGATCGGTGACAGCCGCCGTATTGAGCAGATCTTCGTAAATATACTGGGCAATGCCATCAAATATACTCCCGACGGAGGGAAAATCTCCCTGAGCGTAAGGGAAAATCCCACCAGGATGCAGGGCTTTGGAAACTTCCAGTTCATCTTTGAGGACAATGGCTACGGGATGACGGAGGACTTCCAGAAGCATCTCTTTGAGCCTTTTGCCCGTGCCAACGACAAACAGATCGTCGGCATCCAGGGAACAGGACTGGGCATGGCCATCACGCGAAATATTGTCCGCATGATGGGCGGAGACGTTTTAGTAGAAAGCGTTTATGGAGAAGGTTCGAAATTTACTGTAAATATGTTTCTGAAGCTCCAGAACAAGGATGAGATCAATTACGACAGCTTCCTTGATCTGCGCGTTCTGGTGGCGGATGACGATCCCCTCTGTTGTGAATCTACATGCGGAATCTTCAACGACATGGGCATGAACAGCGAATGGGTCCTGTCGGGCAAAGCCGCCGTTGAACGTGTCAAGACCAGGCAGGAGCAGGGGCGGAACTTCTTTGCCATTATCATCGACTGGAAGCTGCCGGACCAGGGCGGTGTGGAGACAACCCGGCAGATACGTAAGCTGGTGGGTGAAAACGTGCCCATCATCATCTTTTCCGCCTATGACTGGACCCAGATCGAGCAGGAGGCCAGGGATGCCGGGGCAAATTCCTTTATCAGCAAGCCCCTGTTCAGGACCAAGCTGGCAGCCCTTTTCAATACCCTTGTCAACAGACAGGGCGGGGAGCAGGGGCAGGAAGCACCCCTGCAGAAGCTGGAAGAACTGGATCTGAGCGGACGCAGGATCCTGCTGGCCGAGGACCAGGAGCTCAACGCGGAGATCGCGATGGATTTCCTGGAAATGACCGGCCTTGAGGTGGACTGGGCCCGGGACGGAAAACAGGCTGTCGATATGCTTGCCAATTCCCCCGACGGGTATTATTCCATGATCTTCATGGATGTCCAGATGCCCAACAAGAACGGATACCAGGCAACGCAGGAGATCCGGTCCATGGACCGGCCTTACGCAAAAGAAATCCCCATTGTGGCGATGACCGCCAACGCCTTTGCCGAGGATGTTCTGAACGCAAAAAAGGCCGGCATGAACATGCACATCGCAAAGCCGATCGATATTGATATTCTGGCCCAGGTGCTTGATACTTACGTAAGAGGAAGACTATGAATAACGAGACCAGCTCGAAAAACCGGGACCCCAGGGATATTCCGTGCAGTCCGTCCGCAGATGACGCGGTGAATGCGCAGGACACGAAAAGACTGGAAGAAGTCCGGAAAATAAAAGAGCTTAACCAGACGATCACTTCTCTGTTAAACAATATGCCGGGAATGACCTTCACCAAGGATGCCGGGACAGGGGTCTATCTGGCCTGCAACCAGGCTTTTGCCCGGTACGCCCACAAGGAAACGCCGGAAGGCGTGGTCGGCCTGACGGATGCCCAGATCTTCGATGCGGAAACGGCGGCGCATTTTGTGGAGGACGATCAGACTGCCCTTAAAATGGAAAAGCCCTTCATCTTCTTTGAGGATGTTCCGGACGCGGCAGGAAACCAGCGGCAGTTTCAGACTACCAAGTTCAAATACACCGACTCCACCGGGCGGCTGTGCCTGCAGGGTATGTGCCAGGATGTGACGGACATGGTCCGCATCCGGCGTGAAAATGCCACGACAAAAGAGGCTTACAAAGAGGCCCGGAATACTGTAAGGACCTATACACACGTTGCCCACGCCCTTGCCAGGGGATATATGGAACTGTTTTATGTCAATCTGGAAACCGCTGAGTTCATCGAATTCCACACTGACGATGAGAGCGGTGTTCTCACAGAGGCAAGGCGGGGAACGGATTTCTTTAAAGGCTGTGAGAAAGATGCGGAGGTTTATGTTTATCCTGATGACCGGAAAGCTTTTATAAAAGCCATGGACCGGGAATTCCTTTCCCGGGCGCTGTCAGAGTCCAAAGTGTTCGAGATGACCTATCGCAGGAAAAAGGAGGAGAATAAGGAAGAGGACGAAGGAGGAGAGAGGGAAGAGAACAAAGGGGAGAAAATAGAGGATCCGTTCTATTACGTACAGATGAAGGTCTCCCGCATGGAGGACGATGAGCGGTTTATTGTTATTGCCGTCTCGGATATCGATGAGCTTATGAGACAGCGCAGGGCGCAGAAACGGATCCGGGAGGAGCGTGTCATTTATGCCCGCCTTCATGCACTGACGGGGAACTTCCTCTGTGTCTATGTGGTGGACCCCAGGACCGGACGCTACCGCGAGTTCAGCTCGACCCTGGATTATGAGCAGAGCTTTGCCCAGGAAAAGAAGGGGGAGAATTTTTTTAAGACGCTAAAAAAAGCAGCAAGGATCTTCAGCCATCCGGCTGACCGGACCCGCGTCCTTAAGGTCCTTTCTATGGAAAATTTCCTGGCAGAGATCAGGCGCAGCGGCGTTTTTACTCTGGATTACCGCATTATGAAGGATGGCAGGCCTTTTTATGTCCAGATGAAGGCCGCCATGGTCGAGGAGAAGGAAGGCACCCGCATGATCGTGGGCCTTAGTGATATTAATGCTGAGTATCAGCAAAGAGAGATTGAGCGGCAGAAGGATATTTATGACCAGATTACATCCAGCCTTGCAGAACAGTATGATACGCTTTATGTCATCGATATCGCGACCAGTACCTATATCGAGATCTCTTCCACGGATGAATACAAAAAGCTGAATGTACCTGCGACAGGAAATGACTTTTTTGCCGAGAGCAGAAGAAGCATCCGGAAATATGTACATCCCAAGGACAAGGATAAGGCTATCAGGATACATTACAAAGATGTAATGCTGGACAATCTGAAAAAACAGCGTTATTTTTCTCTGGAATACCGTCTAAAGGTAAAGGGAGTAGTAAGCCATATCCGCCATACGGAGATCATGGCCAAAGACGGCAAGCACATTATTGTCTGTATAAAGAATATTGACGCGGAGATCAGGGCCAGGCTTGCCATTGAGGAAGATCAGAAAAAGAGAGAGATCTACACCCGGATCGCTGAGAGACTGGCATCCCGCTTCGATCTGATCTACTACATAGACTGCAGAAGCCTGGAATATGCGGAATATTCCACTAAGGAGAAAAACGGCGAACTTAAGATCCAGGATAAGGGAGATAATTTCTTTGAGGCAGCCAGTATAAATATTGACAAATACATATATGACGATGACAGGGACAGGATCAGGGCCTTTCTCGACAAGGATCATCTGATATCCCAGCTTGAGACCAGCTGGCAGCTGACGCAGGATTATCGAATGATCCTTAGCGACAAAAAGAAGCAGTATACCCGCATGTCGGTGACCTACTCGTCCGATCACAGCCATTTTATCATCTGTGTTGAGAACCGGGAGGAGGTTGTCCGCAGGGAAAAGGAACATCTTGAAGCTCTTACCGTGGCAAACGAAATGGCCCGGCGCGATGCGCTTACGCACACGAAAAACAAGACGGCCTATCATGAAATGGAAAGAGAGCTGCAGGGGAAGATCAAAGAAGGAAAAGAGCTCTTTGGCATTGTTGTCTGCGATATCAATGGACTGAAGATCGTTAATGATACAGAGGGCCACAGGGCAGGGGATGAATATATCAAAGCCTCCTGCAGGCTGATCTGCAGGATCTTTGCCCACAGCCCGGTGTTCCGTATTGGAGGAGACGAATTCGTCGTGATCCTCAGAGGAGAGGATTTCGATAACAGGGTCGCTCTGCTCTCTGTTTTGAGAAAGCAGGTGGAGGAGAATATCCGCATGGGAGAAGGACCTGTCGTGGCTTCGGGGCTGGCGGAGCTTGTGCCGGTCTCGGATCATACTGTTGAGGAGGTATTCAATCGTGCGGACGGCCATATGTATGCGGATAAGGCGCGGCTGAAGGAAAAAAAGCATCTGCAGGAAAGCTATTCCCTTAAAGATAAGGCCAATTTCAGGGCCATCACCGGAGAAAGGCGGATCAAGCTGGATGCCCTCTACAAGGCCTTTGAGGTGGTTTCGGAAGGGACCTACGTATTTCTGTGTGATATGAAGTATGACTTTTCCCGCTGGTCCGAGAGCGCGGTTGATTCTTTCGGTCTGCCGTCAGAGTATATGTACGGAGCAGGTGATATCTGGGAGAACCAGATCCACCCGGAGGACAGGGAGGAATATCATAAAGGGATCGATGAACTCTTTGCGGGAAATGCCGCAGGACATGACATGCAGTACCGGGCAAGACGCGTCACGGGAGAATATGATGTGTGCACCTGCCGCGGAGTCGTGATACGGGATCAGAACGGAGAACTGGACTACTTTGCCGGCGCCATACGAAATCACGGCATACAGGGACATGTCGACACGCTGACCGGACTCAGGAACCAGTATGGTTTCTTTGAAGACCTGGACGGCTTTATTAAACGAAATACAGGAATAAGCGTGATCCTGTTCGGCATCAGCAGGTTTTCCGAGATCAATGAGATGCATGGCTATCATTTCGGAAACCGCGTGCTTCAGGTCTATTCAAGAAGTATTGTCGAAACGATTATGGACAGAGGACATGTCTACAGGATCGACGGAACAAAGTTCGCTGTGATCTCCAAATCGCTTTCCATCGAAGAGCTTCGGGAAAACTATGACCGTTTCCGCGATTTTCTTCATGAAAGCTTTAAAGTGGATGACAGGAAGATCCTGCTTGACCTGCATTGCGGGGCGCTGAGACTGGAAGACCTTGATGTCGATTC
>DEPS01000116.1:0-8183 GCA_002358875.1 Lachnospiraceae bacterium UBA3386 | reverse complement strand
AGTCAAAGGTCCGGCATCAGGGAGATCTGGTGGAATTCAGGAATGACCTTAACGAAGAGAGCCGTCAGAGGCTGGAGAAGCTCCACGCGATCCGTGCTTCCATCATGCACGGCTATGAGGGTTTTTACCTGCTCTATCAGCCCGTCGTGGACGCACAGACGGAGCAGCTGATCGGCGCGGAGGCCCTCCTTCGCTGGAAGGATGACCGTTTCGGCATGGTCCCTCCGGATCAGTATATCCCGATCCTGGAATCGGACCCCCTGTTCCCTGAGCTTGGAGAATGGATCATTCGGGAATCTGTCCTTGCTGCAAAGAAGATCCTCAGGCACCATCAGAAATTTATTATGAATGTAAATCTGTCATATACACAGCTGGAGAAACCGGATTTTGTGGATATGGTGCTAAGGATCCTGAATGAGCTGGAATACCCGCCGGAGCATCTGTGCTTTGAGGTCACGGAGAGGTGCAGGCTTCTGGATCTGGAGCTTCTTAAGAACGTTGTTGCCAGCCTCAAGTCCAGAGGCGTCCTGGTCGCGCTGGATGATTTCGGGACCGGTTTTTCATCCGTGGGCATCCTGAAGGAGATCCCGGTCAACATCATAAAGATCGACCGCAGTTTTGTAAAAATGATAGAAGAGAATGAGGTCGACCGCAAGATCGTTCGGACGATAGCGGATCTTGCCTCAATCTTCAGTGCAAAGGTCTGTGTCGAGGGGATCGAGACAAGAGGAATGAGGGATATTCTGAAGAATTATCAGGTGGAAAGCTTCCAGGGATATTATTACGCGAAGCCTCTTCTGCTTGATCAGTTCCTGGACTGGTACAGGAAAGCTAAGTAACTTAAAAACACCCACGGATGCATCCGCAGAATCTGCGGAGCACACGCGGGTGTTTTTTTGTAAAGAAAAAGGCTCCGTCATCAGAAAACGGAGCCTGGAGCATGTAAAAACTTCACAAAAGCGGGATCAGGTCCTTTGCCCTGTCGATGACGGCGAGAGGATGCAGCGCTTCGAGAAATGTCCTGGAACGGAATCCCCAGCTGACACATACGCAGTCTAATCCCGAGGCGGCAGCGGTCTCCACATCCACCTCGGAATCGCCGATATATAAAGCTTCACCGGCCAAAAGGCCAAGCTCTGCGAGCATGGCCTGTGTCATGTCCGGGGCGGGCTTTCTGCGGATGCCCGGGCGCTCCCCTGCGGCTGCGTCGAAGAGTCCGGGAAAAATGTCATCGGCGAGCTTTCTGACAGCCGGATCCGGCTTGTTGGAAAGGACTGCGGTCGTAAGTCCGAGGGAGCGCAGGGAGGACAAAAGCTCAGGAATCCCATCATAGGGGCCGGTTCTGTCCAGGCTGTGTTCCAGGTAATAGGGGCGGAAGATCTGTTCGATCGCAGCCACTTCGTTTTCGTCGATACCGGGCACTGTCATATATTCGGGCGTACCGATGCGGATCAGAAAGGATTCTTCGTCATGGCCTGATTCCATGGAGAGGGCCCGCTGTATGGCGGTATGCACTCCGCTGCCGAAAAGGCGCTTTGTATCTTCCAGAGTAAAATCGTGCCTGTGTCCGCACTTTTCCAGCGCGTAATTGATGCTCGCGTTCAGATCTGCGACGGTATCAAGGATCGTCCCGTCCATATCAAATAAAACAGCCCTGTATTTCATTATAATTTCCCGTCCTTTGAACTTTATTCGTTACTCACGGTGCAGCGGATCCGAGGTGCTTTTGCGCGTATCTAAGAGCAAATATCCGAGCCTTTTTTCTGTTATCATCCGGATGCTGCCCGGTCCTGAAAAGACCAGGCGCTCTTTTCCTGTCATGAGAGAAGAACCGGCACTCTTTTCCTGCCATCAGGGAAGAGTCGGCACTCTTTTCCTGTCATGAGAGAAGAACCGGCACTCTTTTCCTGTCATCAGGGAAGAGCCGGAACTCTTTTCCTGTCGTCAGGGAAGAGTCGGCACTCTTTTCCCTGTCATGAGAAAAGCTTGTCCCAGAGAGAAGGCCCCTTGTCCTTGTCGTCGTGATCTTCAAAGTTTTCCATGATCGCGGAAACGACGGTCCGGATCTCCCTGGATGAAACAGATCCGCTCTGGAGCAGGTAGGGGGTCTGGGAGGTGCCGTCGATATAATAGAGCATACCCTTTTTTCCAAGCTTTTCCGCGCCTTTTCTGTCGATCATGACATAGGAGTCAGTGACGGCATCTGTGCGCAGGCAGACACGGGCGGGAAAGCTGTCCCGGATATCACGGAAATATACGCTTTTTTCCGATGCGGTGATCAGATGGATCCCGCAGGCGGAGGACATTTCCGCCAGGCGCAGGAGGAGATTTGAAGCCCTCCTTTTGCCCAGAACGATCAGGTTTGCGTATTCTTCTATAATGACGATAAGATGCTTCATCAGGCCGGCGCGGCGGTTGAAATCATGGATGGTCCTGCAGCGGCTTTCGTACATGGCGGCATAGCGGCGGTCGACCTCCTTGCTCAGGTCCTCGAGAAGAGCAAGCTGATCCTGGGGATCAAAGGAGACCTGGCAGTAGGGAATCCTGCTGTAGCGCTCAAATTCGCTGCGGCGCTGGCCGCACAGATAAAGCTCGATCTCCTCCGGGGCATGGGACAGGAGAAGACTGAGTATGACCCCGTGCAGAAACGCGGTGCGCCCGTTACCTGCGACAAGCAGATGGGGGGACAGCGCAAGATCCGCGAAATAACTCTGCCGGTAGATATCCATTCCGATCGCGACAGGAAACTCCTGTCCGTATCCGTGGACGCGCTCGAAGTCGTCGTCCATCAGTATATCGCCAAGATAGACCTGGTCCATCTGCCAGGGGACATCAATATAGATGTGACCGTCAGCCCTGTAGACCTGTATGTCGCTTCGGTTGAAGATCGCCTTGTAGGTGGGAAGAAGCTTGACAATGCGGTCCGCGCTTGTCTTGTCGTCGGGAATGATCCCGAACCGGGTCAGGGTGGGACCCTGCAGCTGCGTGTCCAAAAGTCCGTCGATCCCGTTCTCCGCCCAGAGCTCAAAGAGCTCGTCCGTGTAGGGCTTTAGCGAGCGTTCGTTCCATTTTTTATGATATTTTAAAAGATCCTTCGTAAGAGGAAGAACAAATTCTGCCATGTTTATCTGCGGTTGGCTATAAAAACCAAAAACGTTTTAACAAATTATTAATGGTAGGTATGGCTGCAAAAAGCGTGATGCCGGAACCTGTGGGAACTTATTATATCACGAATCTTTCTGCCGTGTTATAATATTTATCTAAAAATCACAGGGTATAAATTGCCTGTAAAGAGCTCGTCCCTGGCTGGCTCGTGCAGGTCTGAACTGCAAAAAATCCGACAGTAACGATGAAAGATGAAAAAAATGAAGATAAATGACCGTAAAAATATACGCATGATCGGCATAGACCTTGACGGGACGCTGCTGACAGGAAACAAGGAGCTGACAGACTTTTCAAGGGGTGTCCTTGTGGAATGCATCCGGGCGGGGATACTGGTAGTGCCTGTGACAGGGCGGCCGCTGACGGGTGTTCCCCGGGAGGTACTGAGAATACCCGGAATCCGGTACTGTATCACATCAAACGGAGCGAACACCTATGATCTGGATTCAGTAAAGGATCAGTTTGACGAGAGGGCCGGGAAAAACCAAAAGGATGGGCCCTTCCCCGTGCTTACAGGGCAGGCGCTTTTGCGCCGCGCCCACCTTTCCCATGAGGTCGTCAGAGAGATTTTAAAGGCTGCTCCGGGAAAGGATGTGATCCGGGAGATCTTTGTGCGGGGAGTGGGATACCACGATCAGGAGACGCAGCAGATGCTGGAGGAGAGGTTTTGTATCAAGCCTCCTATCCTGGCTTATATTAACCGGAGCAGGCGGATCGTAGCGGATTTTGAAGGACTCCTGACAGATCCCGCTTCTCATGTCGAGAATATTTCCCTGATGTTTCCTTCTATAAAGGAGCGAAACGAGGTCCTTGGCAGGCTCGTCAGGATACGGGGGAGTGAAGGAGAGAGGATCCTCAATGTACTGCTTCCCTGGAAAACGGACCTGGAGGTGACGCATGTGCTGGCGGATAAGTGGCGGGCCCTTCAGGATCTGGGGAACCGCCTGGGGATCAGCGATAAGGATATCATGACACTGGGCGACGGAGACAATGACCGTCCCATGCTCCGCGGTGCCGGTCTTTCCGTCGCGATGGGAAACGCCCCGGATATCGTAAAAACAGAAGCAGGCATGGTCGCACAGGACAATGACCATGACGGCGCAGCGCTGGCCATCAGAAATGCAGTACTGTGCGCCGGCCGGCAGGAAGGGAGAGAGTAATGTTTGGAGCGATCATTGGAGAACTTGCGGCGTTCCCGTATGAGCTGGGAAGGTCCGTTTCGGATAAGGAAGAGATCAGAGTGCTCCCGGAGAGGGGACTGTCCGGTCCGGCTGCGGAAGGAAGGGACTATTCCTGTGCAGCTGTTTTGACCGCGGCGGTATCAAAGGGACTGCTCAGCTTTGAAAAAAGGATCCCGGAGCTTTTTGGACAGGGATCGGGCAGGACTGCGGAAAAAAATGCCTTTGAGGAGGCTTTCCTTGGAGAGCTGGAAAAGGCGATGCGCGTTTTTGGAAACGCCCATCCGCTGGCGGGATATCCCATGGATCTGAGCATCTGGCTTTTCAGGGAGGGGGCGGCTCTTTCGGACTCTGAGGATGCAGGACCTGCGGCAAGAGTGTCTCCTGTCGCCTTTATGTTCCAGGACGATCTGTATATGATGCGCCACATGGCTGTCCTGCAGGCGCGCCTCACCCATAAGGGAAAGGAAACGGTGGCTGCGGCAGACGCGTCAGCCTGTGCCGTATTTCTGGCTCTGCACGGCTGCACCAAGGATCATATCCTCGGTTTTATGGACAGGCAGTTCGGCTATCGTTTTCCGGGAGAGGATGCGGTGCGGGAGGAAATTCTGCAGGCGGGAACAGAGGCTGTCCCTGCCCTGTGTGTCCGCGCGGCACTGACTGCTTTTTTGTACGGGAAGGATTTTGAGGACGTACTGAAAAGAGCCATCTCATACGGAGGGCGGTGCGGGGAAACGGCTGCGATCGCGGGCGCTGTCGCACAGGCTTATTTCGGGATCCCGAAAGAGCTTTCCGCGGCTTTTAAGACTGTGCTTCCCGGCGATATCCTGGAAGCAGTAAATGCTTTTGAGGAGCTGATGGAGAAAAGGAGGCAGTACAGGGAAAAGAATCCGGCGGCAAAAGAGCGCTGGGAGGGAGCCCTGACAAGGGGGTCCGAAAACCATCCCGCCGCAGTCAGGGGAAATGAGCCTCTGGAAGAGGCGATAAACCTCCTGAACGAGAAAAAAGACAAAAAGTCCCTTGTGGATGCCCTCGAGGTGCTAAGGCACCGCATGAACGAAAAGGGACGTTTCTTTGTTCCTCTGATCTCGGTAAAGAGAAATGATGGAGCAGGACCGGTTAATACAAAGGGACAGGATATGGGGCAGGACGGCCGTCAGGGAGCCCCGGATAATTCAGTCCTTTGCCGCATGCAGACGATCAGGACCAGGGACGGAAAGCAATGGCAGCCGGTCTATACGAGCCGGGCCCAGCTGGACATGGCACTAAGAGCCATGAAAAAGTCAGCCACGGAGGAAAATGCTTCCCCGGATAAATCCCCGGCGCCCGCCGGAATGGTCCTGTCCTATTCGATCGATGCCTTTCTTGCCAGATTTCTGCCGGACGACGGCCGCCAGGAAGATTCTTCCTCAGGCGGGGAGATGCAGAAAAAGGACGCCGCACCTGTCCGGACAGCACCGCCTGAAATATTGGGGATCGTCATCAATCCCTATGGCCGCCCCTTCTTTCTTCCCCGGGTCATGATCAGGGCATTGTTTGACGCGGACCGCGGTAATAAAATGCAGACCTGACCGTCAGCTTCTTTTTTTGCCGGGACGGCATGTGACTACGCCCCTTCGCCCTTTTTCGCCGTGACGGCACGTGACTACGCCTCTTCGCTTCTTTTTTCGCCGTGACGGCATGTGATTACGCCCCGACGCATAGCCTGCGGGACAATAAGGTCAGAGGGGAAGCCTGCGGCGGCGGCCGCAGTGTGGCAGTACAGATCCTCCGCCCGGAGCTCCTCCATCAAAAATGAGAGGGCCTGATCGGACAGGATCCGTTCCGCTTCCGCAATCCTGGAAAGAAACGGCACAGAGGATCTTTTTACAATGGCGGAAAAAAGAGGAGAGGCGTCCCGGTTCAGGGCGAGAGGTCTTGCATAGAAAACGTAATCTTCTTTCTTTAGAAGATCCATTCTTTCCTTTTCCATCTGCAGGAGGATATGAAGGAGGGCCCTGCTCACTCTGGTGCGGGTCAGGCTGCGGTTTACGACAAGATCAGTAAACCGGGTAAAGCTGCGGAATCGGGGCAAAAGAGACCGGATCCGGTTGGCGAGATCCGGGGAGACATCTGCGAATTTCTCGAGGCTCCTCTCCTGCATCCTGAGGGCATAAAGAAGCTGTGCCGAGAAGTCGTCGGCTCCTGCCGGAAAAGAGAAGATGTCCCGACAGCCCGATGCGGCCTGCCTTTCCAGAAGCAGGGTCTTTCTGCGCGACGTCGCGGACGGCACGTCGATCCTGGGGAGCGCGTGCGGCCGGATACAGCTGCGGCGGGCCTTCAGGGCACGGCAGTATTCGACCCCGAGCACGTCGTTGGGATTATCGGGAAGAAGGCTTTGCGGAAAGAGGGCTTTCAGGGCAAAGCTCCTTGCGGCGGGAAAGGGCATGCCCGACCGGAGGTTTTCCCGGAGGGAGTCTTTGTAGAGGCTGCGGCCGTCTTTGGTGAAGGGATGGGATTCCGCGCTGTCCAGAAGGAGCGCGCACATCTGAAGATTTTCCAGATCCCCGGATTCAGAGCCGAAGCAGAGGTCTGTGATGACACCGAGTCTGTCCAGGAGGGCGACGGAGCCACCCGCGAAGAATTCGGCGCTTGAACAGGCGGCATACATGGGGATCTCCAGGACAAGATCCGCTCCGGCTTCAAGGATCCGGCGTGCACGGGTGTATTTATCAAATACCGCCGGTTCTCCGCGCTGGACATAGTTTCCGCTCATTGCGGCGACGATGTATTGTGCGCCGGTCAGTTCTCTCGCCTTTTTCAGTATATAAGCATGTCCTTCGTGAAAAGGGTTGCATTCCATGATAATGCCTGTGACGTTCAATGAAGCTCCTCCGGTCGATTTTTATAAGTGTACCGCCTGACGCGATGGGATTTTCGCCGTTCGACCCGGGGATTTCGGCAGGCCGGGCTGTACGGCACCAGGAATTAATTGTACAGTTTTTCGGGTTACGTTCTTGATTGAATCTGTCTTAATGATATAATATTATAAAGTTTTTTTTCAATAGAACAGCAGCTTTTCTTCCGTTTAGTTCTGTGTGGGCGTTATAACTTTGGCCGCCACGAAATTTGAGGCCTTCTGCCCGGCTTTTTCGGGCAAAACCCGGGTTTAACGTGCAGGCTGCGTGTCACTTATTCTCCGGCTTTATTTCCGGCCGGGAAGTGACCTGCATTTTTTTAAGCCGGCTGGCTTCGAAGGAATGCTGCATTGATGCTTCCAACCAATTTATTATTTGTAACGAAAGGACTGGTAAAAATGAACATTCTGGTTATCAACTGCGGCAGCTCTTCTCTGAAGTTTCAGGTCATCGACTCCGAGACAGAGGCGCTCCTTG
This sequence comes from Lachnospiraceae bacterium UBA3386, assembly GCA_002358875.1. Lineage (GTDB taxonomy): Bacteria > Bacillota > Clostridia > Lachnospirales > Lachnospiraceae > CAG-791. Next base: position 469 of record DEPS01000116.1, on the reverse strand, counting down.
CAAAGGGCCTCTGCGAGAGGATCGGCATTGATGGATCCGTCATCACTTATGAAAACAAGGTGACAAATGCAGGCAAGGAAGTCAATGTGACCCCCATGCCCGACCACAACAAGGCGGTCAGTCTGGTGCTCGAGGCCCTGACAAATGAGAAGACCGGCGTCCTTAAGTCTCTGGACGAGATCGGTGCTGTCGGCCACCGCATCGTCCATGGCGGCGAGAAGTTTACCACTTCCGTCGTGATCACGGACGAGGTCATCGATGCCATCAAGGAAGTTTCCGACCTTGCTCCTTTACACAATCCCGCAAACCTGATCGGTGTGGACGCCTGCAAGGCTCTGATGCCGAATACTCCCATGGTTGCTGTTTTCGATACCGCCTTCCATCAGACCATGCCGGAAAAGGCCTATATGTATGCCCTTCCCCTTGACTATTACAAGAACTACAAGGTCCGCCGCTACGGCTTCCACGG
>DEPS01000184.1:14411-21403 GCA_002358875.1 Lachnospiraceae bacterium UBA3386 | reverse complement strand
ATAAATGCGTGGTCACAGATAAATATGGCATATACCGTGAAGTCACATTTGTGCTTAAGTCTGCGACAGTCCCGCTCAGCGTAAGCCCCGAAGGAGATCCGACGGACAGTCCGGATACGGCCCGTGTCGTATATGACGGCAGGAACGCTACCTACCTTCGCGTCAGAGAAGCATCGGATGATTACCAGTATATTACAGGCGGATATGAGTGGAAGCTGGTTGACGGCACTTCCCAGACTCCTCTTGCGGACTCGGATCCTAATTCAAGATCTTATTATGTCGGGAACCCTCAGGATGGTGCCCGTTATTCCTGTACTGTAACAGACCTGTTCGGTCAGACGGCGACAGTCTGTTTCGTGCTGGAAAAGGATACCCTGTCAGTGGAGCCTGTTGTCCTTCCGGAGGAGGGAGATACCGTAAACAGAACAACTGTTTCTGTTACGCTCAGCGCAGAAAAGATCGAAAACGGGACTTCCCGTTCTCTTAAAGTGAATGCATCCGACACAGAGGATGATGCTCCTTCTTTTGTATGGAAGAAGATCGTCGGCGATACGCAAACCCAGGTTGGAAATACAGCGGAATACAGACCTGAGAAATCAGGTCTCTATCGCTGCTCGGTTACAAATAAAAGCGGCAGGACAAAGTCTCTGGATTTTGTAGTAAGTATCGAGAATAATCTGACGGCATCAGCCCAGAAGGACTATGTCGAGGCAGTCAGCGGAGAAGACGCCCAGCTGCAGGTCAATGCGTCAGCTTCCGCCGGAAGCGGCACGATTCTGTACAAGTGGTACAGGATAATGGGCGAGGGTGCTCAGACGCAGAAGGAACTGATCGACGGGGCAGAAGGAAATTCATGTACAATTTCCAATGTAACAGAGAACGGCAGATACCAGTGCGATGTGACAGACAAGTATGATTCAAAGACGGTCGAAGTCTCCTTCAACGTCGCTGTAGCAGCTCCGGAGGCAGTCAGCCTTTCCGCAGAGGGGAGCGAGGATCCCGCGGCAGGAGTGGAGATTGAAATGTCTCTTCCCGAAGGCGGGTATGTTTATGACGGAGTGGCGAAGGAGCCGGCTGTAACCGTAAAATACAATGGCACTGCTATTGCGACTGAAACAGATTATACAGTTGAATATATCGATAATACAGATGCAGGAAAAAACACAGCGAAGGTGGCGGTCACCGGAAAAGAGCCCGGCTATAAAGGAAGGGTAGTAAAGAGGTTCAGCATTGCTCCCGCGGAGCTCACAGAAAAAGAAGTTATAGTCAACGTCAATGACTGCACCTACAACGGAAGTGAACAGAAACCCCTGGTATGGCTGGATTGGAAGGATAAAAACGCCCATGCCTCTTGTTCTCCACTTGATGGATCCTTTGATGTTTCCTATGAAAATAATATAGCTGCGGGGAACGCGGCTGAGGCCGTCGTGGTATTTAAAGGAAATTACAGGGGAACGATAAGACGTAAATTCAAGATCGCGAGTATTGAGCAGGTCATTGAAGCACAGGGACTTACCCTTGCCTATCCCGAGACCGCAAAGCTCAGTGCAGCCGTTCATGCAGCGCAAAGTGCCGGCGTTACCGGAGCGCTGAGCTTTGCAAGCAGTGATTCAGGTATCGCTGAAGTGGACAGTGACGGCAATGTCACAGCGGTAAAACCCGGCGCAGCGATGATTACGATCACTGCCGCGCAGACTCAAAGCTGCGGAAAAGCATCTGCTTCTGTCTGGGTGAACATTGAAAAAGGAACGCAGACCATTGAGAAAACAGATCTTTCTCTCGTTTATCCCGCAGGCGGAAAGCTCGCAGCAAAGGCCTCGGTCGCAAAGGGAGAACCCGGAGCGCTTAGCTTTGTCTGTGCCGATCTGTCTGTTGCAGAAGTAGACGGAGAAGGCAATATAACCTCAAAGGCACCGGGCACGGCTGTCATTACCATCACGGCAGCAGAAACTGATTATTATAAAGCCGCGACAAAGCAGGCGTCTGTAACAGTATTAAAGGCAAGGCAGACGATCAATGCCTCAGACCTTTCCCTTACCTACCCGAACGGCGGAAAGATCAACGTCACAGGAGCACAGGGAACACTGAGCTTCGTCAGCAGCGATCCTTCTGTTGCTGATGTGGATGGTCAGGGTAACGTGACCGCAAAGAAAGCGGGAACGGTAAAGATCACTATCACAGCTGCCGAAACGGATTTCTATGAAGCGGCTTCAAAGACAGTCACTGTAACAATTGCGAAGGCAGCACAGACGATCAATGCTTCAGACCTTTCTCTTACCTACCCGAACGACGGAAAGATCACCGTCACAGGAGCACAGGGAACACTGAGCTTCGTCAGCAGCGATCCTTTGGTCGCTGACGTTGACAGTTCCGGCAATGTCACAGTAAAGAAAGCCGGGACAGCAAAGATCACCATCACGGCTGCCGCGACAGAGCAGTACGCCCAGGCACAGCCAAAGACGATCACAGTCACGGTCGCTCCGGCAGTAATTACAACGGATTGGGTCACGCTTGCGGCCGCTTCATATACCTATGACGGTAATGCAAAGAGCCCTGCCGTTACCGTAAAACGTGGCGGGACGCTGCTTAAATCAGGCGCAGATTACTCGGTCGCCTATAAGTCCAACATCAATGCCGGGCAGGCGGAAGTAACCGTCACCGGAAAGGGAAGCTATACCGGAACAGTGACCAGGACCTTCACGATCTCAAAAGCAGATCAGGCAATTACCGGGCCGGCTTCTGTATATAAAAAGAAATTCGGAAACAAGGCTTTCTTTTTGAAAGCTTCGGCCAGGACGGCTCTTAAATACAGCTCCTCCAACGGGAAGATTGCAACGGTAAATAAAACTGGTAAAGTGACGATCAAGGGAGCGGGCAGTGCAAAGATCACTATTACCGCATCAGCCAGTGCAAACTATAACGGAGCGAAAAAGGTCGTTACCATTAAAGTCGCGAAGATAAAACCTACCTTCAAGATCAATAAAAAGGATCAGAAGAAAACGCTGAAGCTGTCTGCCCTTAAAAAGAAATCTCAGACCTTCAGTCCCAGGATCACCGTAAACAGCAAAGCAAAGATCACTTATTCGTTAAGCGGGGTCAAGTCCGGTAAGAAAAAACTGTCTGCCAAACAGTATAAAAAGCTGTTTACCGTCAATAAAAAGAGCGGAAAGATTACAGTGGTGAAGGGGATAAAGAAGGGAGTCTATACTCTCACTGTCAAAGCTTCCGCAATTGCGAAGGGCAGCTATCTGAAGGGGTCTAACGCATTTACGATCACTGTCACGGTGAAGTGATTGTGCGGGAACTGACAAATAGCTGAAAGCCTTGTGAAGAAGCTGAATTAACAGGTCATTAAACAGCAAAGTAGTACGGTAGTCAAAAGGAGGAATGAAATGAAACGACAAAAGGTGATGGCAATACTGCTGTCGGCCATCCTGTCATTTTCCGCATGCGTGCCCGCAGGCAGCATGACTGTTTTCGCTGCGGAAAATGACGGTGTGATTGTCGAAGAAGATCTTGCAGAAGATCCTTCTCCCACAGACAACGAACAGGATGGTACAGGCTCATATGGCGATCAGGAAGCCATTGAACTGGACGACGGAAGTCCGTCGGGTTTTGCAGAAGAGGGCTATGAGGAGACAGACAGCCAGACAGGCGCTGACAGTATCGCGGAGGATGACGATTCCGAATCCGCGCAGGGAGTTACGGAAGAGTCTGACGGCCCTAAATCCGATGCGGGGATTTCTGAGGAAGAAGCGGCCTATGACGGGAGTGCCGCCAATGATTCCGAAACCGGAAATACTGACCTCATTCAGGAAAATGATGAAGAGGAAGAGAATCAAAACGAGACCATCCCGGGTGTAGTCGATGAAAATACCGGTGGAGGACAGGATTCTCAGACTGGAGGAAACAGTGACGGAACAGATCTGTCCCCTGTGCCTGAAAAGGGCGGAGAGACCGTGACGGGAGAGAAGCAGAAGTCGGAAGAAGACTTTGAAGCAGGAAGAAACAGTGCTGAGGAGCATGAAAATGAGTTCGACACTGCCCAGGAGCTTCATGACGGCGACTCCATCGAGGTGCAGACGACGGATTCAGAGGGAGAACATCCCTACGCTTTCTTCAAATTCACAAACGATTCAGAAGAAGAAGTTGAATTTTGCGTGTATTCCGAATCGAATACGGACACTTATGCCGAATTGTTTGAAGAAGAAAACACCATCGAAGAAGGGACTTCTTATAGAATAATCACTACTGATGATGACAGCGGAGACGGGAGTAATTTTAAGATTATCTATAAATGCGAGCCTGGAAAGACCTGTTATCTTCGCGCGCATGAATATATTTTTAATCCGGCTTCCTTCTCTGTGCATCTGAGAAAGATTATCCTTAAAGTCGAAGGAAATGAATATCAGGATATAAATGTTGTTCCGGGAGACGGGGTGACGCTGTCCGTGAAGGCTCAGTCTAAGGACGAGATCTCCTATCAGTGGTATGTTGGCGCAGAATATGATGAGGGAAAACAGCTTTTAGAGGGTGAGACATCTGACAGCTGCACCTTTGTGCCTTCCTGGCCGGATGGACCCGACAGGTATTATTCCTGCCGGATTCAGGCGGGAGAAGAGACGGTATGGCGGACTTTTTGCCTGAAGAAAATGGCATTCACTGTAAAGGCACAGGTCAACGGTTCTGAGCACAGTGACAACGATATTGATATCTGGGATACTGTTTATATCGGCGATCAGTTTGAGCTGAACGTAAATGCGCAGTACTATGATGAAGCGGTTCAGCTTTCCTATTTGTGGGAGAAATGGGTTGAAGGGGAAGACGGCAGTGAGTGGGTCGCTGTACCGGGCGCCACAGGTTCTTCTTTTACTGCGGAGCCTCATGAAGCAGGATCGTCTGTAAGTGTGCTTTGCAAGGTCAGAGCGGAGGGAACAGAAGACGAAATTACGGTGACATTCCAGCTTTGGACACAATATCCGTACATATGGGCATATCCTTCAGAGAATGGAGGTCCGGAGTATACCTCCAGGGAGTACCAAGTCGGAAGAGGAAGCGATGTCGAGCTCACTGTCGCGACCGTCTATTCAAACGGGAAAAGCACGGAGGGAGCGGAGCTTTCCTATTCCTGGTACTGTGACGATCAGGAAATGGAAGGGGACAACAACGGTCCTTCCATCGCGCTTTCGAATGTTACGACATATCATCATGTTTACTGTGAGGTTACGGATATTATATCGGGAAATAGATCCATTGCCGATTTTTATGTCAATCTGGATCCATTCCTGAGTGCTGAAGAGATAGATATCCCCGGAAGTGCGAAAGGTGTATTTTCGGAAGATTCGGAAAATACTTTCTACACGTTTTCACCTTCGGAGAGCGGCGTCTACAGGTTTTTTATCAATGCCGATTTCTGCCTGCAGGGAACGGTATATGATTCAGACAGGAACAGCATTGCTTCTATTAGCTTTGAGCCCGAGTACATTGATCCGGATGATAGTGAATACGGGAATGCGATAGAATGTTATCTTGAAAAAGACGAAAAATACTATTTCCAGGCCTATCGCTGGGATTCGCTTGAGGAGGCAGCCTTTACGCTTTCTGCTGAAAAGGATGATGACAGCTTCTTTGTGCAGAGAATCGGAAGTGAATATAGGAGCATTGAGCCTGGTGAAAATATAGAACTGCGCGTCGTTGCTCAGTCAACCCTGCCTGTGACATATGAATGGTATGTGGATGATGAGAAGCAGGAGGAGAGTTCTGATACCTTTGTATATTCAGGAATCCGTAATGCCTATATCTATTGCGTCGTTTCTGACAGAATTAGAAGCGGGTCTGCTTCTTTCAATATCCGCGTTGCCGGCTATTGGTCCTGCAACAGCGCCGGGGATTATACCTATACTGTTGAAAAAGGTGCAAGTCAGGAGCTTAAGGTGGTTACGGCCGTAGATAAGGGTTACGAGGGCGTCTACAATTGGTCCTACAGATGGATAGACCAGAACGGAAACACGCTCGGCGACTCGGAGGATTCCGACAGCTACACGGCAGTGAACAACAACGGATTGCAGGTTTTTGGATGTGAAGTATCAGACCAGTTTGGAAATATCCGGTATACTGAATTTACCCTCAGAGAAGCTGGCTGGCTGCCTGTCTGGCCAGGTGAGGCACGCTGTTCAGACAGGGAACATACTTATCGTTTTGAAAAGTATACTTACCAGGAACTTTGGGTGAATAACGATTATTACACGGACTTATTTTTTACCTGGTATGATGAAGCCGGAAAAGAGATAAAGGGCAGATCCAGTGAGAATTATCTTGGTCTTGAAAATGTTTCTGAAAAGGCCTCTTACCGTTGCCATGTGGATACCGGGACAGGGGACGGGAGCCTTCAGGCAGATCTGTGGTTCCATGTACGGATAAACAGTTATCTGACCGTATATCCGGAAGGAAATGATGAATGGGAGTCCTATAAAGATATTGACCTGATGAGTGTCGGGACCGGTCCCTGCACGCTTCGCACCATTGCAGAAAACAGCGAAGGCTGCGGTCTGACTTACCAGTGGAGAAAACTCGATTCGGAAACTGAAGAATGGATAGATATTGCCGGAGCAGACAGCGAGGAGTATGTCGTGGAGAAACCTGTCCACGATGACAGGTACCAGTGCCATGTGGAAGATGAAGATGGGAATTCTTCTGACGCGGAATTTCATTTTTATGCGGACGAATGGGTTGATGTCTGGCATGGCAGTTCTTCCGATATGGATGCAGAGGATTATCAGGAATCCGGTGCGGACCTCCAGGTGGAGATATATAATGAAAGCGGAGTCAGTCTCGTCTATGAATGGGCCGTTCGCCGCGGGGACGGGGAATACGAGACGATTCCTGATGCTGATGACCTGACCTATCACGTGGATTCACCTGAAAACGGGACTTCCTACCGGTTTACAGCGACCAGTACATTCGGGAAGGTTTACAGGCTTGAGTTCAGGTTC
>DEPS01000184.1:4870-14281 GCA_002358875.1 Lachnospiraceae bacterium UBA3386 | reverse complement strand
GGATGGAATAACCTACCAGTGGAAAAAGGATTGGGAAAATATTGAGGAAACATCCCCTTCCATCGTCGTCACCAGGCCTTCCCTGCATGAGACTTATCAGTGCACGGTGACAGACCGGTTTGGAAATGCCGCTTCGGTGGATTATTATTTCCGGGCATTAACGAATCTTCAGGCCTGGCCAAAGGACAAAGGAAGAGATTATTCTTTGATTTATTACGCCGTCGGAGGGCTTGACGACATTGCGCTCACGGCCGTTGTTGAGGCAGAGGAGGGCACCGTAATCTCCTGGAGTTGGGAACGCTTTAATGAGGATTATTATGAATATGAGGAAATAAAAGGGCAAAGCGGTACTTCGGATGGTACCGAGTATCCACTTGAAATCTCCCTCGATGTGGCTTCGCCCGAGGACAGGGATGCCTATCGACTCTATGTGCGGGATGAATACGGAAATACGAAAGAAGTTTTCTTTAATCTTCTTGAAGAAGTACCTGAGCTGAACGTGTGGCCTGACGGAGCGGAAGAGGGCGAGGACACCACAGAGATTTCTTTCAATTCGGGCGCAGATGAAATATGGATGAGAGTCAATGCGGGAGGCTCGACGGATCTTTATGACCTGTCCTATGACTGGCGTGATCCGGAAGGAAATGGTGTTGCCAATGAAGGATACTGCGCCTATATCTATAGTCCGTTTGAAGACGGTGCAATATACACCTGTACAGTGACGGATCAATACGGGCAGTCAAAGACACTTAATTTCGTGCTGCACTATCAAAGGCAGGAAGGCGATCCGACAGAGGAGGACTTATCAAATGCTGTCGATATTTCGGTCGGACAATCTGCGGATGTTGAGGTGACGGAGGAAGCGCCTGTCGCCTGGTACAGGTTCGAGCCGGATGAATCAGGAGAATACGAGCTGGCTTCTGAGTCGGATAGTTGTGATACATATGCAGTGCTTTACAATTCTTCGGGAATGAGGCTGAATTATGACGACGATGGTGGAATCAACGGAAATTTCAGCCTGATTTATGATTTTGAGAAGGGTAAAACCTATTACTTTGCTGTGAGATTATATGGTTATGATCCCGGCAGGTTTACCATTCGCCTTTATAATGCTAAGAAGGACGAATGGCTCAATTCCTATTACTTCAAGGTCGTGGAGGACCGGATCGTTCTCACAGGATATAAGGGTTATGATACCGAAATTACGGTACCCGGTCATGCAATGGCGCGGGGGCAGGATTATGACCGGGTCGAACTTTCCGCATGGATGTGGCCCGCTTCTACCACAAGTCTTTCCTTTGAAGAGGGTGTGGCTTTCCCGGAAAATTCCAGCGGACTTTTTGCCGGTATTTCTTCCCTCACATCCGTAGACTTCAGCAATGTGGATCTGACGAACGTGAAGAACATTAGCAGAATGTTCAGCGGATGCCGGAGCCTTGAGGCTGTCGATCTCAGCTCACTGGACTTTTCCAATGTCGAGGAAGGCCAGGATATGTTTGATGGCTGCTCCAGGCTTCAGACGATCAAGGCTCCGACCGGACTTACAGCCGAGGTGCCTCTTTATAGAAAGTATTATGATGAAAGCGGAAATGGCTATACGGCACTGCCCACAGGGCTTGAGGAGAGCATCACGCTCACGAGGGCTCCCGAGAGTGCCTGGCTTGCAGATTATGACTACGAAATCAATGATAATGTAATCGTTCTCCGCGGGTATTATGGCGATGAGTCTGAAATCGTCGTCCCCGGAAGCGCGGTGATAGACGGGGTTGAATACAGTAAAGTTAGTTTTGGAGGTAACATCTGGCCTTCAGGGATCACATCCATCAAGTTCGAGGAGGGTGTGGTCTTCCCGGAGGAATGCAGCTGGTTTTTTGAGAGAAGAGAGAATCTTACCACAGTAGATATGGCGGCAATCGATGCCTCCGGGATCCGGTACTGCTATGGAATGTTCGATAACTGCCCGAATCTTATGACAATCTGTGCCCCGACAGGGCTGACAGTGTCTGCGACAATTCCAGCTCCCTTCATCAGTGAAGACGGAACATTATATACATCTCTTCCTCAGGGCCTTGAGAAGAGCATAACTCTGGAGAGGGCGGAAATCAGCGAATGGCTCAGGGATTATGATTTTACCGTAACAGACGGTGTCATCACGCTCGAGCGCTATAAGGGCAGGCACGAAGACGATGATTACGATGACTATGATGATTACGATGACGATGAAGACGATGATGACGGAGATGACAGCGGAGTAGATGACAAATCTATTCTTGAGGTTCCCGGAAGTGCCTTGATCGGTGGAAATGAATATGGTATTCGAATCAAGTCCGGACTCTGGAATAATTACAACGCCGGCTGGATCCGGAAAATCTCCCTTGGTGAAGGTGTTATTTTCCCTGAGGACTGCAGCGATCTGTTTATAGTAGATGGACTTCAGGAAATCGATATGGGCGGCGTTGATGTCTCAGAAATCGTCACTGCGGAGGAAATGTTTGGTAAGGGAGTTAACCTGCAGAAGATCTGCGCGCCGAAAGGACTCAGTGCGGATATTCAGCTTCCTGCCGGATTTGTGGATGGGAATGGAACAGTTTACTTCTCGCTTCCGAAGGAGCTCAATGAGAGCCTGGTGCTGACCAGGGCGGAAACAGGGGAAGAACTCAGTGACTACAGTTATACGGTCATTGCAGACAGGGTCAGGCTTCTTTCCTACTTTGGTGAAGAGGAACAGGTCACTGTTCCCGGAACAGTGACGATCGCGGGTACTCAGTATAATACTGTGGAGCTCACACCTGGTATGTGGGACGAAAAATGCGGGAAGATCAGATCTCTTGCATTTGATGAAGGAGTAGTGGTCCCGGCTGACTGCGAGGGTCTGTTCAGAAATATGTCAGAGCTTACAGAGCTTGACATCAAAGGACTGGACTGGTCGCAGGTGACGAATATGAGCAGAATGTTCGATTACTGCTGCAGTCTTCATGAAATAGACCTGAGCGGTATGAATACTGCAAATGTCACAAATATGAGTTCTATGTTTGCAGACTGCTACGGGCTTGAAAGGATCGATTTAAGCGGTTTCGACACGCATAATGTCACGGATATGCGGCACATGTTCAGCGGCTGTAATGCTGTTACCAACATAAACATGTCCGGATGGAATACGCAGAATGTCACAGACATGAGCGAGATGTTCTACTGGTGCGAAAATCTTGAGACCCTCAATCTAAGGAACTGGAAAACCGGAAACGTGGAAAACATGAGCGGTATGTTCCATGGATGCGAAAGCCTGTCGAACCTGATGATCTCAGGAATCGATACGACGAATGTCACAGACATGAGCAATATGTTCAGAAACTGCCGGAGTCTTGCGACCCTGGATCTGAGCAGCTTTGTGACACCTGCACTTGTTAACGTGCGCTCCATGTTCCGCGAATGCAGTGAACTGGAGACACTCAATATCAGCGGATTTGATTCGACTTCCATTGAGCATGTCAGCTATATGTTCAAGGGATGCTCAAAGATCAGTACGATTTATTCCCCCGCGGCCTTTACGAAGACCGTTGCGCTTCCGGCGGTTTATGAGGGAACCAACGGAGGTTTGTACGGTACAATTCCCAGAAATCTGACGGAAAGCATTGTTCTGGTATATGCCAGGGATCTGCAGCCTGGTGAATCCGGAGATCCCGCGCCCGCGTCTTCGATCAGCGATGCTAAGATAACGCTTTCACCGGAAGAATTCACCTACACCGGGGAAGAATGCCGTCCTGATGTCAGGGTTGTCTATGAAGGTACAGAACTGACGCAGGGAAGCGATTATACGGTATCTTACCGTAATAATACTGAGGCCGGGGAAGCAACGGTTACGGTCACAGGCAAAGGAAGCCTCGGAGGTATTGCTACAGCCGGCTTCGTGATCCACAGGGCGTCGATCGCCGGCGCGGACATAACTGTTGAAGAGCCTGAAGGCGGCTATGTGTTCAGCGGATCTGAAAACCGACCTTCTGTAACGGTAACATTCGGCGGCCATGAGCTTGCGACAGAAACTGATTTTACAGTCGGCTACACAGATAATATCAACGCCGGCGAAGCCAGAGTGACGGTCAGCGGAAAGGGGAACTTCAAAGACGAAAAGGAAGAGACCTTTGTGATCGCAAAGGCGCCTCAGGATCTGACGGCGCAGGATCTTGCTCTGTCATATATGCAGAATGAAAAGATTAATGTAACCGGAAATATGGGCGCGCTGAGTTATAAGAGCGCAGACACATCGATTGCTGAAGTGGATTCGGCAGGTTTTGTCACGGCAAAAGGTGTCGGAGAGACGCAGGTAACCGTCATATCGGGAGGAACGTACAACTATACAGAGTCTTCCACGCAGATTACTGTAAGAGTGACAAAGGCTTCTCAGGAGATTGAAGCAGAGAATCTCGAGATCGCCCTGCCGAATACCGAGACACTTACAGTGAACGGAGCAAAGACGGAACTGAGTTTTGAGAGCCTTGATCCGGAGATCGCGACGGTGGACGAAGAAGGAAATATTACCGCAGTAAGGCCCGGAAGCACGCAGATCAATGTTGTTGCGACGGAAACGGATCTTTATACTGCGGGAAGAGCACAGGCCCGGGTGAAAGTCAGGAAGGGAGAGCAGGACATTTCGGTTGAGGATATCGAGATCGAATATCCTGAGAGCAGGCAGCTCATTGTGACCGGTGTTCAGGGAGAACTGAGCTACGAAATTCTGGATGAGTCCATTGCGACGGTGGATGAAGAAGGAAATGTTACAGCAGTGAAGCCCGGAAGCACCCGGATCAATGTTACTGCGACAGCAACAGATCTCTACAATGCAGGAGAGGCACAGGCTGAAGTAAGGGTCGTTAAAGGGAGACAGGATATCAAGGCAGATGATCTTGAGATCATCTATCTGGACACCGCTGCAATCGGAGCGGAGGCGGAAGAAGGCGCGGCGCTCAGCTACGTCAGCAGCAACGAGGGTATCGTGACAGTTGACAGCGACGGAAATGTGACTGCACATGCTGTCGGTGAGGCAAAGATCACGATCACAGCGGGAGAGACAGAACTCTACAGAGAAACAGTAAAGACCATAGATGTTTCGGTCGCGTCGGCTTCGGTCGGAAATGCTGTCCTTACAATAGAACCTTCGTCATTTACATATGACGGGACGGCAAAAACACCTGAAGTAACAGTAACATTCGGCGACCGCCGGCTCACGCCTGAAAAAGATTACACACTCATTTACAGCAACAACGTAGATGCAGGAACGGCAACTGCGGTGATCTCCGGTACAGGAAATTACACAGGAACCGCCTCCAAAGATTTTGCGATCGGCAGGGCTGAACAGAGCATTGACGCCCAGGTATCAGTCGATAAGATCGCGGTCGGAAGGAAAGCAAAAATAACTGTAACAGGAGCGCAGGGAGAAGTCGCCTACACCTGTGAAGGCGATAACGGCAATATTGTCAGTGTATCCCGCACAGGAGAGATCACGGCAAAGAAGGTCGGTAATGCAACGATCACAGTCACGGCTCAAATGGCAAAGAATTATAAAAAGGCTGTGGCTAAGGTGACGGTCTCTGTGGTGCCGGCAGCGACATCTTCTCTTACGACAGAGAATACCGCGGCAGGTGTAAAGCTTAGCTGGAATGCGGTCAGCGGAGCACAGGGTTACCTTGTATACAGGGGATCTGCAGTCATTGCGACTCTTAATAAGGGAACGACAGTCTCGTTTACGGACAAAAATGCAAAGACAAACGGTTCTAAGTATATGTTCAAGGTGATCGCGTTTGCGTATACAGGCAACAGCACGCTTCAGAAATCCGTGACCACATATTTTGTATCCGCACCGTCTGTCTCTCAGGTAACAGAGAGTACAGAAGAAACGGGAAGTGTAGTGAAAAAAATGCTGGTTAAGTGGAGTCAGAACGTCAAAGCGACGGGCTACGAGCTTGTATACAGCAAGAATACAGACTTCACTGACGCGCAGTCTGTAACGATCACGGATGGCACGGCAACATCCAGGGAGATTCCGGATGTGGATCCTGATACAGTTTATTATGTAAGGATCCGGGCTGCCATGCGGTCAAACGGCACAACGTATTACTCTGCATACAGCACTTACAAGAGTGTTATGATCAGCAAATAACAGTAACGATTGATTTTTCACAGCAGGCAGTGTTTGTATTGTCAGCTGCGAGGCTGCGGTGACGCAGTAAGCCCGAACCGGGCTGTCAGGCGGGCGTAAAGCCGGTCTGGCAGCCCGGTTTTCTGTTACTGCTCATGCCCCATCTGAGGGTGTGAACAGTAACATTCTGTTTTCATTCTTGAGAACGGGGGCAGGCACTTCTTGACCGAAGAGCCTTTACAGGCTACAATGTGAAAAAACAAACAAACAGCATACAGGAGGAGAACAGACATCATGGGTGATGAAAAAAAGATCATGCTCTCGGGGATTCAGCCGAGCGGGGACCTGCATCTGGGAAATTATCTCGGGGCGATCAAGAACTGGGCGGACCGCGTCAATGATTATGAATGTTATTATTTCATGGCGGATATGCACACGATCACGGTCCGGCAGGATCCAAAGGAGCTGCGCCGCCGTTCTCTGGAGATGCTGGCGATCTATATTGCCTGCGGCCTGGATCCCGAGAAAAATACCCTCTTTTTGCAGTCCCATGTGCCCGCGCACGCGCAGCTGGGCTGGGTGCTTGACTGCTATACTATGTTCGGCGAACTGACCCGCATGACACAGTTCAAGGATAAATCGGACAAGCACAAAGACAACATTAATGCGGGGCTTTTCACCTATCCCTCTCTGATGGCGGCGGACATCCTGCTCTATCAGCCCCACTATGTGCCTGTGGGCGAGGACCAGAAGCAGCACGTCGAGCTCTGCAGGAATATTGCAAACCGCTTCAACAACATTTACGGCGAAGTCTTCCGCGTTCCGGAGCCCTTTATCAGCAAGGTCGGCGCCCGCATCTACGGGCTCACGACTCCGGATTCCAAGATGTCCAAGTCCATCCCTCAGGGCTGTGTCTTTCTCATGGACGAGCCGGATGTCATTATGAGAAAATTCAAGCGGGCCATCACGGATTCAGACACGGAAAACTGTGTGCGCTATGATAAGGAAAACAAGCCCGGCGTCGCCAACCTGATGAATATCTATGCGACGATCACGGGAAAGTCCTTCGAGGAGATCGAGCGCGAGTTTGAGGGGAAGGGCTACGGCGCTTTCAAGCCTGCAGTCGGTGAGGCTGTTGTGGACGCCCTCAATCCCATCCGTGAAGAGGCAAAGCGCCTGATCGCCGACAAAGCCTACCTCAATAACGTCTATATGGAGGGAGCTCAGAAAGCCTCCTATATTGCCAACAAGACGCTCAGAAAGGTATATAAGAAGATCGGTTTTTACCAGCTTGACAGAAAATAAAAAGACAGAGATTCAGGAAGGTCTGTAAAAGACCGGTTTTTTCCCGCACGGTGCAGTACCGGCCTGCGGAGACGGGAGATGAATATGAATTTTCTTGAAGAAAGAATTCAGAAGGACGGTCAGGTCAGAGAGGGCGACATCCTCAAGGTGGACAGCTTCCTCAACCATCAGCTGGACATTGCACTGCTTGAGCGCATCGGCGAGGAGTTTTACGAGCATTTTAAGGACAAAAAGATCACCCGCGTCCTGACGGTGGAGTCCTCGGGGATCGCGATCGCTTATCCGGTCGCGCGCAGGTTCGGCGTACCGCTGGTTTTTGCCAAGAAGTCGAGAAGCATGAATCTGGACGGAGACCTGTATACGTCAGTCGTCCATTCCTACACCTATAACGTTGACAATGTGATCACCCTGTCCCGCCAGTATCTTCATGAAGAGGATGTCGTTCTCATCGTGGACGACTTTATGGCCAATGGCAAGGCGGCGCAGGGCCTTATGGATATCTGCGCCAAGGCCGGCGCGACGACTGCGGGCGTGGGGATCGCCATAGAAAAGGGCTTCCAGAATGGAGGAAGGCTCCTTCGGGAAGCGGGCGTCGATCTGTACAGCCTTGCTATTGTGGATGAGATGAAGGCGGACGGGACAATCGTTTTCCGGGAGCGTTGATACGACCCTGGACAGCCCGATATCCTTTAGTATATCGGGCTGTTCCGGTCCGACCTTTCCACCGGATATCGGCACGCTTCGAACAGTGGCATCTGTTCAATTCGTAGCCGGTATTTTTTTGTCCCGGCCGGATTTTTTTAGGAGAAAACATTTGTCCTGGAGGCAATTTGGAGAGAAAATATTTGTCCCGGCGGCAATTTGAAGAGAAAACATTTGCGCTGGCTTCATTTTAAAAGAGAAAATAAAATGGGAACAGAGAATAAACTGAGCACGCTGTGCTATATGGAAAAGGACGGGAAGTATCTGATGCTTCACCGGACGGTGAAAAAGAATGACGTAAATAAAGACAAATGGATCGGGGTCGGAGGCCATTTTGAGGCGGACGAAAGCCCGGAGGAATGTCTTTTAAGAGAAGTCCGGGAGGAGACGGGCTATACCCTGACTTCCTGGAGGTTCAGGGGGATCGTCACCTTCGTGTCCGGGGACGGCGTCACGGAATACATGCATCTGTTTACGGCTGACGGCTTCGAAGGGGAGCCTGCTGCATGTGACGAAGGACAGCTGGAATGGGTAGATATTGAAAAGGTCTGGAGCCTCAATATCTGGGAGGGCGACAAGATCTTTTTCCGCCTGATCGACGAAAACGCTCCTTTTTTCTCCTTAAAACTGGTCTACAACGGACAGGGAGGTCTGGTGTCCGCAGCGCTGAACGGCAGGGCCCTGGAGCTCTTTGATATTCTTGACGAAGACGGGACCAGGTCCGGACTTGTGCGGGAACGGGGAGTCGCCCACCGCGACGGAAGCTTTCACGAGACAGTGCACACCTGGATCGTCAGAAAAAAGACCGGCGGAAGTCTTCAAAGCGGAAAAATGCCCGTTTCAGGCTGGGAGGTGCTCCTTCAGAAGCGCAGCGCACACAAGGACTCCAATCCGGGCTGTTATGATATCTCCTCTGCGGGCCATCTTTCTACCGGTGATGATCCGCTAAGGGGCGCGCTCCGCGAGCTTAAGGAGGAGCTTGGCGTCACGGCAGGGCCTGAAGATCTGCACTTTGTCGGAAAGCACAGGGGTGCCTTTGAGGCGGTTTTTCATGGATATCCTTTCCGCGATAAAGAGTTAAGCAATGTTTATGTCGTGACAAAGCACATTGATGATGGGGATTTCTGTCTCCAGGCAGAGGAGGTCGAGTCCGTCAGGTGGATGGATTTTAATGCATGCCTTAGCGCCGTTCTTGACGGCTCCCTTCCAAACTGTATCTATAAGGATGAGCTTGAAATGGTTGGGGCGTATCTGAATGCCCTGCCCGGTTC
>DEPS01000184.1:0-4840 GCA_002358875.1 Lachnospiraceae bacterium UBA3386 | reverse complement strand
CCTGCCCGGTTCTGGCTGACCTGCCCGATTCCAACTGAACTGCCGGGCAGGGGACGTCCGGGACCGCCCGCCCAGGCGCCAAAGGCCCTTAACTGAACAGAATGTGTTTTTTATCCTGCTTTTGCGGGAAAAATCCCGGATGGAACAAAATGTGTTGAGAAGAGAAAGTCGATATGCTATAATTCTTAATTACGCCGAATGTGTTCGGGCAGTAAACAGGAAAATACCGTTTTTAAAGGAGAATAAACATAAATGAAACTAGGCATCGTCGGTCTTCCGAATGTAGGCAAAAGTACGCTTTTTAATGCGCTGACAAAGGCGGGAGCGGAGGCGGCTAACTATCCCTTCTGCACGATCGACCCG
Organism: Lachnospiraceae bacterium UBA3386; assembly: GCA_002358875.1. Lineage (GTDB taxonomy): Bacteria > Bacillota > Clostridia > Lachnospirales > Lachnospiraceae > CAG-791. The sequence continues at coordinate 4,477 of DEPS01000184.1, read as the reverse complement.
AATGTGGGTATCGTGGCGGTTCCGGATGAGAGGATAAAGCTCCTTGGCCAGATGTATCACTCCAAAAAGGTCACTCCTGCCGTGATCGAGTTCGTGGATATCGCAGGCCTTGTGAAGGGCGCGTCAAAGGGAGAGGGCCTTGGCAACCAGTTCCTGGCCAATATCCGCGAGGTGGACGCGATCGTCCATGTCGTGCGCTGCTTTGAGGACGAAAACGTCATCCACGTCGACGGAAGCATCGATCCCCTGCGGGACATCGAGACGATTAATCTGGAGCTGGTTTTCGCTGACCTGGAGGTGCTCGAGCGCAGAATCTCCAAGGTGGCGCGCACGGCCAAGATGGACAAGGAAGCGGGAAAAGAGATGGAGTTCCTCAAAAAAGTGCGGGCGCATCTTGAGGAAGGAAAACCTGCTTCCCTTCTGACAGAGCAAGGCGGAGCAGAGCTTTCGGAGGATGAGGAGAAGTGGCTGCAGACCTATAATCTCCTGACCGGCAAGCCGGTCATCTATGCGGCCAATGTCTCGGAGGACGATCTTGCCAACGACGGGGCTGATAATGAGGGCGTCCGCAAGGTGCGCGAATACGCCGCGCAGACAGGGAGCGAGGTCTTCGTCATCTGCGCCAGCATCGAATCTGAGATCGCGGAGCTTGACGACGAGGAGAAGGCCATGTTCCTCGAAGACCTCGGCGTAAAGGAGGCAGGTCTTGACAAGCTGGTGCGGGCCAGCTACCGCACTCTGGGGCTCATGAGCTTTCTGACCGCAGGAGAGGACGAGACCCGCGCCTGGACCATCAGGATCGGCACCAAAGCACCTCAGGCAGCGGGAAAGATCCACAGTGATTTCGAACGAGGCTTCATCAAGGCCGAGGTCGTAAACTACAAGGTCCTCCTTGAGCTCGGTTCCCTGGCCGCCGCCCGCGAAAAGGGCCTGGTAGGCATGGAAGGAAAGGAATACGTTGTTAAGGACGGCGATGTGATCCTCTTTAGATTCAACGTGTAAAACAGCAGGGAGAGCAGCCGCAAATGCCGGGAGGCATCTGCGGTTGTTTTTCCGGTGTAATAACAGAACTTATACAAGAACAGGGAGGCCTGTATATGGAGCAAATGATGGGCGATATGGACATCGCCTTTCCCCATCTGGGGATATATCTGCGAAATGTGCCAAAGACGATCATGATCGGAAATTTTGGTATCGCAATGTACGGGATCCTGGTGGCATCCGCCATGCTGATCGGGATCTCGATCGCGGCACAGGTGGCAAAGAGATCCGGCCAGGATCCGGATCTGTACTGGGACTGCTTCATCTGGATCGTGATCTCTTCGATTGCCGGCGCCCGTATTTATTACGTGGCGTTCATGTGGGATTATTATAAAGACAACTTTCTGCAGATCTTCAATTTGCGGGCCGGCGGCCTTGCCATCTATGGCGGTATCATCCTCGCCGTGGCCACGATCATCATTTTCTGCAGGCTCAGAAAAGCGGATCCCTTCCTTTTTCTGGATAATGTCGGTTTTGGCCTGGTGACCGGTCAGGTGATCGGGCGGTGGGGAAATTTTTTTAACAGGGAGGTGTTCGGAGAATATACGGACAGCCTTTTGGCCATGCGGCTTCCCGTCTCCATGGTGCGGGATTCGGACATCAGCGAAAATATCAGGGCTCATATGGAAGCAGGGACCAATTATATTCAGGTCCACCCGACCTTCCTCTACGAGGGGCTCTGGAACCTGATGGTGCTGGCGCTGCTCTGCTTTTTGCTTCATAAAAAGGTGAAGCGCTTCAACGGAGAGCTGTTTCTCGTCTATCTGGCGGGGTACGGCATCGGGCGTGCTGTCATCGAGTCGATCCGGACGGACCAGCTCTATATTCCCGGAACAAAAACTCCGGTCTCTATGGTACTGGGTATCGTGATCGCCGTTCTTTCTATCCTTGTGATCATTATCGGAAGGTATAAAAGCGGCAGAAAAAGAGACATCAAAACCGGCACTGTAACTGACAACTGACGTATAAATGAACAGGGAAGCATCCTGTGAAATGAAGGACCGGACTGCTTTTAATGCCTGGATCAGCCTTTCCCCCAGGGGGAAAGGCTTTTTTTATTGCGGGAAAGGCTCAGGGAATCCCGGCCTTAAGGAGGACTGCGGACCCGGGGAGGGCATAGGGAAGACAGAAGGAAGCTGTAACTCGAACATCCATCGAACTGATGAAAATGGCTCCAAAGGTATTGAATTATCCCTGTCAAGTTGATATGATTGACATAAAAGTGGGTGAAAGTGGAGGAAAGTGGCGAATGTTCATGGGTTCCTATGATCATTCTCTCGATGCGAAGGGGAGGGTGATCATTCCTTCCAAGTTCAGAGAGGCGCTGGGAGAGAGGTTTGTGATCGCGAAGAGCCTTGATCCTTGTCTGTGCGTCTACGACCTTCCCGCCTGGGAACGCTTCGAGCAGAAGCTTGCCGGGCTTCCTTATAATACCCCGAAGCAGCGCCAGATCGTCCGCTTCTTCATGTCTACGGCAGAAATGGCCGAGCCGGATAAGCAGGGGAGGATCATTATTCCTCCTAAGCTGCGCGCACACGCGAATATTGAAAAGAATGTGATTATGATGGGTGTCGGTGCGAGGATCGAGATCTGGGATCCTGATACATTTGAGCAGAACGGATACTGCGATGACATCAACGAGGTCGCGCAGGAGCTTATGGGAAGCGGGTTTGAGATCTGAATCTGATTCTGTCCTGATACTCACGCCAGGCGGTGCAAAGCATTTCGCTGTGCGGGAGCAGGATAGATAATGTCTGAAGATATGGAGCAGAAAGTGAAATTTGAACATACATCGGTGATGCTGGGGGAGGTCCTCGAAGGCCTTTCCATCAGACCGGATGGCATATATGTCGACGGGACGCTGGGAGGGGGCGGCCATTCTTATGAGATCGCTTCACGGCTTACTAAAGGAGGGCGGCTGATCGGGATCGATCAGGACGAGGAAGCCCTGGCCGCTGCAAAAGTCAGGCTGGCTCCTTTTGCCGACAGGGTGACGTTTGTCCACGACAATTACGAAAATATGGCCGTCGCTGTACGAAGTATCCTTGAAGAACAGGCGGGTCCCGGGGAGCCGTCTGTGTCCGGTATCCTTCTTGACCTGGGAGTCTCCTCTTATCAGCTGGACAATCCGGACAGAGGATTTTCCTACCGCATGGACGCTCCGCTGGACATGAGGATGGACAGGAGCGCCGGATTTTCGGCAAGGGACATTGTAAACGAGTGGTCCGCACAGGAACTGACGAGGATCTTAAGAGAGTACGGCGAAGAGCGATGTGCGGCAAAGATCGCGGCAAACATTGTTCGCGCCAGGGAAGAAGCTCCTCTGGAAACGACAGGAGAGCTTGTCCGGATCATAGAGCGTTCGATCCCTATGAAAATGCGGGAAAAAGGAGGCAATCCGTGCAAGCGCACCTTTCAGGCGATACGTATCGCCTGCAACCGGGAGCTTGAAGTCCTCGAGGATTCGCTGGACAGCATGATCGACCTCCTATGCCCCGGCGGAAGGCTCTGTATTATCACCTTCCATTCGCTGGAAGACAGGATCGTTAAGAACGCATTTAAGAGAAACGAAAACCCCTGCATATGTCCGCCTGAATTTCCGGTCTGTACCTGCGGACGTGTTTCAAAGGGAAGAGTTATCACAAGAAAGCCGGTCCTCCCGTCTAAAGAGGAGCTTGACAGTAACAGAAGGTCGGCGAGCGCAAAACTCCGTGTATTTGAGAGGAGCATCTGAAAAAATGGTCAGAACACTGGATGCCGACCGGCATGCCGGGCCGCAGCGAAAGACCGCCGGCATAAGAGACGGCAGAAATCTGAGAAAACGCACGTCGGGCGGTAATGTCCGGCATTTACGGAAAGGACACTACGCCGGCTCAGACACTGATAATGAATACAGCACACAGAGCAGCGAAGAGAAGGGATCAAACAGGTATTCAAACAAAGCCTACATGAGCTTTCGTACAGTTGCGGCCATGCTGATCCTGCTTGCCATTATGACAGGTTCTCTCATTTATTATATAAGGATTCAGGCGGAAGTGACCCGCACGACCAATGAGCTTGCGGATATGGAGCAGGAGCTTGCTCAGAAGAGGGCGGAAAATGACGCCGAATACAATGAGATCAATGACAGGATAAGTCTGGATGAGATCAGAGAAAAGGCGATCCACGAACTCGGGATGAAATATGCCGACAGAGACCAGGTCGTGATCTATTCGGGATCAGAAGAAGATACCGTAAAAAAGGTGGGCGAAAGCGAAAAATAAATCCCTGAAAAAAGCGGGTGAAGGCGAAAAACAGATCCCGCCTGATGAAAGACTCTTCCTGAAGAAAGAGGAAAAAAGAGGACAGAGAAGATAAAGAAGAAGGAGTCGCAAATTGGATATAAATAACGGGGAGAAGAGAAGACGCACAGTACCTTCCTCCCGGGAGACAGAGC
>DEPS01000029.1 GCA_002358875.1 Lachnospiraceae bacterium UBA3386 | reverse complement strand
ATAAGCAGCCAAGTCATCAATTATTTCACTAATCCATGAATACTCAGATGCAGTACACTCGGTTTTCAGAAATATTATTGTTCCGGGAATATCTTCCGAAAGAATTGAGATTTCCTGCCTCCAGCATTCCTCAATTCCGTCTGCCCACTCGCCACAGCTGATTTCTTCAACATATTCTCTTTGTTTAATGATTTCCCTAAATAGTTCAGTTTTCATATCTTTGCAGCCTTTTTTATTTTTATTATAATACCTCGGAAACAGGGCAACATACGAAAATGGAAATGAAGTACGAGATTTTGACGTTGTAAAATCAGATAGTACTGTGATAACGTTCTTTATATCGGTGGATGTAGATTCATACTGGTAGGAAGAAAAAGATGGACGCTGAAAAAAAGGTTTGTCCGTGCTGTGGCATGGATTACATTAAAGAAGAGTATGATATCTGCCTGACCTGTGGCTGGGAGTATGATCCGGTTCAGAATGACAGACCTGATTTTAAGGGCGGTGCCAACAGTGACTCGTTGAATGAGCATAGGAACTACATCTGATTGATTCTTGGAAATATATTGCTTCAACACGCAATGCGTGTTAACATGAACATATGAGCACAACAGATGATTTAATCAAATTGAAAGAGAAAACCGGGATGAATTGGAAAGCTTTTGCAAAGTACTTCGACATTCCGTATCGTACAGTCCAGGACTGGTATCTGGGAAAGCGCGGTATGCCCGATTACCTTCTTCGTCTGATGACCTATAAGATTGAGATGGAAGGTTTTCAGTGTGAGAGCAGGGAAGAATGATTTCATGCAGCAGAGAGGTACCAGGCAGAACGTTACAGCAAAGGATTCAGTCACAGTAATATTTTTTAAGTGCGGAAACTGTATTTAATTATACAAAAAGTCAGACACTGTCTGACTTAAATTTAATAACACAAATAGGAAGTGTTTCACTAGTGTTTTCGAGACATCGAATATTTGATGATCAATGACAGGAGGAATGAGCGATATGTGTGAAATTGCTTTTTCTATACCAAACGAAGTCCTCTATGATACTAAAATGAGTAAACAGGATACTTTAGCTTTTGCAAAACGAGCTGTAGCATTATGCTATTATACCCAGAGCAAAGTGTCTCTGGGTTATTGTGCACAAATTGCGGATATGAGCAAGGAAGAGTTTATCAAATATCTGGGAACTAACGGGATCACTATCTTTCAATATGATGACGAGCAGGAGTTTATTGAGGAGATGAACAATGCGTAAGGTGATTGTAAACACAACGCCGATCATAGCCCTGGCGGATATCGGGTATTTGAATCTGCTGAAAGAACTCTATGGAGAGATTCTTATTCCGGAGGCTGTGCTGTCTGAGATCATAAGTGAGCCGGCGCACACACTAGTAAAGCAATCTGACTGGATTAAGGTAAAAAAGGCTCCTATACAGAGTCAAAAGAATAGTTTCAGTACGCGTCTACATACCGGTGAGATAGAGGTAATTACATTGGCGCAGGAATGTAGTGCTGATTTGTTGATCCTTGATGATAATATGGCCAAAAAGACGGCAAAATACCTTGGTCTAACCGTCACAGGAACAATGGGAGTTCTACTTCGAGCGAAAAGGGAAGGTCACATTGAAAAAGTGAAGCCACTCGTTGACCGGCTTATAGTGGATGGCCTGTTCGTCAGTCCAACTGTGAAGGAATATGTTCTATCCCAGGCGGGTGAACAATAACTTACGGCAGCAGGACTCCTAATGATTGCAAGGAGAAAACCCTGAGAAGTTGATAACACATTCCTGACAACAATTTGATAACACCAGTTCGTATACCCTGTGGAATCAGGATAACCGGTATCACTGAAAGTCAAAATCGTATATATCTTAAAACCCGAACGGGTTAGAAACAGAATCCGGTTTTAGAGTACGAATAATAAAGTGCTGTTCCGTTACAAGATCAATTAGCGTCTAAATGACAAGCTGATTGGAGCTTACAGCGGACCGAAAAATAGCAAAACACAAGAAGCCCTGTGCTGTGGAATGAACCCCACGGCACAGGGCTTTCGTTATGTCTTCAGCTGCCTGAATCACCCTTTATCGATCTCTGCCAGATATTTCTCGCGATAGATCTTTCTGTAACCGGTGGGGGAGACACCCTTTGCCTTGCTGAAAAGGCGGCTGAAGTACATGGGATTGTCATAGCCGACAATCGACGCTATGTTGCTGATCGAATCATCCGTGGTCTCCAGAAGGGTCTGTGCGTTCCGGATCCGGGTCTGAAGGATGTACTGCATGGGCGATGTACCCGTAGCATTTCTAAAGCTCCTGGTGAACCAGCTTGTGGACATGCTGCGGGAAGCCGCGTACTGCTCGATGCTGATATCTTCATTATAATGCTCCTCGAAGTATTGTCTGGCACGGGTCATCTCGTCCTGGATGAAGCCGGTGATTCGGGGGATACTTTCTGTCATCCGCCGGTGGATGGTCAGCAGCAGTTCGCGGAAGAGGCAGACCAGCATTTCCTCATAACCCCACGAGCATTTCACAAGCTCGTCCCGCATCCTTCGGAACAGATCCTCGTAGTCGCGGGAGATGCCCGTATGAAGGATATAACCGTCCAGAGGAATCTCAAAGTGCTTGAGGATGCTGCGGACTTCCCGCCCTGTAAAGTGGACAAACCACACCTGGGTCCTGTCTTTGCCCAGATAGTGGTATTTCTGCTGCTGCTTCGGCTGATACAGCACCATGTTGCCGGCTGGTACTATGACTTCCTTCCCGTCGAAGAAGAAATGTCCCTCTCCGGCTGCTATATAAATGATCTGCCAGTCGACCCTGCCTTTCGGCCTCCAGGTAGGGAGAAGCGGTCTGGTGTATAGCTGGTAGGTTCCTGCGCTCAGGATCCGCAGGGGCTTTTTCTTTTCTTTAAACGGTACTCTGGAGTGAAACAGATAACCGGAGTTCACATATATATCCTGAACGACGGAGCCTTTTTCTTTATTCTTTTCTGATATATTCCGGTCCGGTATATTCCTGTCTGGCAAATACTGATCTGACATTTCTTTTTACCTGTAAAACGATCTTTTTTCATCATGGATTGAGAAGATTTCGGGCTACCTACATTTTATTAAATTTCCCCTTCCTATTTCCACATTTACTTCCTTCTTTATCCTATTGTGCAGGTTTTGTATCGATTCGTTCATATGGTTTAGATTCCTTTTTCGATATGCTTTTTTCAGGAAATCGACTTAAATAACTGGCATAAATAACGTGAAAGGAGGTTCAATTTTGATCGTACCGAGACTCTATGAGGACCTCTCTGTCCTTCACCAGAATACCATGCCGGACAGGGCTTATTATGTACCTTCGTCCGTCCGTGGTGACAGGCTGGCCTGGCACAGGGAGAGTTCGGATCGTCTGCAGATGCTGAGCGGGTGCGAATGGCGCTTCGCCTGGTATCCGAGCATTCATGATCTGCAGGATCATTTTTATCTGCCGGACTATGAGCCCGGCAAGTGGTGGAAAAAGGAAATGGTGCCCTTCAGCTGGCAGATGCGGGGATATGACAGCCCTCAGTACACCAACATCCGCTACCCTTTTCCTTTTGATCCTCCCTATGTCCCGCAGGATAATCCATGCGGGGCTTATCTTCACCATTTTGAATGGCACAGGAATACAAAAGCCCCGTGCGCATTCCTGAATTTCGAGGGCGTGGATTCGTGCTTCTATGTCTGGCTGAACGGGACCTATGTGGGTTACAGCCAGATTTCCCACCACACATCGGAGTTCGATGTGACAGAGCTTCTTCAAGAGGGCGACAACCTGCTGGCGGTCCTGGTCCTGAAGTGGTGCGACGGAAGTTATCTGGAAGATCAGGATAAGTTCCGTTTCTCAGGTATTTTCCGGGACGTCTATCTCCTGAACAGGCCTGCGGACAGGATTGAGGATTATGCCATCGAAACAGAACTGTCCGACGATTTTCAGCGCGCTGATCTGAAGATTCGCTTTACCTTCAGCAGGAAGCCCCTTCCGGTCAGCCTGACCCTGATCGGTCCCGACGGGTCCCAAATACTGTATCAGGATACGATACGTCCGGGCCGGGACGGAGACCGTGACGATGCGTCCGGACTCCGCACAGAAAGCGTTGCCGTCCCGGTCGACCGGCCGCTCCTCTGGAACGCGGAGGATCCCCTTCTCTATACCCTGGTCATAGATACCAAAAAGGAAGTCATTACCGAGAAAGTAGGCTTTCGCAAAGTCGAGGTCAAAGACCTTGTCCTGACTCTGAACGGGTCGCCCATTACCTTCCGCGGCGTCAACCGCCACGAGTCGGACCCCGTGACCGGCGCGGTGTGCAGCCTGGACCAGGCCTTAAAAGATCTGAACATGATCAAGGCCAACAACTTCAATGCTGTCAGGGCAAGTCACTATCCGAATTCACCCTGGTTTTATCAGCTCTGTGACGAACTGGGTCTCTATGTCATCGACGAGGCCGACAACGAGAGTCATGGGACCGGCCCCCTTACATTCACTGAGGAGGATTACACGGAACGCATGCGCAAAGCGCACTTCCGTATTGCGGACAACCGGGATTTCGTCGAGCCTACCCTGGACAGGGTCCGGTCCATGGTCACCCGCAACCGCAACCGCCCCTCCATTCTGGTCTGGTCCATGGGCAATGAGTGTGGTTACGGCCGCACCTTTGAGGAATCCCTGCGCTGGACCAAAGAAAACGACCCGACAAGGCTGACGACCTACGAGAGCGCTTTCTATGCGAGTCCTGTCAGGGAGTTTGATGTCTCCAATATAGATCTTTTCGGACGTATGTATCCCGGATTCAAGGAGGTCACGGACTATCTGGACAATGAGCCGGACATCCCTCTGCTTCTGGTGGAATACTGCCATTCCATGGGCAACGGGCCAGGTGATTTCAAGGAATATCTGGACCTGACCGAGCAGTACCCGGCACTCTGCGGCGGTTTTGTCTGGGAGTGGTGCGACCACGCAGTCTACAAGGGAATGGCGGAGAACGGGAAGGCCATGTACTGGTATGGCGGAGACCACGGCGAGCTGCAGCACGACGGGAACTTCTGCCTGGACGGACTGGTCTATCCGGACAGAACACCGCACACAGGTCTTCTGGAGTACAAGAACGTCCACAGACCGCTGCGTACCTCATACGATGCCGGCAGGCAGATCCTCACTGTGGAAAACCACATGGACTTTGCAGATCCGGCGGGAAGGATCAGCGCGGCGTGGGCTCTGACACTGGACGGATCACAGATTGCTGAGGGACCGCTGGAGATTCCTTCTATCGCGCCCCATGCCTGCGCGGAGATTCCCCTGGCCTTTACGGTGCCGGACAAGGGCAGATGTTTTTTGACGGTCACTTATGTTTTGAAAAAAGAATCTTTCGGACTCCCTGCCGGACATGAACTCGGTTTTGATGAGATCCGGATCCCCACTGCGGAGCCGAGGGCGCTGAAGGCAGC
>DEPS01000030.1:7115-13637 GCA_002358875.1 Lachnospiraceae bacterium UBA3386 | reverse complement strand
GCGTTTTTATAACTTTATTTCAGCATTCTACAACAATCGACGCTATGTTGCTGATTGAATCATCCGTGGTCTCCAGAAGGGTCTGTGCGTTCCGGATCCGGGTCTGTAGGATGTACTGCATGGGTGATGTGCCCGTAGCATTTCGGAAACTCCTGGTGAACCAGCTTGTGGACATGCCTCGCGAAGCCGCGTACTGCTCGATGCTGATATCTTCATTATAATGCTCCTCGAAGTACTGTCTGGCACGGGTCATCTCGTCCTGGATGAAGCCGGTGATTCGGGGGATACTTTCTGTCATCCGCCGGTGGATGGTCAGCAGCAGTTCGCGGAAGAGGCAGACCAGCATTTCCTCGTAACCCCACGAACACTTCACAAGCTCGTCCCGCATCCTTCGGAACAGATCCTCGTAGTCGCGGGAGATGCCGGTATGAAGGATATAACCGTCCAGCGGAATCTCAAAGTGCTTGAGAATGCTGCGGACTTCCCGCCCTGTAAAGTGGACAAACCACACCTGGGTCTTGTCTTTGCCCAGGTAGTGGTATTTCTGCTGCTGCTTTGGCTGATACAGCACCATGTTGCCGACGGGCACAATCACTTCATTTCCGTCGAAGAAGAAATGTCCCTCTCCGGCTGCGATATAAATGATCTGCCAGTCGACCCTGCCTTTCGGCCTCCAGGTAGGGAGAAGCGGTCTAGTATATAGTTGATAGGTACCTGCGCTCAGGATCCGCAGGGGCATTTTCTTCTCTTTAAAGGGCACTCTGGAATGAAACAGATAGCCGGAATTCACATACAAATCCTGAACGGGGGCACCTTTTCCCGTATTTTGGTCCGATATTTTTCTGTCTGACTTGTTCTGATCTGACATTTCTTTTTACCTGTTAAACGCTCTTCTTCGTATGCTGCAAAATACCGCAAAAGTTCTCATATACTGCAAAAAATCGATCAAGCAGCTGCGCTGCATAAGCTGCACGAGGCAGCTGATCTTTACGATCATGGTGCGGCCGGAAAGTCCCGGCATGACGATTTTCTGCCGGGATTACGGCATACCTACATTTTATTAAATTTCCCCTTCCTATTTCCACATTTACTTCCTTCTTTCTCCTATTGTGCAGGTTTTGTATCGAATCGTTCATATGGTTTGGATTCCTTTTTCGATATGCTTTTTTCAGGAAATCTGCTTGAACAACTGGCATAAATAACGTGAAAGGAGGTTCAAAATTTGATCATACCGAGACTCTATGAGGATCTCTCTGTCCTTCACCAGAATACCATGCCGGACAGGGCATATTATGTGCCGTCGTCCACTCGTGGTGACAGGCTGGCCTGGCACAGGGAGAGTTCGGATCGTCTGCAGATGCTGAGCGGGTGCGAATGGCGCTTCGCCTGGTATCCGAGCATCCACGATCTGCAGGATCATTTTTATCTGCCGGACTATGAGCCCGGCAAGTGGTGGAAAAAGGAAATGGTGCCCTTCAGCTGGCAGATGCGGGGATATGACAGCCCCCAGTACACCAACATCCGCTATCCTTTTCCTTTTGATCCTCCCTATGTCCCCCAGGACAATCCGTGCGGGGCATATCTTCACCATTTTGAATGGCACAGGGATCCAAAGGCTCCTTGCGTATTCCTGAATTTCGAGGGTGTGGATTCCTGTTTCTATGTCTGGCTGAACGGGACCTATGTGGGATACAGTCAGGTTTCCCACCACACGTCGGAGTTCGATGTGACAGAGTTCATTCAGGAAGGAGACAACCTGCTGGCTGTCCTGGTCCTGAAGTGGTGCGACGGAAGTTATCTGGAAGATCAGGATAAATTCCGCTTCTCCGGCATTTTCCGGGACGTCTATCTCCTGAACAGGCCGACGGACAGGATCGAGGACTATGTCATCGGAACAGATCTGTCCGACGATTTTCTGCGCGCTGATCTGAAGATCCGCTTTTCCTTCAGCAGGAAACCCCTTCCTGTCAGCCTTACCCTGATCAGCCCCGACGGGTCCAAAATACTGTATCAGGATACGATACGGCCCGGCCGGGAGGGAGACCGTGACGGTGCGTCCGGACTCCGCACAGAAAACGTCACTATCCCGGTCGACCGGCCGGATCTCTGGAACGCGGAGGATCCGGTCCTCTATACCCTGGTCATAGATACAAAAAAGGAAGTCATTACCGAGAAAGTAGGCTTCCGCAAAGTCGAGGTCAAAGACCTTGTCCTGACCCTGAACGGGTCTCCCATTACCTTCCGCGGTGTCAACCGCCACGAGTCGGATCCCGTGACCGGTGCAGTGTGCAGTCTGGATCAGGCTCTGAAAGATCTGAACATGATCAAGGCCAACAACTTCAATGCGGTCAGGGCCAGCCACTATCCCAATTCACCCTGGTTTTATCAGCTCTGTGACGAACTGGGTCTCTACGTCATTGACGAGGCCGACAATGAAAGCCATGGTACCGGCCCCCTTACATTCACTGAGGAGGATTACACGGAGCGCATGCGCAAGGCGCATTTCCGTATTGCGGACAACCCTGACTTCGTCGAGCCTACACTGGACAGGATCCGGTCCATGGTCACACGGAACCGCAACCGCCCCTCTATTCTGGTCTGGTCCATGGGAAACGAGTGCGGTTACGGCCGCACGTTTGAGGAAGCCCTGCGCTGGACCAAAGAAAACGACCCGGCCAGGCTGACGACCTATGAGAGTGCTTTCTATGCGAGTCCTGTCCGGGAATTTGATGTCTCCAATATCGACCTCTTCGGACGCATGTATCCCGGCTTTGACGAGGTCACGGACTATCTGGACAATGAGCCGGATAAACCGCTTCTGCTGGTGGAATACTGCCATTCGATGGGCAACGGCCCCGGCGATTTCAAGGAATATCTGGATCTGACGGAAGCATATCCGGCACTCTGCGGCGGCTTTGTCTGGGAGTGGTGCGACCACGCAGTCTACAAGGGAACAGCGGAGAACGGGAAAGCCATGTACTGGTATGGCGGAGACCACGGCGAGCTGCAGCATGACGGGAACTTCTGCCTGGACGGACTGGTCTATCCGGACAGGACGCCGCACACTGGTCTTCTGGAGTACAAGAATGTCCACAGACCGCTGCGTGCCTCTTACGACGCAGGCAGGCAGATCCTCACTGTGGAAAACCATATGGACTTTATGGATCCTGACGGCAAGATCAGTGCAGCGTGGACACTGACCCTGGACGGATCACAGATCGCGGAGGGACCGCTGGCGATTCCTTCCATCGCGCCGCATACCTGCGCGGAGATCCCGCTGGCTTTTACAGTGCCGGACAAGGGAAGATGCTTTTTGACAGTCACATATGTTTTGAAAAAAGAAGCTTTCGGACTCCCTGCCGGACATGAACTTGGCTTTGACGAAATCCGGATCCCCACTGCGGAGCCGAGGGCGCTGAAGGCAGCCGGGCTCCTGGCGGGTACGGACAGGGTGCGGCCGGATGCTGACAAAATGGATGCAGGTGCAGCAGGCGCACAGCCAGCTGCGGATCTGCAGCAGGCAGCCCCGGGTTCTCTCACGGTTACAGAATCAGAGCGCTTTTTGGTCATTGAGGGACAAGGCTTCACTTACCGGCTGGATACCCTTTCCGGTCTGTTTACTTCCCTCAAGCTTCATGACAGGGAGCTGCTTGACCGTCCGATTGATTTCAATGTCTGGCGCGCGCCGACCGACAACGATGTCCCGGGCGTGGATTTATGGAAGCTGGAACGTCTGGATCACACAGGGACGAGGGCTTATGAAGTCACCTGGAAAACGGCCCGGCCGGCAGATGAGGCGGAGCAGGAAACAGGCGCAGAATACGTGACAGAAATCGTATCGAAAGCGGTGGAAATCTCCATCCGCCAGTCTGTGGCCTCCATGTCAAACCAGCCGGTCCTGCGCATGGACAACAAAGTCACTGTTTTTGCTGACGGAAGGATCCTTCTGGACGTGCAGGCGGACAAGGATCCGGAGTACCCGGACCTGCCCAGGATCGGGCTGCGTCTTTTCCTGTGCGGCAGTATGAAGAAGATCCGCTATTTCGGCATGGGCCCCATGGAGACTTATATCGACAAACACCGGGCAGGACACCACGGCTACTTTAAAGGGACCGCGGCTTCCATGCAGGAGGATTATATCCGGCCCCAGGAGAGCGGCAGTCATTATGACTGCGACTTCGTGACAGTAAAAGGAAAAGGCCTGCGTCTGACGGCGGCTTCTGCGGATGCAGATCCGGACAGCACTTTCTCATTCAACGCGTCGGTCTATACGCAGGAGGAACTGGAAGGGAAACGGCACAATTACGAGCTGGAGCCCTGCGGCAGCACGGTCCTGTGCATCGACCACCGCATGGCCGGCATCGGATCGCACAGCTGCGGGCCTGAGCTTCTGCCTGAATACAGAGTCGCCGCCGATACATTCCGCTTCTCCTTTATGCTGAAGCCGGAGGAGATGTGACTCGGCTAACGGATGTATCCGGCCCTGCAGGCTGCCCGATATGTCGGTTTATCATAGAAATTTGATTGTATAAAGGGGAAAAAATAAATGAAAGATCACAAAGAAAAAACCTATTTGACATGGGTCAACAAGATAGGCTACGGATCAGGCGACATAGCCGGCAACGTGGTGTATGCGCTGCTGTCCGCTTTTGTCATGATCTTCTTGACAGATACCGTGGGCATGAACGCAGGTATCGTCGGCACGCTGATCGCGGTGTCCAAGCTCTTTGACGGCGTCAGCGATATTTTCTTCGGGTCCATGATCGATAAGACCAATACAAAGATGGGCAAGGCAAGACCCTGGATGCTTTACGGCTATTTTGGCTGCGCGGTCTGCCTGGTGGCGATCTTCTGCATTCCCGCGGATATGAGTCCCAAGGCACAGTATGCGTGGTTCTTCATCGCCTACACACTGCTGAATGCGGGCTTTTATACAGCCAACAACATCGCCTATTCAGCCCTGACTGCCCTGATCACCAAAAACAACAACGAACGTGTGCAGATGGGTTCCATCCGCTTCATGTTCGCCTTCGGTACCAGCATGTTGATCCAGACCATTACTGTCGGCCTGGTAGCCTATTTCGGAGGCGGCGCGGCGGCATGGCGGACTGTGGCGATCATCTACGCGATCGTAGGCGTGATCTCAAACACCCTGTCCGTTATGTCTGTCAGGGAACTTTCTCCGGAAGAACTGGCTGAGGGAGAGGAAGTCAAACTGGCTGAGGGAGAGGAAGAGAAATATTCCCTGGCTGATGCCTTCAAACTCCTGATCCGCAACAAGTACTATCTGATGATCTGCGCGTCCTATATCCTGATGCAGATCTATTCCGCAACTCTTAACATGGGCATTTACTATATGACCTATGTCCTCAAAAACGCCAACCTGCTGGGTGTATTCTCGTGGTTTATCAATATACCCATGATCGTCGGTCTTTTGTTCACACCGGCACTGGTAATGAAGTTCGGCGGAATGTACAAGCTGAACCTGACAGGCTATGTGATCGGCACGCTGGGCCGTCTGGGCGTGGTCATCGCCGGATATATGGGCTCTGTACCGCTGATGCTGGTCTGCACCGCCATTGCGGCCCTGGGCATGAGCCCCCTTCAGGGCGACATGAACGCACTGATCGCGACCTGCTCGGAGTACACCTACCTGACACACGGAAAGCGCGTTGACGGAACCATGTATTCCTGCACATCCCTCGGCACAAAGCTGGGCGGCGGTATCGGTACCGCTCTGGCAGGCTGGCTCTTAGCCTTCAGCGGCTATGTGGGCGGCGCTGCTACCCAGTCCGCATCCACCATGAACATGCTGCATATCATGTATCTGTGGATGCCCATGTGCTTCAACCTTCTGATCACGCTGATCCTGACCAGGCTCAACGTCGAGAAAGCCAATGAAGACCTGAGGAGTAAGCTGGCGCACTGACTGACTCATTGATCGGAAAACATCCTGATATCGATCCATAAACTTTACGGGGCTGCTGAATCAGATGAGAATATCAGCTGATCAGCAGCTCCTTTTCTGTTTTTCAGCTGATCAACAGCCCTTTTCTGATTTCAGCTGATTGTATACTCCCTTTTCTGATTAGAATTGCTATAATGGGTAAATAATAATCGTTAAAGGAGTATTCTATGGGTATGGATGAAAGAAATATTACTTCTGAAGTGGAAGCTGTATTGGATGAATATGTGCGCCCCTACCTCGCTGCACACGGCGGAAACCTGGAAGTGGCGGGTGTGGAAGGAGGCGTCGTGTTCTTTCACTTGATGGGGCGCTGCGCTGGATGCGCCGCCGCCGACCAGACTAGTGAGGAACTGATTAACAGAGAACTGGTGGAGCGCGTGCCTGGTATAAAAAAAGCCGTTTTGGCAAACGGCATCAGCCCTGAACTGCTCGGGCAGACTATGGCGCTCCTGCGCGATCATCCCAGTTTCTGATTTTTCGTTACTTGTACACGCCCTATCGAGGGCGGTAGCAAAGCTTCGCATTGCTGTAACGTTGCGAAAATCGCATTCCAA
>DEPS01000030.1:0-7019 GCA_002358875.1 Lachnospiraceae bacterium UBA3386 | reverse complement strand
AAGCGCGCGAAAAACACCTCGCGTTTCAGGTGGGTCTGTATAGTAACGATTTTTCCTTCCAAATGAGTCTGAAATAAGTTCTCATGATATGCTGTAAGCATTCAATGCAAGACAGGAGGCAGGGGGCGGATGGCGGCAGTCAGACCGGATTTTAACCAGATAAAAAAACTGATCGGCCGGCTTCAAACTCTGGAGTCGGATTTTGCCGGGATCTTTGATGAGGAGCAGGCTCAGCGCGAAACCCTGCAGGGAATCTGCAGACAGCTTGCCCGGACACAGGCAGTCGACGCACTGGCGGCAATTCCCGTCGGGGAACTGAAAAATTCCCGTGCCGGGATCCGGATCGCAGCACTTGAGCAGGCTGGATTTGGCAATCTCCTGGATCTCTATCGTGCACCTGACTATGCCCTGCAGGCTGTCGACGGTGTCGGGGAAAAACAGGTCGACTCCATCCGTGTGATCCTCGATGAATTTCTGAACCGGCTGGCAGAGCGGGAATGGATCCGCCTGACTCTGGAAATGCCCGGGGCAGAAAGCACAGGAAGATCCGCATCTGCAGACGGAAAAGTCTCGGACAGGCCTCTGTATGCAGAGGCAGAGAGCACGGGCAGATCCGCATCTGCAGACGCAGTTCATGATAAAAGAAAAGATACGCAGCCAGTCAAGGAGCTGATTCATCAACTCTCCGTCTACAGGCATGCCGATATGATCCGCAGGGATGCGCAGTCGATCCGGGAGCAGCTGCCGGAGACAGTCCGTCAGGTGACGGAAGCAGTGGAGATCAGGAGCCGGCTGGGGTGGCTTTTTTCCGGTCGCGCGAAGCGGGAGAGAACAGCGCTTGCAGCAGGCGGACTGGTAGACTTCTTTCGCAGCAGCCTGTATCACAGAGCGGAAACCTTCGTACAAATGTACAAGGAGGCTCTGTCTATGCCGGCTGCCGCTGCCCTGGAGGACTTCGAAAAAAACAGTGCGGCATTTTACGCACTTCTCGAGAAACTGACAGGCTCGCAGACCAGGCAGGAGATGGTCTACAGCAGCATCCCGGCGCAGCTGGCGGCGCAGATTGAAGAACATCCTCTGGATCTGTCATGTTTTAAAGGAAACCTTCGTGCCTATCAGGCCTTCGGGGCGCGCTATATCCTGAAGCAGAAAAAAGTGCTGCTGGGAGATGAGATGGGCCTGGGCAAGACCATACAGGCCATTGCAGCAATGGCGCATCTGTATGCCGAAAACCCCCGGAGCAGCTTCCTCATCGTGTGTCCTGCTTCAGTGCTGATCAACTGGTGCAGGGAGACCATGAAATTCAGCGATGTGACACCCTGGCTTCTGCACGGTGCGCGCAGGAAAGAGACCTTCGATGCCTGGAAAGAAAAGGGCGGGGCTGCTGTGACCAATTATCTTGAATTCCCGGGTAGATTTTTTAACTACGCCGTGTCGTTTTAACTACATGGTCTGTTTTTCTGTTGAAAACAGGCAAAATAGCCTCTTTTTTTATCATTTATAGTGGTTTTGCTTCCATATGAGTCCATTATCTGGTATAATGTAGTTAAAATAATATAAATTTTAACTACAGGTGATATTATGAAGCTTTCTTACCAGACTATGGGCGGCAATGAATACGCTAAAATTCCGGGAACATCTTACCGTGACGAAACCGGAAGGGTGCGGAAAAAAGATGTCATCTATCTTGGGCGTGTTATCGACAAAGAGCATTTTATATTCTGCAACAAGGAGCGCGGCATCTTCTCGTACGACCCCGAAACAGGTTTGTATGGCAAAGCAGACGAAACATATGTGTCCGATCTGAAAAAGGATGGCAGGAAGAAACCGGTCATTATCCTGGATTTTGGAGATGCTTTTTTTGTCGATTCACTTCTGCGTGCGACAGGCTACAATAAGGTGCTTGACAGCATACCGTACAGGAACAAAGACACCCTCTATTCGATGGTCCAGTACTACCTGCTTTGCAACAGTGCCAACTCGCATGCGAAGACCTGGTATGAAGGGAACTATTCCAGCATCCTGTACCCAAAGGCAAACCTGATCAGCCAGCGCATTACGGATTTCCTTGAATCTCTTGGGAAGCCGGAAACCGTAAGTGATTATTTCGACGCGCACGTAAAATGGGTCAGGTCGATCTGTGACGACCCGGCGGTACTGATGGACAGCACAGGACTCCCAAACAATATCCATTTCCCTTTAACGGCTGTCAGCAACCACAACGGGAAAATCAGCCGGGAGGTAAGGATGACTGTACTTGTCCAGCGCGATACTGGTTACCCTCTTCTGTTCCGCATCACTCCGGGGAACATAGTTGACCTTTCCACCATAACAAGGACCCTGAATGAACTCTTTATGAGGGAAATGGCTGCCGATTTTGTGATCATGGATGCCGGATACTATACCAACGATAATGTTGAGGAGCTGTATGCCTGCGATATTGATTTCCTTTCAAGGCTTTCCTCCAAGTTTTCGGTTTATAACGAAGTGGTAAAAGCACATTACCCAACCCTCAGGACGGCTGAAAACCTGGTGCAGTACAAGGACAGGTACGTCTATATCAAGCGAGTTGACTGTTTGCTTGGTCATAAGAAACACGAAGGCTTCGCCTATCTGGGCTATGATGTGGATCGTGCCAGCGACGAATCCCACAAAGCCATTAAGCGTGCCCAAAAGGAACACTCAAGCACTGCAAGCCTTCACAAAAAACTGGAAGGAACCGGCCTGTTCATGATCGTGTCTTCCCTTCCCTTTGAAACAGACGGGATCCTTCCCGCTTACTATACGAGGCAGCTTGTAGAACAGTATTTTGACATCAGCAAGGGAAGCTCGAAACTTACGCCGCTCCGCATCCACAGCGAGGAAGCCCTGTATGGCCATCTGATCCTGTCCATGATTGCGGCAACAATGAACGTGTATATCCAGAATAAAACAAACTGCATCTATGACAACAAAGAAGAAATATTCATGACATTACGCAACCAAAAATGCACCGTAAGAAGCACGAAGATATCAAACACAGAGCCGCAGGCCAAAGCAAACGGTTTTTACAAGACGTTTGACATCACCTGTCCGCTCTACATTGAGCAGTCTAACGGATTGTTGATTCCACATTATAGTTTATAGGTATCTGCTTTCTTATAATGTTACTTGAAAGGAAAAAACACAGATGTTGGCGGTCTACGTAACTTCAAGTACAAAAGTGAATGGCTGGGTATATTAATCCAAGTGTAGCGTGATTAAACGATGGATTGTTGTTTGGGAGGCATGATTATGACTTGTTTCCAAGTTGTTATAACGATTATCAATATAATAGCAGTAATAGTAGCTCCTGTCATTGCAGTCGTAATAGCTCAGAAGTTGCAAGATAGAGCTGAAAAACGTAAAGATAAATTACAAATATTTAAGATACTTATGACAGCTCGAATTTATGGGTGGACCGTAGATAGTGTTCATGCACTGAATGTTATTGATATAGTTTTTTCTGACGATAACTTAGTTCTATCTGCATGGAAAGATTTGAATGATAAATATCATACCTCCAATCCGGACCTGCAGCATTTAAAGAAAATTGAACAAGCACAATTTAAATTATTGGAAACTATAGCGAATGCTTTGGGATATAAGGATAAAATAACTTGGGAAACAATACAAAACCCCTATGTTCCAGATGGATTTTTGAACCAACTAGAAGCTCAAAAGAAATCTCAACAAGCATATTTGGAAGTGCTGACAAAAATGGGTAGTATGTTTCCAAAGGAGTCCATCTAATGATATTTTAATCATTGAACATATTATTACTATCCATATTCAATGTTTTTTCAGAAAGGAAAGAACATGTTTTTAGAAAGTTTGACATTAAAGAACTTCCGCTGTTTTGATAATACAGAGCTGAAGTTTACAGAACGAATGTCTGTAATCGCAGGCGACAACGGATCTGGCAAAACAGCCGTCTTGGAGGCCGCAGCGATTGCGGCAGGCACGATGTTTCAGCCGATTGATGAGCTTAGCGGGAAATCTATAAATAAAAGAGATGCAACGCTGATGCCTTTTCCAACTGGGAGCTTACCGGGAGGAGAAGCTCAGTTTCCAGTAGAAATTGCAGCATGTGGCTGTCCTCAGAATGACTCTATCGAATGGAAACGAAGTCTTAATGGTCCTGAGGGAAAAACTACAATTATCGAGGCACGTCAAATGACAGACCTTGGAAAGAAGCTTTTATCCGGGATTCGTTCCGATGATAAATCCTTGATGCTGCCTGTGGTTGCTTATTATGGAACAGGCCGCCTGTGGGATTACCACCGTGAAAAGCGGACGGACACTTTTAAAAGGAATAGTCGCCTGTACGGATACGTTGATAGTCTGGACGGGACAGCGAACATCAAGCTTATGATGAACTGGTTTAAAAAGATGACCGTTCAAAAATATCAGAATCAGGAAAACGGAATGGGTAACATTCCTGAATTCGACGTCGTGTGCAAAGCGGTCGAGACATATTATGAAAAGATTACGGGACATACAAATGCGGTCCTGCAATTTAATTTGGGCTCCAATGAACTCGATATCTATTATGATGAAGGCGACAAAAGGATGCGTATGCCGCTCAGCCAATTGAGTGATGGATACAAAGGGACGTTGAGTCTGATCTCGGATATTGCATATCGTATGTCCCTTCTGAATCCGGATTTAATGGAAAAAGCCCTGACAGAAACACCAGGACTTGTAATGATTGATGAGGTTGACCTGCATCTGCATCCCACCTGGCAGGAAAGGATTCTGGAGGATTTGATGACGCTCTTTCCTCGTGTACAGTTCATTGTCACGACCCACGCACCGATTGTTATCAATTCCATCCGGAGTGATAATCTGATCCTGCTCAGAGACAAACAGCCGGAGAGTGCCGGGCTTGAGGTTTATGGAAAGGATGCAAACAGCATTATCCAATCCGTCATGCGCTCCAACGAGAGACCTGAACGGATCAAAAAGATGTTTGAGGACTTTTATTCAGCGGTTGATGAAGGAAAACTTGACAAAGCAAGAATGGTCCTGACTGCAATCGAAGATGAAATCGGAACGGACGATCCGGAGGCGGCAGCCTGTGAGGTACAGCTTAGCCTGGAAGAAGCATGAGGCTTTTTTTATGATTCTGATTAGAAAAAGGCGCGAACCGCGCGCATTACAGCAATATAAAAACATGATAGGCGCTTCTTATCAGAACATGCACGGCGCACCAACCGGGAGAAAACGCGAGAACGGAGAACCAGAGGATCTCTATGAAGTGATTCTGGAGCACCTTATGAATGATCAGGGGAGAATCTGTGCATACTGTATGCGCAGGATTCCGGATCCAAAGAGAAGCCCCGGCGCGACCATTGAGCATATTGATCCGCAAAGCAAAACGGATCCGCAGAAGGCTCTGGATTACAACAATATGCTGGCAGTCTGCAATGGTAACCGCAATGCCCGCTCGGATGATGAGAAGACATGTGACGCCAAAAGAGGTAATAAACAGCTGGACTTAAATCCTCTGATTGCAAGTACGCTGGAAAGCATCCGGTACAGGAGCAGCGGAAGGATCTATTCCGATAACGAAAAGATTGATGCACAGCTGAATGACGTGTTGAACCTGAACTGTGAGGCGTTGAACCTTATCAGATGCAGGAAGCAGGCATTGAACGCTATGCTGATAGAGCTGGATGCCAAACATAAGGGAGACAGGGAGTACTATGCGAGGTTGCTCGCCCGTTATGAGAACGAATCAGATTTGAAACCTCCGTATGTCGGGATTTTGATCTGGTGGCTGAAGAAGCACACTGCAGAATTTTGATGCTAACGGGAAGAGCTGTCAGTTGCGTTGACGTGAGCAGGCGGCTATTACCTTATGATTGCGCCGGGGTTCTGCCGGGGATATTAGAGAGGAAATAATTCACAAACAGGGTGACAATGTTTTGACAACAAAAAGTCTTACAGCCCATCGGAGAAGGATAATCAGAATATTGAGGATACGTCAGTCGAAATATTTAAACACGTGTGTTAAGTGAGACGTTCCGCAGGATATTGGGTATTAAAAGTGACTCAAATGGACTACTTACTGATAAGATTAAGAAATTATTGAATTGAATGTATAATCAAAAATGCTTGAATATAGAACCTAAATATCCCATGGAAATTTGTTCGCGATATCTCGGAGAGTATGTATAAAGACATTAGAAACGCTGTTTTAAAAGCGCCTTAGGAGACTTGCCCATGGAGATGTCGATTCACAGTAGAAACGACTATCATGCGTAAGCAGTTCATTTCAGATCGAAGGTAGTTAAATGAAAGCTAGAAGCCGGAGGGTCTTCTTTTTGGAAGCTTCAAGAGAAGTTGGCTGTTATAAGGAAAGAGAAACATATAAAATGAACGTCTTTAGGGTGATATGTTCTGTGATACTATGGTTTGTTACTATAATCATCTAAGACGTTTATATGTAAAAAATCATTTTTTGGAATTACAATAGAAAAAGGAGATGAGTTTGGATTGAAAAAAAACATCTCAACACAGATTTTAAAGTGTTTAGTGGTGGTATTTGCGCTATATATAGTCTTTGACTATTTTAATACAGCGTCTTTTCTTGGATTTCATGTAAAAAATATAAATATTAGTTTATTCAGTGCCATTTTCAATGCTTTTGTTGTGATAGCTTTATATATCGTCACATTTATCGTTGTAGATAAACGTCAGATTAAAAAAGACCAGAACGCAGAGTTAACAGCTAAGATATTAATGCAATCATCATATAAGAAATGCATTGATTTACTAAAAATAGTATCTGACCAAGAAAAACTGGAAAAGAATATAGTACCAAAGATTGATTTTAACCAAATAGGTTTAAATGAGGTTGAAGAAAGAATTCAAAACAATCCATTCACTGAGTATTCGTTTATAGTTGAGTTTTCAATAAGTGGTAATGTTGAGCATGAAGATTTGAATACATATGTCAAGATAATGGAAATGTATACGTATATTTCTCCTAAAAC
>DEPS01000021.1:28114-28659 GCA_002358875.1 Lachnospiraceae bacterium UBA3386 | reverse complement strand
ATCACAGCTATCCAGATGGATATCAAGATCCCCGGCCTGACTAAGGAAATCGTCACCGGAGCCATCGCGCGCTGCCGTGAGGCCCGCATGTTTATCATGGACGGCGTCATGCACGACGCGATCGCCGAGCCCCGTCCGACCGTCAATGAGTACGCTCCCAAGATCGACTTCATGCAGATTGATCCCGAGAAGATCGGAGATGTCGTCGGTCAGCGCGGCAAGACCATCAACGAGATCATCAAGCGCACAGGTGTACAGATCGATATCGAGGACGACGGCAGCGTTTCCATCTGCGGCAACGAGCAGAAGGGTATGGAAGAAGCTAAGCGCATGATCGAGATGATCACCACCGAGTTTGAAGAAGGTCAGGTTCTCGACGGCGTAGTCGTCAGCATCAAGGAGTTCGGCGCTTTCGTCGAATTTGCTCCCGGCAAAGAGGGAATGGTGCACATCTCCAAGATCGCACCTCACCGCATCGAGCATGTCGAGGATGTCCTCACACTCGGCGATAAGGTCCGCGTTGTCTGCCTGGGCAAGGACCGCAT
>DEPS01000021.1:27759-28067 GCA_002358875.1 Lachnospiraceae bacterium UBA3386 | reverse complement strand
TCCTTCTCCATCAAGGACGCCCAGAAGAACGGCCGCGAGAGCCGTGAGGGCAGGGAAGGACGCGAAAGGCGCAGGAGATAAGGATATTCTCCCTGAAATGCCAGTTTATGTATATCAGGACGCTTCGCGTCCATGAACCGCGCTCCCATCTGCATCCAGGGTATGGATGCGGATGGGAGCACGGCATGTTGCGAACGATTTGTTTAAATATAAAGAGAGAAAACTATGGCATCAATCAGAGAGGAAGTGGCAAGACGCCGCACATTTGCCATTATTTCACACCCGGACGCGGGCAAGACCACGCTGAC